>URLF01000012.1 GCA_900548705.1 uncultured Porphyromonadaceae bacterium | reverse complement strand
CCTACCGGCGGCAGCCTTTCCGGCGCGTCCGGAACAGGTGCCGGCAGCGGAAGCGACAGCGGCGGCAAAATCAAAAATATCACAATCAACATTGAAAAATTGGTTGAGCGTTTCGAGATACACAGCGCGACCGTCGGCGAAAGTGCGGAACAGGTCAAGGCGGTAATACTTGAAACCCTGACGGGCGCGCTCAACGATACCCAACTGGCAACCACATGAGCATAATTCCACAACCGAGCTTAGGCGGCATAAAAATGCCGTTCAGCATAGACCTGACAGCGATAAGCTGGGCGAACTATATGTCGAAGCGGCTTGTGCGCTTCGGCGAGGGTCGCCAGGGGGAGGCCCCGAACTGGGAGGGTCGCGGCGAAGCAATCAAGGCGCAGGACCGGGGTGTGCCTATCACGGACCGCGCGTGGTGGGAGGGTCGTTATGTGCTCTGCCCGGTGAAGCTACGGGCACAGACCGAGAGCGGGACCCTGGAGGTGGAGTTGCCGGACGCGGTGGCTGCAGTGAGCCGTGAGAACCGGATAGTGAGCACGGCGCTTGTGGGGCGGGACGGCACTGTCAAGGAATACATCAACGCCGGAGACTGGGCGGTCAACCTGGTTGTGGGCGTCCAGGCGGTGCGCGACGGTGTGATCGCAGACGAATATCCGGGGGACGAACTGCGGACACTGCGGCAGCTGCTTGACACGAAAACGGCGATTGAGGTACACAGTGAGTTCCTGGCAATATTCGACATTACCAAAATCGTGATAAAGAACTACGCGGCCACGCAAATGACCGAGGCGAACTATCAGTCCGTGAGCATAAGCGCGGTGAGCGATGAAGATTATGAGATATACAGCAACGAGTATTAAACTGAATAAATAAACAACCCTTAAACAGTCATTAAAATGGCATTTAACGAACAGGAAGAAGCAAAGGTGCGCGAAATGCTTGCGGCCTTTGAGAACGGCAAGCGCATAAACGAGCTTGACCCCGCCGAGGGTGAGCCGGGAGCGATGCGCATAGAGGTAATGGACGCGAGCGGCGAGACGCGGAGCATGGAGCTTGAGCGCGCCGTGGCGGAAGCCGGCAACCCGATAGCGGGCCGCTGGTGGGCCAACGACCAGGCGACGCCGACGGCGGGCGGCTGGTTTGGGTCGCTTGACTTTTTGAAGCGACTGCCGGAAACGCTGGGGCTGGGCCGCTATCTGGTAACGGACGACCGAGAGCTGCACAAGCTGGACCCCAAGGACAGCACGCGGTTTGCGGACGGGAGCCCGGCGGCGCTTGACGGCAGCATGGGACAGTGCATGTGGTGCTGGAGCCGCGCGTGGTACTTCACCGAGATAGTAACGGCGTCGCGCACATACTGGGCCATAACGCTGAAACCGCTGGAGGGGTACAAGAGCGTGAAGATACCCGTCGGCGGCACAAGCTGGCTGGGCGCGGCGGTAATGGACCGCACTGAACAGAAGCTGTGCTCAGTAATCAGCCAGGATGAGCGCTATCGCGGCGGTGGCGGGGCGGCGCTGAATGTGGCGAACAAAGCCAAACACCCGGGCGCGGACGCTCCCCAGGTTACGATGCTGGGCATGGCGGCCACGGCAATAAGCACAACGGCATTCGGCACCAACGCGCGGAAGCGCGGCGAGGGCTGGGAGGCCAACTGGTTTGTGGCACAAGCAGCGGTGCAAATCCTGTTTGCCGTAATCATGGGCACGCGCAACAGCCAGGCGCCCTATAACGCCGAAAAGGACGCCGACGGGCTGTATCAGGGCGGCTTCGGCACAGGTGTAACCGACATACCGGACTGGGACGGTTACAATGCCTATTATCCCGTGATCCCTACGAGCGTTGGCCTGGAAATGGGCGACGGCACGGGGCTGGTTGAATACGGGCTGCCGGCAAGCGAGGCGGCCGAGGACCAGGAGGCACCGTACAAGACATTTCAGGTGCCGGTGTTCTTTGGCCTAGTACATGCCGGGTACGGGCACCTGTGGCGCTGGGTGCGCGGTCTGACCGTGAGCCAGGAGGCGGGTGTAAAGACCGAGGTGTATGTGGCGCAGTCTATGTATGCGGACTTTAACCCCAACAGTGTTGAGGGTCTGCTTAAAGTGGCGGAGTGTCCCCAGGCCGAGGGCTACATAAAGCGCGTGAGCACTAACGGGCTGTGCATGATGCCTACGGCAGTAGGCGGCAGCGCAAGCACCTATTATCCGGACTATTTTTATACCAACGGAGCGACGCAGACAGGCCTCCGGGTCCGTGCTGCTGGCGGTAGCGCGCTCAGTGGCACGAGTGCGGGCGCGTTCGCTGCGGATGCGTACCGCGCGGCTGCGGGTGCGTCTGCGGGCTGCTCGTCGCCCCTCTGCGTTTTCGTGGACGACCCCACGATTGAAGCGTGAACGGCGCGAAGCGCAAAACGAAAACGACCGGAACGAAAGCCGGAGTGAAGGACAGCAGGGCGCGGGAGCCGGAGAGCCGGGGAGCGCGCAAAAGTTCATTGAAATTTTGGCATAGAGAGAACAGAGAAACGCAATGGCGGCGGGGTGTGCGGGAGCAATTCCAACCCCGCCGCAGGCGGGCGAATTTTTTTGGAAAATCGGGATAATCAGTTCCGGGCGTGGCCGTCTGCAAAAAAATTGTTAAATTTGCAGTGTCAAACGACGGTTTGACCGGTTGCGACCCCGGCAGTAGGGAGCCTCCGGGTCCGTGCTGCTGGCGGTAACGCGAACAATGGCACGAATGCGGGCGCGTTCAATGCGAATGCGAACAACACGGCTACGAATGCGAATGCGAACTACTCGTCGCCCCTATACAGGCTCGAACAAAAACAAACGCGACAGAGGGGCCGGACCGTGCCGCATGGCAGAAGATAACAACCGATGCAGAGGGTGCCGGTAGGCCCGCCGAGTGTGGCGGCTTCGACAGCTTCCGAAGCGAGCATTGCAGACCCCAAAACCCAAAGACAGACCCGATGACCCGAAATGAAAAGATATGGCAATTTGTATGCGCGCATTTGCGACATAGGCAACTTGCGGGAGGCGGCGCACAACGCCGCCAGCGGCAAGCGCAAGCGCGATGAGGTAACGGCATTTTTCGCCAATCTGGATGAGAACCTGGTGCAGCTGCACCGGGAACTGACAGAAAAGCGGTACAAGACCAGCCCCTATGATGTTTTTATAAAATACGAGGGCAAACGCCGTGAAATCTATAAATTGCCATTCCGTGACCGAGTGGTACACTGGGCGATCATGCAGGTGCTTGAGCCTATATGGACGCCACAGTTTACCGCCGACACGCACGCCTGCATAAAGGGGCGCGGCATGCACTCGCTGCTGCGGAAGCTGCGCGAGGACCTGAGGAACGACCCGGAGGGGACGGCGTACTGCCTGAAACTGGACGTGCGCAAGTTTTACCCCAGCATAGACCACGACAAGATGAAAGCCGTGGTGCGTCGTAAAATCAAGGACCCGGAGGTGCTCTGGCTGCTTGACAGCATAATAGACAGCGCGCCGGGGGTGCCTATCGGCAATTATATTTCCCAATACTTCGCTAATCTCTACCTGTCGGAACTCGACCACCTGCTTAAAGAGGCGGCCGGGGTGCGGTATTATTACCGCTACGCCGACGACATGGTGCTGCTTGCCGGGGACAAACCGACGCTGCACGGCTGGCTGGTGCTTATCAACGACTGGCTGAACGAGGAGCGGCGCGTGGACCTTAAAAGCAATTACCAGGTTTTCCCGGTGGAAAGCCGGGGCATTGACTTTGTGGGTTACGTTACGTTTCACACTCACTGCCTGGCACGCAAGAAAAACAAGCAGGGACTATGCAGAGAGCTGGCGAAGCTGAGGAAAGCCGGGGTGCCGGAGGCTGAAATAATGCTGCTGACAGCGAGCCGGGCAGGCTTCATGCTACACTGCGACAGTAAACACTTATTCAAAGTTCTCAATATGAAAAAATTTAGTGATCTTGTGCCCAAGACATCGGGCAACCTGACGGGTACCAAGTACCATGTCGACGCAATCCTGAACCGGGAAATCCACCTGACGGGCTACAAACTGGCCCCGTCGAAGCACAATTCGGAACCGTGCCTGACGCTGCAATACTCAATAGAGGAGCCGCTGACGGAAACGGGCCCTGACGGGCAGAGCCGCCCGGTAATCGACGACGCGGGGCAGCCGGTAACTGACTGGGTGGAGCATATCACCTTCACCGGCAGCCAGGCGCTGATCCGCCAGCTGGAGGGCGTGGAGATAACGGAACCGCTCAGGGCCAAACTAATCAAACAACCGATCGGCGACGGGAAGCGATGTTTTTATAAACTCGTGGACCCCGACGACTAAAACAAAAAGAACAATGAAGCAGACAGCAAGCTACACAGAGCGCAAAAAGTTTGAAATCTTCGACAACGGCCACGTGCTGCTCTATCTGAACGAGCAGCCGGCCGAAATTACCAACGAGGAAACGGGCGAGAGTACGTCCGGATTCAGCTATTCGGGCGACATGCCCGACGGTGGCACCATGATTGAGGCGACAGGCGTAACGGCCGAGAACCGCCGCGACAAATTCGTGGCCGGACTAATCGGGACGCATTACGACATGGACGCCCAGATCGCCGTGCTGGCCAACGGCACGGACACGCCGGAACACGCCGCCGAGCTGGAGCAATTCGCGCAGGTGCGGAGCAGCTGCAAGGCACAGGTGGACGAACTGCTGGCCCGTAACTAAACCGCACGGATATGGCCCGGACTGTTGAGGAAATCAAAAAGGACATGACCGCCGAGTTCATGAAAATGGAGGCGGTCAAGTCTCGTTATGGGCTTGACGGCTCAAAGAGCTTTGCCGACTGTTTCAGCATGGCCAGTCTGGAGAACATAATCTTTTATGTTTTCGCCGTTGCGGTCTGGGCGCTTGAGAAACTGTTCGACCTGCACCGTGCAGATGTTGACGCGCGGATTGAACAGCTGGAGCCCCACACGCTGCGGTGGTATGTGAGCAAGGCCAAGGCGTATATGCAGGGGCAGAAGCTCGTAACGGACTGCGACTATTACGACACGGAGGGCATGACCGAACAGGACATCGCCGCCGCCAAGGTCGTAAAATATGCCGTGGCGACGGAGAGCAACACGGTGGTTTATATCAAGGTCGCCCGAGAGGTGGACGGAAACCCCGCGGCGCTTACCGCCGGGCAGCTGGAGGGCCTGACATCTTACATGAACGAGATTAAGGACGCCGGCGTGTCGGTGCAACTCCGTAATGAGCCGGCCGACCAGATGCGCATTTCCCTGCTGATATACTACGACCCCACGCTACTGATTATCGACGCCAACGGCAACGGCAGCCAGAACGGCAAAGACCCCGTGCGCGAGACCACAAAACAGGTAATCGAAAACCTGCCGTTTAACGGCATGTTCCGCAAGAGCGACCTCATGGCTGCGTTACAGGCTTTGCCGTGCGTGGAGGTGGCAGACATCAAGAGCGTAAAAGTGAAGCCGCGCAACGGTGCCGAGTGGCAGACCGTGGAGGGCTACGACCGCCCGTTCAGCGGCTATTACAGCATCGACGCGCTCACAGTGGACTATCAACCCTATAATGCCATAGAATGATGTTTGAAATAGATTTTAAGCGTCTTATCGTCCTGCTGCTGCCGTCCTGGCTCCGGCGCCCGTTGATTTTCGGGCTGCTGCGTGCCGGGGCGGTGGGAGTGGAGCGCGTCTATGGCGAGTTTACAAACGCGCGTGCCGGGCATATATTCAGGCTTACCCACAACGGGCAGGTGTGTTATTTGCGCGGCGTGCTTAACCATTATTTCGGCAACGGCTTCAAGATAGGGAGCATGAAGCAGGAGGGCGAGTGGCTCTATGCCGTTACCGAGAGCGGGGAACAAATTCCCGTAACTGTGGGCGAGCCGGGTCCGGGTGTGCCTGTCGTTTACAGTGAGCAAATGCTGAATATGGCGCAAAACGACTTCATTGTGTTTGTGCCTGCCCGTGCCTGGGCAAAACTCGCAGAGATTAAAGCGATGGTGGATAAATACAAACTTATAACCAAACGGGCGCACTATGTCAAGACAGGCAACCCCATTGTCATAGGCCGCAACCCGTTTACAAGTGAGATAATCCCCATAACGCGGAATAAATGAAAACAGCAAGCTACACCGACACCAGAACCGCCACGGGCGGCGTCGGAAAATACCCCCTTTCGACCGAAACACTCGACTTTATCCAGGATCAAATAAAACTGTTGGAACTGCTGGCCGGTGTCGGAGGTGTCAACTACATACTGAAAGCCCCCAACGGCACCGTCGGCGGCGTGGCTGTCATAGAGAACACCGACAAGCAGACCGAGGTCGTGGAAATAGCGCCGCGCCCCGTGTTCGGTACTTCGGTCAGATACCTGACCATAACGACCACCTCCGAGGACATCAAGGCTGACGCGGAAACCTACAAGGAAGCGCGGACATTGCGCGTGGCACAGTTCACTACCGCCAAGGGTGCGGAGAGCTACGACATCAACAGTTTTGTGAACGTGAACGGCAGACAGCTGGAAGCGTTCCCGACCAATGCCGTGCTGGCAGGTCAGATAAAGAACATGCCCCAGACGGTTTTAACCTACCTGAAAGATGTTTTGGCCGAGAAGCTGACCGCCAAGACCGTGCAAGGACTTACGCAGAAGCAGCTCGACGGGCTTAAAACGGCGTGTGTGCTGTCATGCACCGGGAGCGTGTCGCTTTTCGGGTCTGCCGATTATACGGTTGTGGTAACAGCCCAGGGCAGCACCAGAGTACGCCAGGAGATAATCCAGGGCGACGACTGCCACTATGTGCGCACATGGAACGGCGCGGTCTGGGGTGCGTGGAGCCAGCAGCTTGAAACAGCCATGCACTTAGATGTTAAAATCGTTCGGTCGACCGTGTATCTGCGGCACGGCGCGCTGGGGGCAGACTGCGACATCGTGCTGCTGCGCAAGAAAAAGCGCAGCTCCTACCGTCGGACAGGCGGTGCAAAGTCATACACCAAGAACAAAGGGAAGCGCCAGAAAAGGCAGCCTAAAAGCCAGTATGTGCATTTCAAGGGCATACGCCTGAGCAAAGGCGAGCCGGGCAAATGGTATGTGCCCAAGTGCATAGGCGTGGCCGACCCCAAAACTGACTCCAACCTGATAGGCAAGGAGCTGCCGACGCTCTGCGCGTCGCTTTTCTATGTGGGCACAGGCGGCTTCTACCGCATACAGGGCAACCGCAAAAAAATAGTGCTGAAAACGACCATGAACACCAAAGGAACGTGCCACAAGGCTTATGCTCCTATCGGCGTACAGATAGCCAGGCTCAAGCCCACGGGTGGCAAGGACAGCGGCGGCGAGATAGTGCGCATGAAATACCGCATTAGCCAGTATAAATCCAAAGTGTTAGGGCCTCAAACGGCGACTTATTCGTTCCTCCGCACTTTCTCGCTTGACTAATCAATCGATAAATAAGGGCATAAAAAAAGTGGGGTGATGAACTCCACTTTTAAGTCCCTGCGGTCGAAACACATTGTACGCACATCAGGACAGAATAAAAATTTTGATACTGTCGGACTGTTCAACATCGTTCGGTGGCATCTTCGCCACGCGGAGAAGAACAGCAAGCAAAGGGACCCAAAGGTTGAAATACCCTACAAACCATGAAAGGGTAAACGCTTCATTTGTCGAAAGTCCCCAATCCAGGGACTTGAACGTCGCCTCAGCTAACAAACACTTTTCAATAACGGGAAAGGAGTAAAACGGTGCATATCGGGGCTACAAACGGACTTTTGAAGATGTTCTAACTTTGGTGCAAAGTTAATAATAATTGATAACACCACAAAATAATGAGCAGAAAACTTGCTAATTACGCGCGAATTTTTAGGGGGGGGTAAATGCTGCCGCCCCAGCGCGCCAAACTTAAAAAATAAAATTATGCTGAATGAGTAGGACCTACAAATGCGCACCGCTTCCGTTCATGGGGCAAAAGCGCTATTTTCTCCGGGACTTCGCCGAGGTGCTGGAGCGGGTGGAGGGACAGATTGACACAGTGGTCGACCTTTTCGGAGGCTCCGGGCTGCTGTCGCACACGGCCAAAAGGGTGTTGCCGAGGTGCAGGGTGATTTATAACGACTTTGACCATTACGACCGCCGCCTGGCGGCAGTGGAGGACACAAACGCCATTTTAGCGGCCATTAAAGAGCGTTTAACCGGGCTGGAGCCTAACCAGCGGCTGACAGATTGGGAGCGTGCCGATGTTCTGGCTATTGTCAACGACGCGCAGAACCGCCTCGGCTGGGTGGACATTCTGACAATCGGGCGGTCGGTGCTTTTCTCCGGCAAATGGGTTACAAGTCTGGACGAGCTTCGCAAGCATACTATGTATAACCGCGTAAGACCGGGCGCGTATGAGTGCGACGGCTATCTGGACGGGTTGGAAATAGTTCACATGGACTACCGGGAACTGTTCGAGCGTGAGCGCGGCAACAGCCGGGCGTTGTTCGTGCTGGATCCGCCGTATCTTACGACCGAGTGCGGAATGTATGAGAACTATTGGAAGCTGACCGACTATCTCAGTGTGTTGCGTTTGCTCCGGGGCACGAAATACATTTATTTCACTTCCGACAAGTCGCAGATCGTGGAGCTCTGCCAGTTCATGGCCGAGGAATACGGCGAAGCAGCGCCCATGTACGGCGCAACGGTCCGCATGAGGACAAACACCCTGAATTATCAGGCTAAATTTAACGATATGATGATAACCAAGCTCTGACCGACACAGCCAAGCGTGGAGGTATAAAAAAGCCCCCGGCTTGATTTGCAGTTTTCCTACGACATACAAATACAAAACGCCAATGCGCATAAGCCGGGGGCAAAAATGCCTTTCGACTGCGCATTGGCGTTGATGTTGAATGTCGTAGGAGTTGCAAAATTACGAAAAAATGCTGAATGACAGTGTACGAAGCATTAAAATTGTGCGGTGGAGTGATTGAAAAGCTGGAAAAAGCCGGCGTAAAGCCGTCGGATCATAAATATATTGCCCTGTTCGAGGACTTCGGCAGAGCAAAGCAGCGAGGCGAAAAGATAAGCTATGTTGTCGCCTGTCTGGCCAAGCAGTACAATATGAGTGAGCGCAGTGTTTACGACATTGTGAAGCGTCTGGGAAACGACTGCAAAGCTGCTTCACTATGATGCAGCCGGGAAATGCCCCAGAACTCACAGAAACGGGCTAAATTCGCGTCGAATGACACCAAACAAGTATTATGCCATGCTCGGCAAGATATTGCAGCACGGCAAACGACAGAGCAATAAAAAAGGCGACATAATCTATTTGCTCAATGAGCAGCTGAGTTTGTCGCCTTATGACCTGCTGGAGATTTTCGAGAGCCACAACATCGCACGCAAAAAGCTGCGCAACGAACTTAGCCTGTTTATGGCAGGCGAAAGAGACCTGACCAAGTACCGAGAAGCCGGGATAAACTGGTGGGATTATTGCGGGCAAATTCTCATCAACAGTTATCCGACCTATTTTGAGAAATTGCCGGCTTTGATTGAGCAGATTAACCGCGAAAAGCGGAACAGCAAAAATTATGTGCTGTTCTTAGGCTCAACAGGAGCGGAAACGAACCAAGCACCATGTTTAAGCCTTATTCAGTTCCAGCTCGAAGACGGCGAATTGGTTTTGTCGGCTTATCAGAGAAGCAGCGACGCAAACTTAGGTTTACCAGCTGACATTTACCATTTGTATTTGATAGCGCGACAAATAGAATCGCCGTTAAAATCTATCACGCTGAATCTGGGAAACGTTCACATTTACGCTAACAACGTAGAGAGAACACGCGAACTTTTGGCCGGAAATGAAGCTGTAAGGTTTGACCTGAACGTGTGAAAAGCTGGAGAGAAAATCAGAACAAAGCCCCAAAATTAAGCCGATTTTAAGCCTGTTTAATCAGCTTGAAATCGGCTTTTAATTGGTATTTAAGCGGTCGAAAGAGCCAGAGAAAAAAGGAAGCGAAAAAAGAGAAGATTTGCTCGTTTCGTTTTTGAAAGTTGCACGTTTCGTTTTTGCGATTATACTGTCGGGCATATCTCGCTCAACTTCGATGCGGAGGATGCCGATAGGCTCGATGATGCCCTCATGGTGGAGATTGCCGGAAAATATATGGAGCGCATGGGTATCGTTGACACCCCGTATATAATCGTGCGTCATTTCGACAAGGCGCATCCGCACTGCCATATCGTGTTCAGCAGAATCGACAACCATGCCGGAACCATATCGGACAAAAACGATTATGAACGCAACCGGGATATATGCAAAGACCTCACACGGGAGTACAACCTTAAAATCAGCGAGGGAAAGGAAAAGACCAATGTCAACCGCCTTCGCGGTGCCGAGAAAGTGAAATACCGACTGTTCCACATCATCAACGGCGCATGGAACAATCCGGGTGTAAACAGTTGGGAAAGGTTCGAAAAATGGCTCAGAGCCGGAGGGGTCAGTGTGGAATACAAATACCGAAAGGGAACAGCCATCCGGGAAGGTATCTCCTTCATCTATGAAGGCAGGAAGTTTTCAGGGTCGAAGGTTGACAGGAATTTCAGTTTCGGGAATCTTGACAGGCATTTCACGGAGTTGCAGAAAGCGTCAACCCGTGTTTCATCGGGACAGACCCGAAGACAGCCGGAGGTTCAGAAACCCGCCGTCACGGTCAGTGTTCCGAATATAGACACCTCGCCTGTCGAGGAACAGGGCTGGTCATGCGGAGGCGACAACGAGACTTGGCCGGAGTTCCGGGCGAGACATCCCGACCTGTCGCCGAAAGAGGCACTTCGCCGTTTCCACGCGAAGAAAAGGGGCAGCAATATAAACGGGGGATTTCATATGTAGATTAGATTAAGGTCTGCGTGTCATCACGACACAAAAGCGTGCATCGAAAGCACTCTTACTACTGAAGGCTCTGGACTGCCTATGGAAGTGGGAGATGTTTACCGATGCACGCTATGCAGACGCATAGCACAAGCATCGCTCGGTTCTCCCATGTCAGAATTGTCCAGATTCTCAGTAGAACTTCAGCGAAGTTATGTTATACTGTATTTTCAATGCGACAGGCTCTCCCGTCGCTTATATTTCCAAATTCGCCACAAAGATAGTGATTTTCGGCGAATTATGGGCTATGTCAGTCGCTGTTTCGGCGGAATCCGTAGAAACGCAGCTTGTAACTGAGCGTTGAACGGCTTATCTTCAACAGCCTCGCCGCCTCCGACATATTGCCGTTTGAGCGTTCCAGAGCCTTGGCTATCTGCTTTTTCTCGATGTCCTCGTTTTTGAGGGTAAGCACATCGGGTACTTCCGGCTCAGACTGGAAGAATGTGATGTCCTCCTTTGTTATAGTGTCCTCTTTGGTGTGGAAGGCGGCGAACAGAATCACATCCTTCAGTTCACGCACGTTGCCGGGCCACGGATATGTCCTCAACGCCTTTATCGCCGACAAATTGAGTTTCTTTTTCTCAATGCCTGTCTTTTGTGAGTATTCACCGAGAAAATAATCGGCGAGCGGCTCTATGTCCTCAATCGTCTCACGCAACGGCGGCATTACAATCTCAGCCTGTCTCAATATGTAGTAGAGATTGGGGCGGAATGTCTTTGCCGTGACCATGCCTAACAGGTCGGGGTCTGCCGTGCCTATGACACGCACATCGGGATGTTCGCTTTCGAGGATATGGAGCATCACCGACTGCTTGTCGAAATTGAGCAGATGCACGTTCTTTATTATGATTGTGCCTCCGGCGCATTTGCCGAAATAACCCTTGATGCGGTTGTATATCTCGCTCTGTTCCGATTTCGGGTTGTGGTTACCGACAAGTGCGGCACTTCCGGCATCAAGCACTATGCAGGGACTTTCGGTTCTTGAACTGTTTAGATAAATCTGCCGCGCTATCTGTTCCTTTCCCGTGCCACTCTCGCCGAACACTATCACGTTGGCGTTTGTGGCGGCGATGGTCTTGACCGTTTCCTCGATGCGTCTGAAAGTGTCGCTTTTGCGGGGTATAAGGCTGTCATCGAGGACAAGCACGGCGTTTTCGGGTCTGGCATACCTGCCGACTGTCTCGACGAGTTGCTTGTCAATCGCCGGACGCTGCACCACATCCACGGCTCCGCCGTCGCGCATCACCGAGAGTAGATCCACGGCGTTCAGGTTGTCCACTACGGCAATCACAGGGAATTTGTATCCTTCCTGCTTTTGCCAGCTGATTAACTCTTGCGCTGTGCCGTGGGCGAATTTCATCGCCGTTACCACGACAGCGCCGGGCGGCAGTTTTGCCACCTCATCTTTTGCAGCCTCCATGCTACCGACAATAATCGGCTCATATCCGGCTCGCGTGAGCAAGCCCGACATAAGCCGATGGTCGGATTCGGAGGCATCAACAATGAGTACCTTGTTCATTTTGATAAAATTAAAAGTGTATGCACTTATAGCCCCCGACATTTCTGCCGAGGGCTTTATGATTATTTGCAGGTTAAATCATTTTTGTAATATGTAGAAGCAACTTGTTGAAAGGAAATTGCGCATATATGGCATTCTTGCGAATACTCCTGCGAGTCGTCGAGGTTTAAGTCCAAATTTTACTTCATAATGAGGGTTTATGAGGTAAAGGCATCTGTCAACAATCCTGAATGATGTCTTGTCAATCAGTTTTTCAAAATTTTCGATTGTTATTTTTGTGTTCTTTATAGAAAGAAGTTCGTTGACGCACTCCTTACTTTCCCCGCCAGCATATAATATTGTTTTATATATGCGTGGAGGCAATAGGTGGTAAAACGGTATTATTGACAGTAACTTGTTATGACAAATCTGCTGGTGTCCGCCAAAAGGCATTTGCCACGCAGGGAACCCGATAAATAATAGTCCTGATGGCTTTAAGAAATACTCTATCCTTGATAGCATTTCTTGTTTATTGCCAATATGTTCAATCACGTCATGGCATATAACCAAATCAAAATATCCTTTGTACTCATTAAGCTTTAATATATCGGCGCAGATAAAATGAGCATTGACCTTTTCTTGTGCGAAAAAAGACTTAGCGCCATTTATTCTGTTGACGGAGATATCCACCCCCACCACTTCATCCCCTCTCTTAGCGAATGGGAGCAGATTACCACCGTCTCCGCATCCGACTTCAAGTATGGATATGGGATTATTCATATCAAGGAAAGTCTTGATATACGGTATAAAATACCGCTCACTCGTATGGGCAAGTTCACGGAAATATTGAAGTCTATTTGTATGTCTCTTTTGCATTATATTGGGTTTGAGCCATCATATAGATGGCCCACATCTCCCAATATTGCATGAGATGAAAGAATAATTATGATTCTGTTGCTGATGTTCTTTATACCAATCAGTGTGCATTTCATCCTTTTACGACATAATTTTTAGCAGCGATAATGGCGGAAATAGCCAATAAAATATAGATAATCAATATGCATACTGTAGCGATTGTTACAGTTATTCGCAAAGAATCCGGATTAAACACCATCTCGATTGTGTGTTTTCCCGCAGGAAATTTTATTGCTCGGAGTATATAATTAACCCTTCCGAGTTCGGTCGGCTTCCCATCAATATAAGCTCTCCAACCCCACGGGAAATAGATTTCGGAAAACACTGCTACTCCTTCATTTGCCGATTTGAGACTGTATGTTAATCTATTTGGAGCATACGTTGTCTCGAAAATAGTGTCTCCGGGATTCCTGAATTTTGGTTGATCTAAGATAGTTTTGAAGCTAATGTCTGCTACCGCAGTAGAACGTAAGTTGATGTCCTCAATTCTTGTGATTTCATCAATTGGAGATTCCACATATATGATGCTGTCAACAATCCAAGCATTTCCCATAGCGGAACCATTGTAAAGAGGTTCTTTCTGAGGATCTTCTATGATATAACGGGTATTCAACATATTCAGCATATTACTGAAATCTTTCTCTCCATTTAGATAATAGCTTATTAAATCTTGATAGCGCGTCAATTTGGCAGGATGGTAGCCACCAATCATTTTGTGGTGATATGAGGGATCTGGACTCGCAAATCTTTTCAAATCCATGACTCTATAATTCATTGAGGTATCCGACAAAATAGCTTTATCCGCGATTGTCAATGGGAATGTTAATTGGTCTGTGGGTTCCTTAGCCATAAAACACTCATGATTAACAAATCGTTTGTTTACCAAATACATATCTCCAACTAAAATTACTCCAATCACAATTATAAAATTACGGAGTGTAATCTTTTGATAAAAATATAGTATTATTGAACCAAATCCCAACAAGAGTATGATAAAAGAACGAAAAGAATCCGCCCGGACTAATCCATGACGTAGTTCTTGGGCTGTGGAATAAAGTTCCGGAAAATTGTTTATTCCCATTTTAATTTCATAATCCTGAATTGCGTTTCCATAAAAAGAGGGAAACAGAATCCCAATGACACATAGAAAAATTGATATAGCGAAACTCAATTTAATCTTTTTCCCATAACGTCGCAATGATTCATGTGCTGGAGACTGTAAAATTTGTTGTAAAGCTATTATTCCAAGTAGTGGCATGGTAAATTGTGCGATAACAAGAATACTCTCGGGTGTTCTGAACTTACTATATAGAGGAATGTAGTTAATAAATATCTCAGTAAGCCACATATAATTGCGCCCCCAAGACAATGCCACTGACAATACTGTGAGAGATACCAATATCCATTTTATTGGTCCTCTGACAATCAGGCAACCTAAAATAAACATGGCTACCATCAATGCACCGATATACACCGGTCCATTTGTACCTTCTTCTCCTCCGAAATACTGATATAGGAATTGTAAGTTATATGCTGTTTCCTGAGAGATTTCCCCATTTTGCATTTTCTCCTGCGCATTGTCCAGTTCCGCAAGAGTAAGGGGCTTTATTTCTCCCTTCATAGGTATATTAGAGGCTCCTCCTTTTACATTCGGAATAAGCAAAGTCATGGTTTCTGTAATGCCGTAACTATATTGTGTAATATAATCATGACTTAACCCACTGTCAGAATTCCCTTCGTTTACAGAAATATCGGAGTATTTCCCTCTAATGGTTTCTTTTGAATATTCATAAGTATTATAAAGATTGGGCAGATTTGCACCGACAGATAGAATTGCAGCCAAGACAATACTTAAAGTGCCTACATGCCATACTCTTAAATGCTTCTCCTGTTTTGACCTTATAAAGAAATAAACTATAAATCCAAAGACTACAAACAAGAAGTAATATGTCATTTGAACATGATTGCTTGATAATTGCATCATGCCAAATAAGGCGCAACACGCAGTCCCTATGAGATATTTCCCCCTATAACAAAGAATTATACCCGCTAATGTCGGTGGAATATAGGCTAAAGTAAGATACTTCCATATATGTCCTGCACCGATGAGAATCATAAAGTAACTTGATAACCCCCATGCCACAGCACCTAATAAACACATATACCAGCGCATTTTCATGGATAGCAGGAATATATAAAATCCTATCATCATCAAGAACAAAAGATTGGCTGGCGTTGGCAACCATAAGCTTAAGACTTTCGTTATCCAACAAAACAATTCGTTTGACGGATAGCTTGGGGATATTTGAAACATAGGCATTCCGCCAAATAGCGAATTAGTCCAAAATGTTGTTTCCCCTGTTGATTCCTCAAATAATTTAGCCTCATGACCCACGGCAAGACCTTGCTTGGTGTCCGGTTGCTGTAATACATTCCCCTGTAAATCATCAGGGAAAAAATATACTATTGAGATTATCACCATAATTATTATGGCGATAATCCCGGTTCGTAAATTGTGGCTTAACAGAATTCTTCTTACTTTTTCCATCGCGGTGATATTTCTTACCATGTCAATCGTATGCCAATCGGTATAGTGAACTCAAACGGCTTATCTTGCCTGATTGTGTTTACCTCGGAACCGGAATTAAAATAATAATTGAAGGATGGCTCTGCGTATATACTAATTGATGGTGTCAATTGATATTGAATACCCAATCCACCTTCGATAGACCACTGCAGAGGCATATTCAGACGATATTTGCTAAATATCGGTGAAGTCTCATTGTAATTATAGTCATAGGAATAAGAACGCCCATTTACGGGTATATCAAGGGCAAAACCGGTTTGCCCGTAAATGGAGAATTTATTTGTGCGGAATATCTTGTAGTTAAATTTAAGAGGGATTCCGATATAATGAATCTTATTAAATGTTTCTGTCCTATTATATTTGTTTTCTGTAAATATGTCCGTTCTCAGATAAGTGTATCTTAATCCGCTTTCAATGCTCCATCTTGGAGAAATACCCTTGCTGAGGGAGAATCCGACAGTGACAGGCATATAGTGCTTGGTTGTCTTATTCTCTTCCATCTCCTCATCCGGCACTCCGGATGAAATATCCGGCACCCTATATTTTAAGCGATTGCCTTGCCCTATTGTTCCGGAATATGCCAATGAGAAATTCCAATCACTTGTATTGGAAAGTTTGACAGGAATATCTTGGTCAACATGAGTTATTAAACGTTCATTATTAGGCATAATCGGCATTGTAGGAATTGTATCCGAATGGACACTGTCCTGTTGCACATCATAAACTGTGTCCTCTTTAATTTCTACTTTTGCAATCTCTTTCTCCTTCGCCAATGGTATAGAATTATGCAAGGAGGGATTTAACGAAGTTTCTCTATTCTTTTTAATAGAATCAGGTTGTTCTGTTGAAAAATCAATGATTGTGTTATTACTTGACAATATTTTATCATTACTCGGAAGAATAGTACCTTCTTGTATGTTGCGACGTGAGATAAAATTATAGACAATAAATATAATGGCAATAACGACCGAGAAAATCCCCATTTCCATACGATACTGATAAATCATACGGCGGAGCAATGCTTTTGCATGGTGTAATTGGGACGCAGAAGTCAAGTGTGAAATACCGAGCAATTTCGCAATCTCTTTATGAGAGAGACCCTGAAGGACATTGAGCCTGAACACTTTGCCATAGCCATCTGGCAGTCTGTTTATTATTGATTCAAGTTGTTCCCAAGATAAATCCGTCTCAGTTTTTTGTTCTGCCAGTTGTTCAGGTATTGCTGTGTCGGATATCGGTATGATTAAATGTTCAGCCTCTTTCCTAAGATACTGTAGAGCGAGATTTTTCATTATGGTCGTAAGCCATGCTTCAATTTTAGATACGTCTTTAAGATTCTCGATAGAGGTAAAGGCTACGATAAAACCATCGTGAAGAATATCCTGCACTACATCATTATTACGGACATAGTAACCTATCACTCCCCTCATGGGAAGTGAAAATGTCTGATAGAGAACGCCAAAGGCTTCCTTACTACCATTTTGACAATCTTTTACAACTGCATCTATGTCCATTGTTCAAATATACAGTATATCTTATATTAGATGAAGCAATTCCACGAATATTGCATGACCATGATAAAAAAATTTTAATCACATTTACCCCTGTGGAATCAAGCAACATTATTGTTGCTTATCAATACCTTAGAGATTGTAGTGTAGTGGGTATGGTATAGTCATATTATATATATCCATAACTATCCATACTCATTCTAATCTTCCAATAGAGGGCTGGGGAAAAGAGAAAGTCATAGGGCAATTTTCCAGTTTCCCAACTCCAACAATTTCTCTTTTCCCCAGCTCCACATCCTCATCTTGAACAGCACCAATACCGCCTCAAAAGCGGTAAATCAACGAAAATCACCGCAATTAAAAATTCCAAACAACCGTTAATTATCCCTTATTTATTTGATTGAGGTTTCTCCTAATTCTCAATCGCGTACAACTTTCGTACAACTTTTAAAATGAAATGCGCTGATTAAAAGCGCATTAAGCCCCATAAACATATGCAAGGTATGTGTCGGGGACGCCCCCGGAATTTATGGAGGGATCGTAAGCGACACGTTCTTTGCCGCCGTGGGCCGTAACAAACGGAGAGTGGCGCGGCGGCTCAAATTCCATGCAAGGAGCAGGCGTTAAGAACACGGGCTGTCGATTAGAAGTCTTGTGTGTGCGACATCTCTGTCGCAATCTCACAAGGCGTATGAGACAGTCGGTGTTCAGCCGGCTCCCATAGTCGGCGTGCGGTCGGAGGGTGTCAGTGAAGCCTGCTTCGCCGTCACCCTCTGACGGCATAGCCGACGACAACACCGTGAGCCGCCACGCCTCTCGCAGTTTTCGCAGTGCCTAACAAACGACAAAGATTTTTTCATGGCTGAATAATCTAAAATCCGAATTAAAGTGTTATATTTGCAAAATAATTCCAAATACAGTATTTGAAATGGTGTTAGAAATCGCTCTCACCAACTTTTTCTCGATTAACGAGAAAATAACGCTTGACTTGCAGGCAGCCAATATACAGACAAAGGAAGCCCGCGCGCTTGACGGCAATACTTTCAGTGTCGGCAATGAACGGCTTTTGAAAACAGTTGCCATATACGGCGCAAACGCTTCCGGTAAGAGCAACATAATCAAGGCTGTAAAGGCCGCCGTTGATATGATTCTCGACTCCCACAACTATAATGAGGGGGACAGTTTTGGTTTTAAGCCTTTCAAATTTGGGGGGAATGATGCTCCGAGTGAGTTCTATATACGTTTTATCGTCAATGGGATAGAACATGAATATTCTTTTTCCTGCACCCGTGAAGAAATCATTACCGAAAGCCTGTACTATTATCCCAAAGGGCGCAAGGCTCTGATATTTTCCCGTGATGAGCGTAAATCGGGAGGTAAGAAGGAGAAATATGAGTTTACGACCGTAATACGCCGTCCGATGGATGTTGCGTCGAATACTTCTCGCAAAACGCTTTTCCTGTCGCGTGCAAGCCAGATGGATCGTGACAAGGCAAAGGAGATTTACCGATGGTTCAACGAGCAGCTTGTATTCAGCTATCGCGGCAACACATCTGTGGTGACTGACAGATTTCTCGGAGACAACAAGGATGCGGTTCTTCGCGTTCTTAAAGCCGCTGACAGCGACATTGTGGAGTTTTCGTACAAGGATGGAGAGCTGACAACTTTCCACCGGCGCAATCCTTCTCTGCCGTTTGACTTCAATACTGAAGAATCCGAGGGTACAAAAATACTGTTCAGGATAATGCTTACGGTAATGGATGTAGTCCGCAACAATAAAGTGATGTTTCTTGACGAGGTGGAAACCAGCCTGCACACCCGCCTTGTCGAGTATCTCATCAACCTATTCCACAACAGCCGGTCGGCACAGCTCGTATTCACCACCCACAACACACATCTGCTTGACATGACACGCTTTCGCAAAGACCAGATTTTCTTTGTGAATAAGCGCGATGACGGTTCCAGTGACCTTTATTCACTTTTCGACTACAAGGACTTCCGCGAGAAGATGGATCTGGAGAAAGCCTATCTTCAGGGGCGTTTTGACGCCGTGCCGTATGTCAACGAATTTGAGAATATCTGACTATGGCACGAAAAGCTAAACAGCCGAAAGGCAAGAGAATGAATCCGACCTTCTTCGTATTTTGCGAGGGGAAGACCGAAGCTGCGTATGTGGATCTCCTGCGCCGCAATTTTCGGGTTCCCGTTGAAATCATAGCGAGAGTAAGCGATTCCAATATATCCCAGCCGTATATCGACAGATGCAAGCGCGACAGGTTCACCACACCGGAGGATAAGACTTTCCTGATGTTCGACCTTGATGTGCCAGGGATGCTTGACCGTCTTAAGAAGATTCAAGATGCCACCCTCCTGCTTTCCAACCCCTGCATCGAATATTGGTTCCTGCTGCACTATGTCGATGTCAACCGTGAAATATCATCATCGGAGTGTCTTGCACTTTTGAGAAGTAAAGACCTTACTTATTCCAAAGGAGAATTCTCAACGGCGATGAAAAGAATACTGATAGATAATATTGTGGATGCATCTGTCCGTGCTTCCCAAAAAGTAGCATACAACAATCCTTCTTCAACGGTTCATTTTTTGACAAAAGAGATTGTAAATATCAAGCATTGACATCAGCTCATATCAGAACACCTATATTAGAAGCGGCGTAGGTTAAAATGTTCATTTAGTAATTATTATGGCGACTTATCCAAACAAACAAGCAACTCTGTTCCCTGAACTCGATGCAGAGTTGTCTTCAAATTTATACATAGTTGGTAATGGATTTGATATAATGCATGGATTACCAACAAGATATGCCGATTTTAGAGAATGGCTTATAAAAAACGGAGACAAGCAATTCGTAGATTTATTGAATCTGCTATTTCCCTATGCTCCTGACGATGACGATAATGACAATAATTATTTTTGGAGTGATATTGAGAATTTTTTGGGAGAATATCGCCCCCATGAGATAATGGTTTTTTGCGTTCCTAATGGAATGAGTTACAAAGATGGGCAAAAGTATGTATATGCAGTGGAAGATGGCCCCAATTCAATATTTATTCCAGCACTAAACCATCTATTTGAAAAATTCAAAGAATGGGTCGATAGTATTGAAGTTACATCTTTTTGTAAGCTTCATTTACATCCAGAATGTTTATATTTGACATTCAATTATACAGAAACGTTAGAAAAAATCTATGGAATACCTGATGAACAGGTCTGCCATATTCATGGCAAACGTAAGGTTGATGAAGAATATGTGTTTGGACACAATAATCTAATATCGTCTGATCAGCTTGATGCTGATTATGAATTTGAGCGAAAAGCATTATGTAACATTGTATCCGAGATGAACGCTCATGTCAAAGATTACATCGGCATAATGAAATTTTCTGAATGTTTTTTTAGAAGAATCAGCAAGATTAAACGTATTATTGTGATTGGTCATTCAATGGGAAAAATTGACTTGCCATATTTTGATAAACTTATTGAGATGGTCCATCACGATGTAGAATGGCTTTTTTACTATCATTCTGAGGATGATTTGAAGAATATAATCGAGTTTGTAAATTCACGCAAGATTCGTTGCGTAAAATATAAGAACATATGATTAAACCGTGAGTTGATTGTTTATACCTGACAATGTATTTTGGCATTTTGAACCGTGAGCCTGAAAAACCCTCTTAGCGTGAGTAAAAGGTATTTTTAACGCTTTGGCTCATTGAGGATTGGAGATAAAGTATTAACTTTGCAACACCGAAATATTATTTCGGAGAAGAACATTGAAATCGCAGAATGAGGCATTAGTGAGTCGTTCCTCTACTAATCTACTAAGCCTCTGCAAATCAGTGCATATAAAGAAATAACCCCGAAATCTCCGGGGTCACTAAAGGGTCTATCAGACCGACGAATTCCTCTGAAAATCAATGATTTTCAGAGGTTTTTCTTTTTACCGCAATCCCCACTCGGCGCAGAATATTCGCCTCTGAAACCTATGCCCGGGACATGCTTGTGGGGAGGTCAACCGGCAAAAGGTCATGTGAGGCGCAGCAGTTCTCGACCCTCGCGATGAAAGGGAAGGTGACAGTCCAGGCAACCATCGTCGCCATGAAAGAGATAACCGGCAACACGGTCATCATGATCCTGGTCACCGCAGTCATAGCTTTCCTCCTCCCGTATCACCGTGAGGAGACCACCTGACGGGGATGTCGGCGCTGATAGAGGTAATACCCGATTATCGACATAGAGGTCAATATCTCGGACACAGTCAGCGAGAGCCAGATGCCATTGTCGCCCAGCAGCAACGGCATGACGATGAATGAAGGCACCAGGAAGACACATCCTCTCAGCAAGGCGAAAACCACCGAAGGAATCGCATTCTCGATACTCTGGAAATATCCGATGGCCGTCAGGTTGAAGATATAAAAGACAAACGCTGTTGAGAAAACCGGGAATCCGGCTGTCGCTATCCCTGCGGCCGGAGATGCCCCGTCAAGAAACAAGCCGACCATCGATGCCGAGAAGATGGTGAATGCCGCTGTCACCACTACTCCGCAAGCGATGGCACAGAGAATCGCAAGACGTTCCGTGGCCGCCACCCTGAGGCGGTCGCCGAGTCCGTAGTTATAGCTGATGATAGGCTGGGCGGACTGAGCTATCGCGTTGCCGATCATAAACACGAATGGGCAGTAATAACAGGCGATGCTGAAAGCTCCCACTCCGTCTTCCCCCATATACCGCATGAACATCAGGTTGCCCATCAGCATCAGCACTCCCATAGTGGCCTCCCCGAGCAGAGCGGAGATGCCAATCTTACACTGGTATCCGATGTTGCGCAGGGTCAGCCGCAGGCTTTTGACGCTGAGTTTTATCCTGATGAGGCGTAAAGTCGCCGCCAACACCCCGAGATAACCCAGCACCATCATTCCTCCCACGAAACAACTGATGCAAGTGGCCAGGGCAGCTCCTTTCAGCCCCATGTCGAGAGGGAAGATGAAAAGGTAATCGAGCAGGATGTTCATTATCCCGGGAATGACGTTACACCACATGGCATAGCCCGGCGACCCGTCGAGACGCACCACAAACAGTCCGATCGCACACCATATCTGAAAAAGGCATGTCACGAATATCCACGGCATATATTCCCTGACCAATGGCATAAGCTGCTCCGAACTCCCAAGCAGACGCCCTGTGGTGTCAGGGAACGAGAGGGTCGAGGCGATGAACAACAGCACGACAATGGTGGCCACCCCCATCGCCTGGGTGATGTTGAGCCGGGCAGCCTTCACGTTGTCGTTGGCCAGATGTATCGACGCGCAGACCGATGCCCCCACACCGAGCATCAGGCCGATACCCATCATCACCATAGTCGGCGCGATACAGATGTTGACCGCCGCCAGCGCGTCACTGCCGATGCCGCGTCCGACAAATATGCCGTCAGTCGCCGTCACCGCGCACAACGACAGCATACCGAACAATGTCGGCAAAAGGTATTTCCTGAACAATACGGGGATTTCTGCCTTTCCCAAATCAATAGCGTCACGTTTCATATAGAGTAATACTAATAAGGATTGAACATAAATATCGCCGAACAGAATCGAGGTTTTACCCAGTCATCTTATCCGGCAATCAACAATGCCCTCCGATGAGGATTACAAAACGCTGCTTGGAATCGGCATACAAAATTACGTAATTCCGGCGAGATTACAAAAAATCAAAGGAACGGGACTTGGCGACGATGTATAACAAATTGCATTTAACCCAGAGTGTCAACCCGTTATACTGAGGCCTTGTCCCGTTCCCATAATCTATGGTCGGTACTTTAATATATCAATAATTGCTCATCGTGACACCACTTTGGAAGCCCTGCCGTCACAGAGACGGATGCAGACCTCCCCGGCCACGGGGGATTCGATTCTCATTCCCTGAAGATTGTAATACAGGGTCTCTCCCTCTGCCCGGTCTGTATCAATCGCCACAATGGCGGCTGTGTTGTCGGGAGCGACAGACATCGCGGGGGAATCCTCTCCGAGGTATGTGCCGGTCAGCACTTCGGTACGGATATCGAGTTCGAGCCTGTAAAACCCATCCTTGGAGATGGTCCATTTCAGGTCATCACCCCCAGAGATGCGGGCATCGCTCTCTCCGACGGCGGGAGCGTCGGCGGTGTAGGGATGGAATGTGTCGCGAAACCAATCGCGGGCGGTAAGAATCTTGAACTTGGCAGGCTCGTCAGGCATCGTCACCGACCCGTCGGCATTGGTCTTCCTGTCCCAGCCTATTCTCAGCTCACCTTCCCAGACCATCACGAAGGGGTCATCCTCGTCCGGGAGGAAACGGCAGTTGCTTTCATCCCAGTAGTTCCATGAACGCTCACAGCATCCTCCGACCAAAATCAGTTCGGTGTAAGGGGTCAGTCTGCGGGCCTGATAGCTCTTGCTGTTCTTGTCGAGATAGACCGCGTAGTCCCCCTCAACCATCACGCTCCAGCCCTTCGCGCTGTTGTCCGTCGAGGGGAAAAGCGGTGAGAGATACCCTCCTCCGAAAGTCAGGTCAACCTCGGGATAGCGGGGGAGCCAGCTGGTGGTGTTTTCCCCCACCGTGGGGGTATCGACCAGTTTAAGGAATCCGGGGAGGAGATGGAACGTACCCTTGAATTCCACACCCATGTCACGCAAGGCCTCGACATTTCCGCCGTTGGCACTTCCTGTGACATAGAACGCCGAGGGCCACCGGCTATCCTGGACGGGATGTGACAGCGACATCCTCATTGAATTCAAGTCCACGGTCAGGGTATATGTGCCGCTCTGCGCCACACGCATCTTGCAGTCCTTCGACCCGTCGAGCGCCCAGTCGGCGTAAAAAGCCAACGGCACTGTCGCTCCTGTGGTGACCTCCACACCGCCGGAGGTGGCGACAATATGCTTGTGCCACGCCTCGCGGGTGTTCATGAACTTGAACTCCTTTCCGGCCTCAAGCTGACCGGTCCACTCGAAGACTCCGTAACCGATTCGGGAAAATTCCTCGGCCTTCCCCATATCCCACGACGCGGGTGTGGCGTCTCCAATGAGGTAAAGCTGGGTGTATTCTATCGAGTTTGACATGTCGCCACCCTTTGCCCCCGTAACACAGAGGAGCAGGAGGAAACAGCCTGTTATTTTTCTGATGTTCATAAGGCTTATTTTCTGAATTTCTTTACTGTGGTGTCTCCGTCAGCCTTCACCAGGCAAAGATACATGGCCGGAGCGAGGGCCGCGAGGTTCTCCGAGAAACCGGCCACATCGTCGTAACTCTTGCTGACAAACTCCATGCCGGCCATATCGCATACCGACAGGCTCACCTTCCTGCGGACATTCCCCAAAGAGGCGGTAAGGGTATCGTTTGCGCGGTCATAATCTATGGAGCAACCGGGAACCGTAACATTCTCCAGGGCTGTGACCTCACCGCTATAAGTCACCTCCACACGGTTGGCCTGCGAGCATGCGCTCTTTGGCAGTGTCACTGTCAGGCATCGCTTTCCGGCATCATAGCTCCAGGAGTTGGCCCTGTTCTCGACCCCGTTGATTTTCACCGACTTGGGAAGTGTGGCGTTATGGATGCGGAGAGTCCACTGGCGGTCGGCGACCGCGCCGGGATAACTCCCCTCACGCGGAGAAATCATATAAGTCTCTGTCGCACCCGCCACTGTATGGCTGAAAGGTGTGGTGGCATAGACCGTCGCGTAGTCGCTGTTGTCGCCGGCATCCTCATAAAGTGAACCTGCGCCCTCCGCTCCGGCCACCACATTGAGAATCATCTCGGCCGGTCGTTCGGTGACATTCTTCACTGTCGGAGGATTGTAGGGAATCATGGCTCCCTCACGGAAGAAATAGGGAATCTGTCCGGAGGTGAAAGCCATACGCTTCACACATGGACCCTCAATCAGCTCGTTGGTCGAGACGCTCCACCAGTTCCCCTCCGGGAACCAGATTTCCTTGACAGCTGTCTTGCCGTCGGCGGCAGGCTCGGTCACAGGGGCCACAAGTATGTCGTCGCCGAAGAAATATTCCCCCTCATAGGTGTAAGCCTCCTCCTGGTCGGGATACTCGTAATAAAGGGGACGACACATACCCAGACCGGTGTCATAGGTCTTGCGGGCCATCGTGTAGAGATAGGGGAAGAGAGCGTAGCGCAGCTTGACGGCATCAAGCATCTCGGGGAAGTTGGCGAACTTCCATATGCGGCGCTCTATGCGGTCATCCTTCGTGGCGTGGGTGCGGAAAATCGGGGTGAACACGCCGAACTGAATCCATCGCAGCACAAGTTCCGGGTCGTTGACCGTCTGCTCGTCGGTGAACGCGTGCCCTCCCAGGTCATGACCCCAGAAAGCATATCCGACATTCGAGGCTGTCGCTGTGAAGTATGGCTGGAAAGCGAGAGTCGGGAAGTTGATGAGCGCATCCCCGGAGAAACCGAGCTGGTAGCGGTGACTGCCCAGTCCGCCCCATCTGTGGAATATCACCGGACGGCGGTCAGGACGGTTCTTGGCCATATCGTTGAAGAACACATAGTTGCACCAGAAGGTCTCCCCCAGCCCCTGGGTGTAGGGACTGGTCAGATACTGCTGCCAATCAAGCCACCAGAAATCAACACCTTCACTTTCATGGTCACGGATGACACGGTTGAAGAAGGAATTGGTGAAATCGGGGAAATCGAGGTTCCAGCCGATGGTGCCGTTATTGTCATATTTGCCGTTGAGGTCACCCTTCATGGCGTTGTAGTAGCCCGGCGATTCAACCGAGTTTATGCCGTCGGCCGGATGAAGGTTTAGGGCAATCTTGAAATTGCGGTCATGTATCTCTTTCAGCAGTTTTTTCGGCTCAGGGATGAGGTTGGTGTTCCATGACCATCCGGTCCATCCCCCGATTCCGGCTGACCCACTGGCGGGGTCTCCGTTCCAGTGCCAGTCCATATCGAGAATCATCACGTCGGCAGGAATCCCGTTGTCGGCCAGGTCGGTCATAATCTGGCGGTAATCGTCGGCCGAATAGGAGGCATACTTGCTGTACCAGTAGCCGAAGACATAATCCGGCGGCAGAGGTATCTTCCCGGCAACCTTGGTGAAGTCATAGATGGCCTTCTTGTAATCAGAGCCGTAACCGAGGAAATATGTGTCCATGGCGTGTGTATCCTGACGCTCTCCCCACCAGGGATAGGCCGTAACTCCATTCTCCTCCAGGGGGAAAGAGCGGCTTCCGTCAGCGCGGGCGGCTGTCCAGGAGTCATCGATCACAGCCCACCCGGAGCGGGAGATGATTCCATCCTCCATCTCGCTCCGCTTGTTGTCGCCGTTGCTGCCGTCGAGAGTGCGGCAAGTGCCCTTGAGGTTGAGAGGGTCAGGCTTCCCGGGATACCAGGTCACGGGCTGTCCGTTATGGTTCATCGTCACCGTCAGGTTTGCCGGAGAGGCGGGGACAGTGCGCGGGTCGGTGCCCTTACGGTATTTGAGCGAAAGACGGTCTGTGGTTATGTATAGAAATTCCCCATCCTCCGATTTCTTGAAAGCGGGCACTGACTCCAGGTCTCGGTTCTGGATGGCGAATGTGGCGCGGTCTTCAAACTTCCCCTTGTCACTGTATTCGATTCGAATCATCTCCGGGGTAAGCACTGTGAAACGTGCATTCCCCACTACGACCACCGCCTCCGGATTGGCCACCGGCCCGGCAGCCTGTATGGCGGTTGCCACTGATAAAGAGAGAGGAACCATCGCCCCTCTCAGGACATTTTTAAGGATTTGTGATTTTTTCATCGCTGTGTTGCGTCTGTATCTGTAAATGGTGATTAGATTCGTTAGGGTCAGCATTCGCGCCTGACTCCGTTGAGTTGTGACGCAAAGTTAGGCATTCCGAAAGCCCCCAGTCAATAGCAGATACTTAAAAAGTAGTGGTTATATAGCCACTCTATCCTGATAACCAATTAGTTGATTGTTATAACCATCCAAATATATATAGCCGTCGTAGACCTGTTTCTGCTCTACGACGGCTATATTCGGATGGTGTTATCTCTTATTTGCCGAGGAGGAATCTCAAGGGACGCGCCACACGCGCCGCCCAGAAACGCTCCTCATGTCCCGCGCCTTCATCGACATAATTGTCGAGCGTCGGTTTGCTTCCGTCATCCCCCGGACGCAGGCTGTAACCCATCGACTCCACCAGTTTTACCACTCGTTCGTTTGACGGTCCGTAAAGGCTGTCGATGGAGGTGGTGCCGTGGTCGAGATACAGGCGATGACGCCCATCGCGTGGCATATTCTCCGCAAGGTAATCATACATTGCGTCGGAGAAGGTCGGGTCGCCGTCGAGAGTGCCTACCCAATGGGTCGACAGGCAGGCGGCTGCGCCGAAAACCGAAG
The DNA here is from genome assembly GCA_900548705.1 of uncultured Porphyromonadaceae bacterium. GTDB lineage: Bacteria > Bacteroidota > Bacteroidia > Bacteroidales > Muribaculaceae > UBA7173. The sequence continues at coordinate 11,772 of URLF01000012.1, read as the reverse complement.
GATATTCCGACATAGCGTAAATCGACATCAGTCCGCCCATGCTTGACCCCATAAGGAATGTGGAATCAGGATTGGCGGTCAGCCGGTATATGGAATCCATAGCCGGGCGGAGAGTCTTGACCAGGAAGGCCGCGTAGGCATTACCCCTGATTGGTGTTTCCTCAAGGAAATGACGGAGGGTGGAGTCGGGAGTACCCTTGATATAATTTTTGACATTCTCCGGCATGAGGTCACACTTACGGGTCTCGGCCACACTATGGACGCCGACAATCACGGGAGCCTCGATTTCACCCTTTTCAATCAGCGCGGAGGTCACGGAGTCCATCTCCCATGCCTGCTTGTTCCATGTGATGGCGGCATCAAACAGGTTCTGCCCGTCATGCATGTAAATGACCGGGTAGCGATGACCATCCTCGGCGGGGTAGCCTTCCGGAGTCCAGACATCGACAGTGATGGTGTCACCCATCTCCGGCGAATAGATATAATGTCGGTCAATGTTACCTGCCGAGGCTGTCTGCAACGCCGGGAGGTTTTCATCAACTTCCGGAACAGGAGCAGTCTTGCCGGACTGTGAACAGCCCCATATAAACATCGCCCCCGCAAGCGGGAGCAGACCAATTCTCATCGGATCTGATAATTTCATGATATTGTCATTTATGGTTTATCTATCTGCAAATTTAACGAAATTCCATTTGTCCGCCAACTAAAAGGCCAACACACCAAAATATATTACTGATTATGGAATATGCGTACTATGGAAGATATATGAATGAAAAGGTCGGTGTGTCAAAATTCATCATTGTTGACACACCGACCCTGATGTCAGGCGAACCCTATTATCGGTTCAGCACTTTGAATGTCTGGTGGCCGACGGTCACGAGGTAAATTCCGGGCAACACGGTCACACGGGACTCGTTTGCGACCACGGTTGATGCCACGACCTTTCCGTCTGCCGACGAGATGGTTGCAGTCTTACCTTCCGCGCCACGGATTACAATCTGGCCGTCACGGGCAAAGACCTCGACGGAAGCGCCATCCTCAACTCCGGCGAGGGAGCTGGAAAGCGCACCTTCCACCTCATCACTGCCGACTGATTCCCCGGCTGTACCATAAAGGGCGGTCACCCTGTAACGGTAGGTCTTGTCAGGAACCACATCGGTATCGGCGTATGTGGTCGCGGCCAAAGGTTCGGCATTGAGCCGCACTCCGTCGCGGTAGATGTTGTAGCCGGTCAGTGAGAGCTGGCGGGGTTCACCTCCGGCAAGAATCATCTCCACATCGTCAATCATCAGGATATACTTGTCATAAGAGTCGCCATGGATGGCCATATGGGTTGTGCCTTCGGGGAGATAGAAGTCATATCTGGTCCATTGGGCCGGGACAGCGTCCACACGGCCTACCGACACGAAATCAGCAGGTTCGGTTCCGGCCGAGGAAGCCAGCACCTCGAATGTCTCAAGATACTGGGGCTGACCGGCATCCGACTTGAAGCTCGATGCCCAAAGCGAGACAGTCTGCGGTCCTCCGTAAAGTTCGGGAGAGATTGCCCAGTCGTCACTCTGCACATATGTGTTGCCGCGCATCGAGTACATCGACCACAGGCACTTATGACCGGAATGAGCCTTGAAGCGGTCTCCGTCATTGGTGTAATTCAATTCCGAATGATTGTCGTCAATGGTGAAGAATGACTGCTGTCCGCTTACCGGAAGCTGCTTCTTGCCTATGCCACCGATGGTAGCACGGTCAAGATCAAGGAATTTCCATCCGCTGACCTCCGATTTCCAGGCGGTGGCCTTCTCGAAATTCTCGGTGGATGCCTCGGGAGCAGCCTGAGACATGTCGGGAGCGCCCCAGGCGAGGGTTATCACACCGTCGCCGGAGGTGGCGGTCAGACCGCTTACGGCAGGATTACCGTTATGGCGCACCTTCACAGCCGCCCCGGGAGTCTCATCATCCGAAGCGATGAGATCGCCGGGGGCTTCTACCTTGCATACATACACAACCTCGTCGGGAGCCACCACACCGAGTTTCTCGGTGAATGTCACAGTCCGACGTGTGCCTGACTGCAGGGTTGTAAGGGATTTCTCCGCAACCGTCTCTCCGTCACGCAGCAGGAGGGCTTTCGCGCCGTCAATAGCCGCGTCGCCGGTATTGGAGACCGTGAAGCTCACGACAAACTCCTCGTCGGGGTTCACCGAGGCGGGAGCAATGATGTCGGAGGCGGTGAGATTGCAGGGACTCGAAGTGTTGACCTCCATATTGTCGAGGTGGATATAGATGGCAGTGATGACGGTAGCCTCAAGGCGCAGTCTGACTGTCTGACCGTCATATCCGGTCAGCGGCACAATCACCTTGTTCCACTGTCTTGCAGGCCCAGTCTCACCAATCACGATTGTCTGCAACGGCATGAACTCCTCGTCATTGTCGCCCCAGATTTTGACAGCAAGCTCGTTGGCGTTGTCCTTGCCATTGTCACCGATGTAATTGTAAACCCAGAATGACAGCGCGGGAGCCGACAGGGTGGAGAGATCGATTTTACCGGTGAAGAGGGATATTGTCTCGTCGGGCACGGTGTTCTCCATACCCATCATACCGCCGTCATTGTCCTGCGGCTCAATGTCGCGACCATTGTAGCTGAAGCCGCCGACAACCATCCAGGTATCACCCACACAGTTCTGGGTGGAACCGATGAGATGGGAGGTCTCCTTGTTGGCCCATGACTCAAGCCAGGGCGCGGAGTCAGGCTTGCCGACCGGCACAAGGATGGACTTGGCAAGTTCCGACATACCCCCCTCGCTGACAGCACCAACACGGTACTGCACCCAGGACTGCGGTGAGAGAGGTTCAACCGCACGGATAGTGAAGCTTGTCTCCTGCAGACCGGCCTTGACGATTTCCCCGGAGCGGTCATACACGGTGTAAGTGACCGGGGTGTCACCTAACGGTTTGCCATCGATGTCCATTGTGGCGGGTGCCCAGCTGACATCCACTGTTCCCGGCGTGGAGGTCTCAAGCACCTTCACCCATTCGACAGGCTCGGGAACGTTGAAGCCGACCCATACCTTTACAGATACAGGGACTCCATTGCCCGCACTGTTATGGCATACGACAGTATAGATATGATAGCCCACCGAAGGCTCGGTGTCATCGACGATGAGGAGTTCCGCGCCGGGAGCCACACCTTCTGTGATGGTCTTCACGGGCTGGTTGTCGCGGAGCAGCTCGGCAGATGTCAGCTCGGCAAGCTCACCACCTTCGAGGTTGACGGTGGGAGCCTTGAAGCGGACAGTCACCTTCTTCGCGCCGGTCATATCGGCCTCGGCTGTCAGTTCTGTCACCTCACCGGGAGCACCGGCAACAACCCCTTTGCTTATGTCGAAGGATTTCATGTAAAGCATCCTACCGTCAGGGCTTGTCCCGCGCAGGGCGATATAATAAGTGCCGAAAGCAGTCGGCTGCAATGTGCCGGTGAAAGTGGTGAAGTCATCGGCCTCCAGCGGAGTAGCATCGATGATGGTGATTTCTCCCAACCCTTCGGCTGTCGGAGCAGTACCGGCCACAAGGCTGAACTCCTCGTTGTAGCGGGTGTTGCCACGCTTGAGCGCTATCGAGATGTCATATTTCGCACCGGCGGAGAGAACCATGGGAGGTGTGACCAGGAAAGCACCCTCCTCGGGGACACCCATGGTGACAAGCCTCATACCTGAACTTACCGAATAATTGTCATCGACGTATGAGTCATTGTTGAGCCATTTCCATCCGATTGTAGAGGTCAGTGCCGGGAAATCCTCTGTGAACGGAGGCACCACGGGACCGAGCGAGAATTCCGGAGTCAAGGCGCCCTCAGACTCCAGACCGCCCGCTACGGTCTTTATCTCATAATAGTAAGTGGTGCGGGTGGCGGGCATATCGAGCTGCTGGCTCCAGCCGGAAGCCTCGGCGGTGAACACCTCCCCGTCGGGCATACGGGTAATCTTGTAATACATCCCCGTGCGGTCGATGTTGCCGCCGTTCACACCTGTCGATCCTGCCGCAGTCCAGAAGAGCTTGACAGTACCATCCTTGTAGGTCAGACGCGGTGAAGCGGGAGACCTGGGGATGTCCGGGCCGACATACTGCGAAGCTTTCGAACGCGGTCCACGTCCGGCCTCATTCGAGAAATACAGCGAGAAGCAATATTTACCCGGGGTGTCGAGGGTGACATTGGCGTTGATGTAACCGTCGGAATAGCTGGCGCTACCTGTCGCCACCTCTTCGCCGTTGGCCTCTATGTGGTAAGTCACGGCTCCACTGAGTATATCACCTCCGACCGTCTTCTGGGGAGCGCGAAACCTCACTGTTCCGGCAAGGGCTGTCCCGTTGAAGCTCACCGACGGATTGCCCGAGGCGGCGGGAGCAGCGTTGTCATAGGTCTCGGGGAAATACATACCCCCAAGCTGTTCCCCATTCTCCAGGTCATAGACCTTGGTGGCCTCGGCGGTGGTGAGATTGACGGCATACAACGCGCTCTCCTGCGAGGTTTTAACGCTGAAATAGAATGTTCCGGTCTTGCGGTCAATCGCGCCTCCGGTAATCAGTTCGGTCGTCTTGCCGGTGTCGCCCACTAAGGTCTGTGCGCCGGTAGCCGTGTCGACGATGTTGAGCCGTCCCTGCCAGTCAATGGCATAGAGCGTGCCCTCCGCGTCAAAGTCCATCGCTGCGAAAGCGGTTTCCAGATCGGCGATTTTGTCGCAGCTGAACTGGCTCAGCCTGCATTTTCCGAAGACATACCCTGTCCCGGTCTCATTGAAGAAGCATCCGTATGCCTCATCCTTGGGGGCATAATAGGCCAGGTCGGTGGCCACATTCGTGATTTTGCAATTGGAGAAGAGGTCTTCCACGCCCCATGTGCGCAACGAGTAGCTCGCACACTCGATGACGGGGAGTCCCCCTATCATCTCATACCTCACTCCATAATAATAGTTGTCATCCGCGATACCTCCGCCGCTGGCGTAGATGTTTCGCTTGATTTGCTCGGGGGCATATTCCCCGGTACTGAACCGGTACATGCCGGCCGACTGTGGCGGGTCTGAGACACACGCGTTGAAAAACGGCACCCCGTCGGCGGCGCACAGTGACACGGCGGAAGCCGCGGCCACCATTGCGCCCGCGAGGGATGTTCTCAAAGTGAATCGCTTCATTTTGACAGATTGCCGGATTCAAAGATTTCAAGGCTGCCGGATGAATCCTTTTGCCGGAGCCGGGTGGTAGATAAAAGCATTTGAGACTGAACCACAAAGGTTAAGCCGTGTAAAATTATGAATTTGTTCAGTAAAGGGGACGCCGCAAGATGTTAATTCTTATTATTTCAAAAGCGAAAAAAGCCCCAAACGCCCCCGGCATCACTGCCGGGAGCGGGGACATTGCGGTATAAAGACTGCTTTTATCTACCTTAATCTTTTTACTGCAATCATATCTTGTGACTCCCCTGGCAAGCCCTCGGGCGACCACAGGGAGACTGTCGAGATGACATTGCAAAGTTAATCAGCCATCAAGGGTTGACCATACCGTAGACGGGGGACAAAAGGGGGACAACCGGCGGAATATTGTGGTTTTGTGGAATTTTACTAACTTTGTTGCCATGAGATTGGTATGTATGCTTATGCTTGCCGCGATTTTCGCGACTCTTCTCCCGGGATGTGACCGGAAAGGGGAGATTATGGAGAGAAAGACCACCTGGAGCCATGTCACTCCGGAATTCGACTCAACTGTCGTCATCCTCGAAAAAGCCTACCTGTCCCCCTCCTCCTACGAGCGGAAAAAGAGCCTGACCCTGAGCCTCGACTCAGTGGCCTCACCTCAGGCTACCGCCCAGCGGCTCTATTGGAGAGCGCGGCTCTCCCGCGCCGCCGACAACCATCCACGGGCTGCGGCGACAGTAGAGGAGGGACTGGCCACAATCGACTCCGCCCGTTTCCCTTACGAATGGGCCAGACTGACATCAATCAAAGCCTCACTCTCCACCACTCCGAGCCGTTCGGCCTACGGACTGGCAAAGGAGAATCTCGCTTACTTCGAATCAATCGAGGATTCCATGATGATCGGGGCGACACTGATGAGACTCGGCACAGTCATGTGGCTCATCAGCGACACTATCCCCGCCGCCAGATATTACCTGATGGCCGATTCTGTATTCTCCAGGTCAGGACTGGAAAGCTACCGGCTGCGCAACCTGCTCAACATAGCCAACACTCTCGACCATCCCGGGGAGTACGCCCGGCGCGACAGCCTGATGCGGTTCCTCATCGACAGCCCCGTGGCCCGGGCCGACTCTGATTTATATCATATGGTGCTTCGCAACTCATTCCTCAACACCGGAAATTTCGACCACATGCGACGCGCCTACGCCTATCTGGGGAAAGGCACCATCCATGACGCGCTACGCGCCTCTTATGAAGGGGCGATGGCCGACTATTTCATAGGTAACGACTTCCCGGCGGACTCGGTAAGGAAATATGCCCGACTGGCGTATGACAACATCGACAAGGTATCAGACCCTTACGCCCGCGCCACGATATTCAACGCCATGTCATTCACGGCTTACACCGAGGGGAACCACGACGCGGCGCTCACATTCTACCGCGAATTCCTCGAAGCCCGATTGTCGCTCGAACAGGAACGGTTCTCGCTGGAGACCACCAAGGCCGACTACCGCAACAACTTCGAACGTGCGCGACATGAGGAGCAGCTACGCCACACCCGCGAGCGGGAGATATGGATAACGGCGCTCGTGCTGGCTTGCGCCCTGGCCATCGCTATCTGGGTGGTGTTCTATTTCAGGGTGGAGAGGGCGCGGGTGAACCGCCAGCGCGCGGAGGTCATGCTACAGCAAAACCGCAATTACCTGAGCGCGTGCGCCCTGGCGATGGATGAGAAAGACCGTATCATAGAGTCGCTTGTCAAGAGTGTCGAGAAGATGCACTCCGACGGTAAAATCGCCGGTACGGAGGCGAGGGAGCTTACCTCCAATGTCAGACGCAGCCTGAACAACAGTCTTGAAAGGGAGACCTTCACCGAACTCCATAAGAAACTCCACCCTGAATTCATCAGGCGACTCAAGAAAGATTACCCCATGCTCACCGAGAGCCAGCTCAAACACGCCGCCTACATAGCGATGGGACTATCTTCCAAACAGATCGCCCAGATTATGAATATCGAATATGAGTCTGTCAAGAAAAGCCGCACACGCCTGCGCAGCCGTATGGGGCTTCCGCCCGACAGATCACTTGAAGACACACTCCGGGGATACGCCGCCTCGGTCTGAATACTGGCAAACTGCATCTATCCGGTGGTGAATAGTCAAAAGTCGGTATTCTCCTCTGCCTGACAGCAGCCGCGAGGGGAAGAAAATTACTCAGATTTGAGGATTGCGGGCGTTAACAAATGCCTGTAATTTTGCAATACATTTTCACAGTTGCAAAACAAATCTTATGACCAGACTTTTCGCTTCAAGCGCAATCCTCTTGCTGTCGGCGGCTTGTATGCCGACCCTATCGGCTCATTCCGAACTGCCCGACTCGACAGCCCATACCCAGAAAGCCAAGACATCCTGGACAAGCCGTCTCCACGTCGGAGGTTACGGCGAGGTTGCCATGACCCGCAACTTCTACAGCGACAGCTACCTCCGCTACATCACACCCGACAAATACCGCGACGCCAAGAGCCACGGACGTTTCGACATCCCCCACGCCGTGATTTTCATCGGATATGATTTCGGCAAAGGATGGTCGATGAGTTCGGAAATCGAATTCGAGCATGGCGGCACTGAGTCGGCGGTTGAATTCGAGAATGAGGAGGGTGGTGAATATGAGAGCGAAGTGGAGCGCGGCGGCGAGGTTGCCCTCGAACAGTTCTGGATTCAGAAATCCTTCATGCCGCAGCTTAATGTCCGTGCGGGAATGATGGTGGTGCCGGTCGGTCAGACCAACTCCCACCATATGCCGACCGAGTTCTTCGGTGTCTATCGCCCCGAAGGGGAAAATACCATAATGCCCTGCACATGGCATGAAATCGGAGTGTCGCTCTGGGGTAAGGTGGGCGACTGGCTTTATGAACTGATGTTCATGCCCGGACTCGACAGCGAACGTTTCGGCTCCCAGGGTTGGATTCACGACGGCTCGGCATCCCCCTATGAATACAAAATCGCCAATGTCTACGCCGGAGCATTCCGTGTCGACAACACTTCGGTCAAAGGTTTGCGCCTCTCACTGGCCGGATATGTGGGCAACTCATTCCGCAACACCATGGCACCGACCTCCAGCGAGAAGAATGACGGCATCCACGGCACAGTGACCATCGGCACCTTCGATTTCCGTTACGAAGGTTACGGTTTCATCGCCCGGGGTCATTTCGACTACGGCCACCTGAGCGACGCCAAGCATATCACGGCGTTCAACATGAACATGTCGAGCAAATCCCCCTCCAAGAAACAGAAGGTCGCCTCGGATGCCCTCTCCACCGGAATCGAGGCCGGATATGACTTCTTCTCCCTCTCACCGAAACTCCGCGCCGCCAACCAGCGGCTCTATCTCTTCGGCCGCTACGACTATTACGACTCCATGTACAAGATGCAGGGGGGTGACCTCGACTACGAATGGTGCGGACGTCAGCGCGTGGCTGTCGGACTCAACTACTACCCTATTCCCCAGATTGTCATCAAGGGTGAATATGCCGTCGGACTCCTCGACAGCAAATACAACAATGAGCCGTCCATCTCCCTCGGGGTGGCATATTCAGGCTGGTTCCTCTGAAAACCAAACTCAAATAAACAACACATATGAATGTCAGAAAAACTTTCAAGCTCTTCTCTCTTCTCCTGATTGGACTCGGAGTGGCCTCCTGCTCAGACAACGACAGCCCCGAACAGTCAGAGATGTCGGCCAAAGAGACCGCTCTCAAAAACGCCACCGAGGCCTACATCAACCATACCGTCCTGCCTACATACAAGGGTATGGCCGACGCCGCCATCAAACTGTATGACAACTGCGAGACCATCAGCGACCATCATGCCGCAGGCATCCTTACCACCGCCGACATCGCCGCCGCCGCTGACGCGTGGAAGGAGTCACGCCGCTACTGGGAATTGTCTGAGGCGTTCCTCTTCGGCCCCGCCGCCGACCAGAACATCGACCCCCATATCGACTCATGGCCCCTCGACAAGGCCGCCATGGACCGTCTGCTCGCAGAAATCCGCAACGGAGCCGATTACAGCATCGACAACAACTTCGGCTACGGTCTTCTCGGTTTCCATTCCATCGAATACATGCTCTTCGAGCTTTCCGCCGACGGACAGACATCCAACTACCACTCCCTCAACTATACCCCGGAGGAAATCAAATACCTGCTGATGGTCGCCGAAGACCTCCGCAACCAGTGTGTATGCCTGGAAGCCTGCTGGGCGGGTACCCCCAATGTGTCAGCAGCCAAGCAGGATATCCTTGACGAGGCTGACCTCGACATGGGCAAACAGCACGGCTGGATGATGATCAACTCCGGACAGCCTGGCTCCATCTACAAGACCTACCAGGAGGCTGCCGAAGAGATTATCCAGGGTTGCATCGACATCGCCGACGAGGTGGGCAACACCAAGATCGGCCGTCCCCACGGCGGTAGCACACTCGACGACCGCAACTATATCGAGTCACCCTACAGCCTCAACTCCATCGAGGATTTCCAGGACAACATCCGCTCTATCCGCAATTCCTACTGCGGCGCGATAGCCGGTGACCCCTCGATTTCAGACTACATCCGCAGCGTCAACCCCGCTCTCGACACCGAAATGCGCACCGCCATCGACAACGCCATCTCGGCCATCGCCGCCATTCCTGAGCCTTTCGCCCTCAACGCCTCAGGCCCGGAAGCCGCAAACGCCGTGGAAGTTGTCGGCGACCATCTCGTCGAGACTCTCGAAAAAGTATATTCCGAACTCTCCAGACAATAATATATAATATATGAAAAAACTGTTTCTGCCCGCAGCCGCGCTGATGGTGCTTGCCACCGCATGCTCGGATGACGAGCCTATAAAAAACGAGGAACAGAAGGTAGACGAGCTTCCCCAATGGTACTATGCCGGCGGGGAACTCGGCACCGCCTTCCTCTCCACCTCCAACGCCCTCGAACAGCCCACCCCGGCTGTCGAGGAGGCCGGACTTTACCAGAGTTTCAAGAATGGCGAGGCTATTTTCGAGAAGCCATTCATGTCAAACGCCACCGGTGTCCGCTCGGGACTGGGCCCTGTGTATATCCGTACCTCCTGCATCCATTGTCATCCCGGTTACGGCCACGGCAAACGTGTCGAGGCCGGATCATTCAAGACCAACCAGATCGGCAACGGATGTCTCCTTGTCGTCTACAATCCCCAGACCGAGGGTTATGTCAGCTGGCTCGCCGGAATGCCACAGAGCCACGCCGTCGTCCCCTTCACCGCTCCGCTGGATGAGAGCAAAATACAGGTGAAATGGATTGACCAGACCGACGAATGGGGCAACCGTTTCCCCGACGGGGAGACCTACGAGCTGCAATATCCCGAGGTGACAATGCCTGAGGACGCAATCTATGTCGTCCGCCAGGGTTACAAGCTCCCCGAGTCATACGCCGTGAAGCTTGAAAGCACCATCGGCATATACGGTACCGGACTGCTCGACGCTATCGACGACGCCGACCTGCTCGCCCAGTATCGCCAGGAGGAAGCTGACGGACTGCTCCCCAACGGACTCAACCCCGCCTTCTTCGCCGACGGCCAGTGGAAGAGCCAGTATGCCAATTCCCTCCAGGGTGACGGCACACCTTATCCCCGCCGCTTCACCTACGCCCTCTCACGCGGCCCTCTCCAGGATGCCGCCGGAGCCAACGCAATCTGGAACATCACCAATGTGACCCGCTCAGACCGCCGCTATCATTACCTTGACGGAGCCGGTACCTGGGCCTCTTATTCAGCGAAAGATCCCAAAGTGCAGGCCGGATTCGACGAATATCTGTCGAAAATCGATCCCGACCACAATCATCCCGAATGGTGGAACGGAGATATGGAGACCCGTATCCTGACCTACCTCAACTCCAAGAATCTCGATGTCGAGATGACCGACGAGGAATACACCGACCTCATGGTATGGCACCGTGGCCTGGCAGTCCCCGCCGTCCGCGATATCGACAATCCCGCCGTGGCCCGTGGCAAGGAGGTGTTCGAGGAGATAGGCTGCGCCTACTGCCATCGTCCCTCATGGAAAACCGGGGCTGACAATGTGCGTGACCCGGCCCGTTTCTTCGCCGGTAACGAACTGCCGCGTTATCCCTACCAGACCATCTGGCCCTACACCGACATGGTGCAGCACAAGCTCCATATGACCAACGACATCCGTACCGGATGGTGCCGCACCACCCCTCTTTGGGGACGCGGACTCCATCAGCGCGTGACCGGCTCGGCAACCGCCGACCGTCTCCACGACTGTCGCGCCCGCACAACCATGGAGGCTGTCATGTGGCATGGATTCTCTCCCCGGAGCGACGCCCGCTTCTCCATCGAGAAGTTCCGCCAGCTTCCCAAGGCTGACCGTGACGCGGTCATCACCTTCCTCGACGCAATTTAATCCCCATCAATCTTGCAGGGACGCGCCCGGCGTGTCCCTGCAATTATCTTATTCCTGCATCTGATTCAATGACAAACAGCCACACCCTGCTCAATCTCGCTTTCGGTTCCTGCGGCCTGTTGATACTGGCGTTGATCGCGGCCACACT
>URLF01000011.1 GCA_900548705.1 uncultured Porphyromonadaceae bacterium | reverse complement strand
TGGGGACAAAGATGTCCGGCATGATACCGCCGCCGCCATAAACCGTGCGGCCATGGAGGGTGGTGTACTTCAGGTCGGTGTTGAGCTTGATGGAGTCGGCTGAGAACATCTCGCCGCGCTGATAGCGGTCGAGGATGTCATGCTCGTAGACGGAGAGGTTGGAGTAATCTTTCTGGATACTGCGGCCCGAGGGTGTGTAATACCTTCCGACGGTCAGGCGAATCGCGGAACTGTCGGGAAGCACTGACTGCCGCTGTATAAGCCCTTTGCCGAATGAACGGCGACCGATTATCAGTGCGCGGTCATTGTCCTGCAGCGCACCGGCGAAAATCTCGGAGGAGGAGGCTGAGAACTCGTCGAGGAGAACCACCACCTGGCTTTCGCGGAACGACCCTGTACCGTCGGCGGTGATGTGGGTGCCGGAATTGAAGTCGCGTCCCTTGGTGCTGACGATAGTCTGGCCCGGTTCGAGGAACTCATTGGCCATCATGTAGGCGATTTCCATATAGCCGCCGGTATTGCCGCGAAGGTCGATGATGAAATCCTCAGCTCCCTCGCGACGCAGCTTCGACAGCCCCTGGAAGAACTCGTCGTAGGTGGTGCGGCCGAATTTGTTGACCTTCACATAGCCGATTCCGGGGGAGGCCATATATGTGGCGTCGATTGTGTTGACGGGAATGTCTCCTCTGACCACGGTGTAGCTCAGCGGCTTTTTGGAGTTGGCTCGTTTTATCTGGAGCTGCACCTTGGTGTTTTTCTCTCCGCGCAAGGTGTGGAGCACTTTCTCCTGGGTGATGCCGATTCCGGCGACATCCTCGCCGTCTACCTTAACAATCCTGTCGCCAGGGAGGACTCCGACCTTTTCGGCAGGTCCGCCGGGAATGACCTCAAGCACCTTGATAGTGTCGTTGTCGATCATAAACTGTATGCCGACCCCGCTGAAAGAGCCGTCCAGGTCTTCGTTGACCGCCTGGAGGTCGCTCGCCGGGATGTAGGCGGAGTGAGGGTCGAGGTTGGTCAGCAGACTCGGAATGGTTTTCTCTATCAGGCTGTCAAGATCAACCTCGTCAACATACTCGTTCCTGACGAGATTGAGGATTGTCTGGAATTTTTTCTGGGCAGCGGTGGGACCGTTCTCCTTGTTCACAAGGTCTCCGGCGAGAAAGCCGAGTATGAACATCGCGGCGGCGATCAGTGGAGTCCACGCTGATAATCTGTTGGGTTGTGACATGATTGCGGAAAGTCTTGAAATCTGTCGGTCAAGGTTGTGTGATGTCCGGAATATGGACGCATTCTATTCCGGCCCTGCGCAAGAGGTCGAGGCCGTCGGTGATTCGGTAAAGCTCATTGTAGACGACCCTCTTGATTCCGGCCTGGATTATGAGCTTGGAACATTCCATGCAGGGTGAGGCCGTGATGTAAAGTGTGGCCCCGTCTGATGAGTTGTTGCTCCGCGCCACTTTGGTTATCGCGTTGGCTTCTGCATGGAGCACATAGGGCTTAGTGACACCAGACTCATCCTCGCATACATTCTCGAAACCCGAAGGGGTCCCGTTGAATCCGTCGGAGATAATCATTGAGTCCTTTACTATGATGGCACCGACCTTCCTGCGTTGGCAATAGGAATTTTCCGCCCATATGGCGGCCATTCTCAGATACCTGCGGTCGAGAGTCTCTTGTTTGTGGGATTGTTCCATTTCAGTCCTTGAAAACAGCTTGCAAAGATACGAAAAAATCCTGTTATTCCGCAAATTGAGGGACGTAAATTCGATGGATTTTGGCTGATAAGGAAAAGTTTTGTAACTTTGCAAAAGGAGAGACCTCTCCAAGACTGTTTTTTACCTCTCTTAAATTCATAAAATGAGATATCTCAAAACTATTGTTATTGCCATTTCGATGTTGTTTTCCGGAGTGGCGTTGTCATCCTGCGGCAGTGACGAACCCGATGTGACCCCTACCGTGTATGTCTCTGCCGGAGCCTCGACCCACATAGAAATCAATCCCTGGGGTTCTGTGGTGGCAAACGCGCTGGTGTTCAATTCCACAGGCGACTGGGGCGCGGAGGTTCGCGCGGCGAACTCTTCATATGAGATTCTGGAAAACCAGGATGCCGACTGGCTCGAAGTGCTGCCTTTCCAGGGAGGCCCGGGGGAAATCAGGGCATCGCTGTATGCCATCCCCAATAACGGAGAGGATGACCGCTATGCCGTGGTCGTGGTGAGTTCCCCGACCAACTCTATATCCTTTCAGGTCGTGCAGCATGCCCGTACTACCGGAGATGGAGATGGCCTGAAGCCCAATCCCGGCGAGGATTGACATCAGGAAGGCTGTGTCTGGCTTCCCCGGATGACATCAAAACCTTCAATCACGTTTCGCAATGGCTCATTGCTACGAAACGTGATTTTTTATTGCAATAGAATTTTTCTTGTTTAGGGAAAATTTTGTAACTTTGTTGGCAGAAGACTTTCAAAGAGTTTTTTCTCTCCAGGGACAGAAAGGCGCGCTTGCCTTTGTGTGCCCCGGATTGACTTGTGTATTAACGTATATCAATATAGATGAAGCATATAGGCGCACATGTCTCCACCCAGGGTGGGGTAGCTGCCACTCCGGCGCTTGCCCACGAACTTGGCGCGAAAGCGTTCGCGTTGTTCACCCGTAATCCGTCGCGATGGAAGTCTCCGGCCATTCCTGATTCAGAAGCCGCGCTGTTTCGTGAGAATTGCGCCCGCTATGGTTTCGCTCCCGATTTTATATTGCCGCATGACAGCTTTTTGATTAACCTCGGTTCGCCGGACGCTCAGAAGCTTGCCATGTCGAGGACAGCGTTCCTTGATGAATTCCGCCGGTGTGAGCAGCTCGGGCTGACTATGTTGAATTTCCACCCGGGCTCCCACCTCAACCTTATGGATGAGGATGACTGCCTGAAACGTATCGCCGAATCTGTCAACCTGGTTTTGGCTGATACCAAAGGTGTCACCGCCGTCATCGAGTCTACCGCCGGTCAAGGCTCCAACCTCGGTTTCAGGTTTGAGCATCTCGCCCGGATAATAGAGCTTGTCGATGACAAGGCTCGGGTCGGAGTATGCGTGGACACCTGCCACTCGTTCGCGGCCGGTTATGATTTCACCACACCGGAGTCGTATGAGGCTTCATGGAAGGAGTTTGACGACGTGATCGGCTTCTCCTATCTGCGAGGCATGCATCTTAACGATTCCAAAAAGGGTGTCGGCTCAAAAGTTGACCGACACGCGTCGATTGGAGAAGGGGCCTTGGGCCGCGACTTTTTCAGTATGCTTATGCGTGACCCGCGTATGGATGGTATTCCACTGATTCTTGAGACCCCCGACGAGTCGCTTTGGCATAATGAAATAGAATGGCTTTACAGCCAGGTATCAGATTGAAAGGATTATTTCCCCAGATAAACCATCTTATTTACATTCACATAAGACAAACAGTCAACTATCATGAAAACTAAACCCGACCTAAGTTTCTGGAAACTTTGGAATCTCAGCTTTGGGTTCTTCGGTGTGCAGATAGCCTATGCCCTGCAGAGCGCGAATGTGAGCCGAATCTTCGCCACGCTCGGCGCTGACCCCCACGACCTGAGTTATTTCTGGATTCTTCCCCCTCTGATGGGGCTTGTTGTGCAGCCTATTGTGGGTACAGCCTCAGACAAGACATGGAACAAGATAGGCCGCCGTCTCCCGTACCTGATTTTCGGGGCAGTAGTGGCGGTAATCGTGATGTGCCTCCTTCCCAATGCCGGTAGTTTCGGCCTGGCGGTTTCGTCGGCCATCCTCATCGGTCTTGTTGCACTGATGCTGCTCGATACCTCCATCAATATGGCAATGCAGCCGTTCAAGATGCTTGTCGGCGACATGGTGAACGAGAAGCAGAAGGGGCTTGCCTATTCCATCCAGAGCTTCCTTTGCAACGCCGGCTCGATTGTGGGATATGTGTTCCCCTTCCTGTTGACATGGATTGGTTTCCGTAACACCGCCGCATCCGGTGTGATTCCCCAGACAGTGGTGTTTTCGTTCTACTTCGGAGCGGCCATACTCCTTGTATGCGTGATATACACCCTGATGAAGGTCAAGGAATGGCCTCCCGAGCTGTATCGCGAATACAACGGTGGCCCCGAAGTGAAGGCTGACGGGAAGAAGGAGAAGACCAACCTCCTCAAACTTCTTGTCAATGCACCCAAGACCTTCTGGACTGTCGGCCTCGTGCAGTTCTTCTGCTGGTTCGCCTTCCTGTTCATGTGGACCTACACCAACGGTACTATCGCCAAGAATGCATTCGATTGTCCGGAGACAACCACCGTCACTGGTCTGTCTGTCGCCGGAGCAGACGGCAAGGGAGCCGAAGTGCTTTCCGCCAAATATATCCTGACAGCTGACAACAAGGTCATCATTGACCATGGCAAGGCTTGTGTGGCCGGTATAGTCACGGCCGACGGCCAGTTTGTCGAAGGACGTGACATCTCTATCGCCGACACGAATGTAGACGCTATCTCGATTAAATCCGGCAACCTCGACATTCAGGTGCCGACTGAGGGCATTGAGGTCGTGTCTCCCGTGGCCAAGGATGGTATCATAAGCTCGGTAGGCGGTGTGGCTTCATATGGATTCAATGAGGAGATTCCTTCGGGTGATGTAGTAGTGCTCGTCGATGGACGCCGTGTCGAGACCCCCTCATTCAAGCTTGTCGATTATCTGTCGCGTATGGAGGGGGAGGCTAAAGTCATCCTGGCAGACATCTATACCCATGACCCCAAGACAGGTGAACTTTTTGTTGACGGCACGAAAGAGGCAACCATCTCGGATCCTTCGAAAGCTGCTTTCGAGACATCTGTTGTGCTTAACACAGAGTCATCCCAGTATAACGACGCCGGTAACTGGGTAGGAATCCTGTTCGCCATCCAGGCTATCGGTTCCGTTCTGTGGGCTATCGTTCTGCCTCAGTTCCGCAGCCGCAAGTTCTCATATGCTCTCAGTCTGATTCTCGGAGCTGTCGGTTTCGTTTCCGCCGGTTACTTCACCGATCCTTACCTGCTTTTCGTTTCCTTCGCGCTTATCGGTTGCGCGTGGGCGGCTATGCTGGCGTGGCCTTTCACGATTCTCACCAATTCGCTCAAGGGTGGTAACATTGGTGCATACCTTGGACTGTTCAACTGCTCCATCTGTATTCCGCAGATTGTTGGCGCGCTCCTCGGTGGTGTCATCCTTTCGGCCATCGGTAATCCCGATGAACTCGCGCCCCAGTATATGATGATGGTGATTGCCGGTATCTCGCTGTTCCTTGGAGCCGTCGCAGTCTATTTCATCAAGGAGCATTCATCAGAAGCCAAAGCCTGACGGAGGCGATAGTCTTGATATGTTTTTAAATCAGAAAAGAATGAAAAAAACAATATATTCTTTATGTCTCGCTTGTGTGGGGATGATTGGCTTTGCTTCTTGTTCCGCACATGAGGATTACGACGATTATGTGGCCAGCTTAAAATCGCAGACCGCCGTGATTGACACCATTTCCTCACCTGCCTCGTATGCTGTCTATCTGGACTCTTTGGCAATGAAGGCAGAAGCGTTTGAACAACTCGGAGTGAAACTTGATCCTACACAGAAAGAGGAACTTACCGTGCTGTCAATGCAGATTCAGCAGGCTCTGACCGCAAAATATGAACAGCTTGCAAAGCAACCGGCGTGTGCTGAGACAGTTCTTGAAGCTTCGATGCCGGTTGATTCCATCGACCAGGCTACCAAAGTTGTTGAGCTTGATTAAGCCGACTGGCCTCTCCGACGATTGTGGAGATGGCGGTTGCCAAGTCTCGGTTCTTGCTGATGCTGATAGAGTTGCGAAAAATATCGTAACCGCAATGTAACAATGTAACAGCTTTGTTTTGTAGCCGTAATCACCACACTGCTAAAATTTTATAGATGCGAGATCGTCCTAAATTTAGGACGATCTCGCTGTTTTATGATTTGTTAACATATTCGTTGCGAATCTTTGGTCTATATTTGCAAAAAACAGAACGCTGTCATCCTGGAGTGTTGTCAAGCGAAAAATGTTGTATCATACTGAAAAGATGATAGTTTAGATGATAAAAATGCGGACGGCAGGCCTATTCCATCCAAACCGCCATATTCAAGTGCCTGCCGTTTCGCATTTCTGTTTTGTATAGATGCTATTTTATAAAAATATTGAAATCACAGAGGGATTAATATGATGATATAGCTGTTGAAATCTTTTGCCAATATGTTTATTTTTTATTAACTTTGCAGTATCAAACACTCTTTAAGGGATGTTTGATAAAGAGTGATTAACCCCGAAGTTCCTCACATCATATTTTAATAGAGCCGTGAATCTCGTCATTGACCATCTTGAATGTCTTTTGCGTCGATATGATTGCGTGACGGTGCCTGGAATAGGTGCCTTGATGGTCCGTTATCGTCCGGCGAGATTCGACAGCCGCAATCCTCTTGTGTTGTTGCCGCCATCACGGGAAATCGCCTTCAACGGTGCGCTTGTCGAGTCAGACGGCTTGTTGGAGAATTCAGTCGCCCGCAAGAACGGCATCTCTTTCGAGGCGGCGAGTCGGATTGTGAAGGAGGAGACGGAGAGCCTGCTGGAGCAACTGAAGAAATTCGGTTCCATTGTCCTCGGACGACTGGGGGAATTGATTTTTTCCGATCACGAGACAATTCTGTTTTATCCATATAAAGTTTCCGGGTGGGATTTCTGTCAGTATGGGTTGCGTCCGATTTACCTGAAGAATGCCGATTCCACACTCAGGACATCGTATGTAGGCGCAGAGGTCGGATATGAAACCGCCTCAGCCCAAAGTGCAGCTTATTCTGATGACTCTTTGGAGGAGGAGAATAGGTCGAGTAAGGATGTGACACGTGGAAGACTGGCGCGGAATGTGGTAGGTATAGCCGCATCGTTGGCTGTAATCGTGACATTGGCGTTGTTCTTCCTGAATCCGGTCAAAGTCGAGAATGAGCCGTTGAAAGCATCGATTGCTCCGACTGAGGCTATTGGTATGTCTAATGAGGAAATAAGCGAGACTGCTGTTTCTTCTGATATGGATGTTGCTAATCCGGGCGACGCAGAAATGGAAAACGATGCGTTTTCGGAGAATGTGGCCGTAAATCATGATGACGCAGTAATGAAGACAACGTCGGAAGTGGTTGCGAAAACGGAAGAGGGAAGCGCCGGACATTCATCAACCGTTACCGCTTCCAAAGCGTCTGTCCGCTTCAATGAATCAGATCCGTATTGTGTTGTCATCGCATCTTTCCCGACAGAATCACAGGCGATGAAATATCTCTCGGAAAACCATCGCAAGACATTGGGCGTTTTACATCAGGATAGGAAATACCGTGTTTACGCTGCCACCGGAGCATCTTATGAAGAAGCGGCCACACAGAAGTCCAAAGCCGGGGAATCCGGAGCCTGGATTTGTCGCCGTTGATTCCCGGTTGTCGGAAGATGGTGTTTCCTTAGGGAAAAACAAGAGAAAACAAAAGACACCTTGATATGGAAAACTTCCACGAACTATTAATCAACCGACGGAGCATACGTCGTTATACCTCGGAGCCGGTCGACGCTGACCAGGTAAGGCTGATAATGGAAGCTGCCCTGATGTCGCCATCTTCAAAAAGCGTGCGTCCCTGGCAGTTTGTCGTTGTCGAGGATAAGGAGATGCTTGAAAGGCTGAGCCACTGTAAGCCCAATTACGCAACCTCCATCGCTTCGGCTCCGCTGGCCATCGTGGTCACCGCTGATATCACCAAGTCTGATGCCTGGATTGAAGATGCGTCTATCGCGGCAGTCTTTATGCAGCTCCAGGCCGCGGATTTCGGTCTTGGCAGTTGCTGGGTGGAAATCCGCGAAAGATTCCGCGAGGATGGAGAACCGGCTGAGGAATATGTCCGTGAAGTATTGGGCATCCCCGAACAGTTCGCTGTCCTCTGTGTGATTACCATCGGTCACAAGGATGAGGAGCGCAAGCCAATCAATCCCGAGAAGTTGTTGTGGGAGAAGGTTCATATCGGAAGCTGGAAACAAGGGGCGGAATGAAAATCGCCATAATCGGAGCGGGTAATGTCGCCACACATCTGGCGCGTGCGTTGAGTGGATTCAACGAGATATGCCAGATTGCCGCCCGCACGGAGAAGTCCTCATCAGAACTCGCAGAGAAGATAAACGCCGATGCCGGTCTGGCAGAGGTGGAAGGTAACCGTTGCGAGCCACTTGTCGGTCTTGACATGCTCAGGGATGATATGGATCTCTACCTCATAGCTGTCAATGATGATTCAGTGAAGGATGTCGTAGCCTCCACTCCTGATTTCCAGGGAATATGGGCGCATACATCAGGGAGTGTGGGTATGGATGTCTTTCAGGGCAAGAAGAGTAACTACGGGGTGTTTTATCCGTTGCAGACCTTCTCAAAGGATGTGGCGGTGGAGTTCAGCAATATCCCTATGCTCATAGAGGGCTCGTCACCTGAGGTCGCGGACAGTCTCTTCAAGATTGCGGAAGAGGTGTCAGGCACCGTCAGGATGGCTGACAGCAATACACGCGAGGCGATACATGTCGCCGCCGTATTCGCATGCAATTTTGCCAATCTGATGTGGGCTGAGGCGGATCGCCTGCTTCGTCCGCAGAATCTTGATATCCGGTTTATGATGCCATTGTTGCAGGCCACTCTCGACAAGCTTGCGGTCAAGTCCCCTTTCGAGGCGATGACGGGGCCGGCGCGTCGGGGTGATGTGGCCGTAATAGACAAGCATGTCGCATATCTGCCTGCTGATCTGAAGCCGGTGTATTCTATGCTGACTGACACAATCCTGAACCATTACCGAAACAAAGCCAATGACTTAGGTTATGAGTAAAGTTTCATACGATCTTTCAAAGATAAAAGCCATAGTTTTTGATGTTGACGGGGTGTTGGCCACGTCTACGATTCCGTTGGGAGACAACGGCGTGCCACGCCGGACGGTGAACACCAAAGATGGATTCGCGATGCAGCTTGCCGTGAAACGCGGCCTGAAACTCGCGATAATCACCGGGGCGGTCTCTCCCGGAATCACCGAGCGGTTTGAGGGGCTTGGAGTGACCGAGATTTTCACCGGGGTAGGGATGAAATTGCCTGTGTTCAAGGAATGGATTGAGTGCAACGGTCTGAGTCCCGAGGAGGTCATCTATGTGGGGGATGACATTCCGGATTATGAATGCATGCTTTACGCCGGACTGGCCGTGGCCCCTGTGGATGCCGCCGTGGATATCCTTGAGATTGCCGGGTATGTCTCTCCGGTGACCGGAGGTCATGGTGTTGCCCGTGACATCCTTGAGGAGGTTATGCGGGCAAAAGGGATATGGGCGCTTTCCGACAAAGCGTTCGGATGGTAACTCTTAAAAGAAAGTTCAAGATGACAGAAACAGAAACCCGTTACAAGCCATTGGAAAGTTGCAAGATTCTGCTGGCATCCCATTCTCCCCGCCGTCGGGAGCTGCTTGGCAAGCTTGATGTGGATGTTGAAATATTGCCTTTGATTGAGGTCAATGAAGCATTCCCGGCCAAGATGGCTTCTGAGGAGGTCGCCCCTTATATATCCCGTAAGAAGGCCCATCCATATATGGCGCAGCTTAAAGACCGGGAGATACTGCTCACCGCAGACACTGTGGTCATAAACCGTGGGGAGGTGCTTGGCAAACCGACTGATGCCGAAGACGCGGCCCTTATGTTACGGTTGCTGAGCGGTCATACCCACAAGGTTGTGACAGGTGTCACCTTGGCCACCAAGACTCGGACTGTAACTTTCTCGGAAATCACCGAAGTGGATTTCGCTCCACTGACCCATGAGGAGATTGATTATTATGTGGCGAAATATCGTCCGATGGACAAAGCCGGAGCCTACGGTATCCAGGAATGGATAGGGTATATCGGTATATCGGGCATCCGGGGGGATTATTACAATGTGATGGGGCTTCCGCTCCACACGCTTTACACCCGCCTTGTCAACATGGCGAACGGATTCAGAAAAAGCGGCAACCGTTGAGTCTCCCCCGGGGACTTACAGTCTGCGGGATATTTCCGCTACCGGAATCTGCAGAATCACAGGTTTGCCGTCAGGGGTGTAGGAGGGGTCTGGCATAGAGAACAGGTCGGCCAGCAGCCTTTCCGCGTCGGAGTTGCCCATCCCTTCATTCGCCCGGATGGCGGCTGACTGCGCGAGGGAGAGCGCGACTTTGCGGCGCATGTCTTCTCCCGGGGACTCGAGACCCTCCTCCGCGTCGGAGATTATTTTTGTCAGTGCTTCACCAGGATTTGTGTTGCCAAGAATCGCCGGAACCCCTCGCATCTCGCAACGGAATATCCCTTCATCAGCCGCGTGGCTGAACTCAAGATCATATCCAAGTGATTTGACCTCGGCGGCTATGCTGTCGAGTATCCCTTTCTGACGCGGTGTCAGTTCAATCAGGTCGGCGAACAATACCTGCTGGGATTTTCCGATGGAGGATTCCGCGTCGGTGATGAATCTTTCAAACAAAATCTTCACATGTGCCCTGTGGCGGTCGACGAGTATCAGATTGTCGTTGCCGACGGTCACGATATACCTGTTGGCAAGTTGGAGCAGTCCCCCGGCATGGCCGGCAATCTCTATGCCTGGGAGGGAGTTGAGGACACTGGCCTCTATCGAAGGGGGGAGTTCGGTCTCGTCGGTCAGGAAACTTTCCGGTGTCGGGGGGAGTGGGGAGTTGGCTCCCGTGGCATTCTGGAAATCGGCATAAAGTCTGTCCCAGTCATTCAGATGACTCAGGCGCGACGATAAAATCCCCGGATCAGGTGTTGAGGTGTTAAGGCGCGAAGCCTCACTTTTCTCACCAGTGGAATTGACGTTGTTGATTCTGGATTGGGCCGGAGCGCTTTTACGGCTGTCTGCGGCGAAGGGGTTGTAGGAGTCATCCAATCCACCCAATTCGAGACGACCCGACAGACTGGGGTCGAAAACCGGAATCTCGGGGGCATCCTCCTGGTCGAAATCAAGAGAGGGGATGGCGTTGAATTTGCCGAGTGCCTCACGGATGGCAGCAGAAAGAATCTGCCATATGGGCTGCTCGTTTTCAAACTTTATCTCGCTTTTTGTGGGATGGATGTTGACATCTATGGTCTGTGGGTCAACTTCGAAATTCAGGAAGTAGTTGGGCTGATGTTCCGCGGCTATCAGTTCCTCATAGCAATTCATCACCGCCTTGTGGAAATAGGGGTGGCGCATATTACGGCCATTGACAAAGAAGAACTGCTGGGCATTGCGCTTGCGGGCGAACTCCGGCAAGGAGACGAAGCCATTGATTTTGACAAGCGGTGTCTCGGTCTCGACCGGGATGAGCTGCTTGTCTATCGACTTGCCGAAGAGTCCCGCGATACGTTGGCGCAGTGTGCCGGGAAGAAGCTGGTAGAGGTTGACATCGTTGTGATACAGCTCGAACTCCACGGTCGGGTTGACCAGGGCCAGACGCTCGAATTCACGGGTGATGTGGCCCAGTTCCACCGCATCTTTTTTCAGGAACTTGCGACGCGCCGGGAAGTTGAAGAATAGATTTTTGACAGCAAGATTGCTTCCGGGAGTACAGGCTTCCGGTGACTGGCTGACAAATTTAGAAGCGGCCAGTTCGAGGTGGGTGCCAATCTGGCTGTCGCGCCGCATCGTGCGCAAGTCAATCTGAGCGACGGCTGCGATGGATGGAAGAGCCTCCCCACGGAATCCCATCGTGTGAAGTTCGAACAGGTCGGAAGCCTGTCGGATTTTGGATGTGGCGTGGCGTTCAAACGCGAGCCTTGCGTCTGTGTCTGACATTCCGCATCCATTGTCCACCACCTGTATGAGGGTCTTCCCGGCGTCGCGCAGGATGATTTTTACCTGTGTGGCTCCGGCATCGATGGAGTTCTCCACCAATTCCTTGATTACTGAGGCGGGACGTTGGATTACCTCCCCGGCTGCTATCTGGTTGGCAACGGAATCGGGGAGGAGTTGGATTACATCGCTCATTTTGGCTCTGTGGTTTTGTATGTTTATAATGCAAAATTACTCAAAAATCGGTAATACTCCGCGATGAATAAGTAAAAACAGGGATGAAATTAAGAGCAAGAATACCAACCGGTCTGCAATGGCCTGTTTTCCCGGAAGTTGCCAGTGAATGGGATGATTCTCTCAAAAGTATGCTTTTTGCCCCCTTGAAAATATGCGGGTCTAATGGATGAAATTTTATAACTTTGCAGTTGCCGAAGCAAAGCGCCCCGTCCAGCGGGTGTGTACAATATCAAATCACCAGTCAATATTAGTAATGGCAGAACAAAAATACATAGGAAAGGACCGACAGTGACTGTCCGACAAAGCCGAGGAGACGAGACTACCATCCGACAAGGGGATTAAGCGGCAAATGGGATTTTGGGGGTGAGGACGCAAATTCTTTTCTGATACCGTAAAGGATTGACAGACCGTGTGTTGATAAAAGAAAAGACGGAAAACAATATCGAGCCGTGTTAATCTGGGGGAAAAAAAGCAGTAACAACACTACCCTCGGTGGCGACTTTTTTGTCATAATTATGCAGGGCGACACAAGCGCCTTGATATGTACCTAATAATAAGCTATCATGAAAAATTTTACACTTGCAATTGCTGCTATGTGCGCTCTCGGCGCCTCTCCCAGTGTCAACGCCCAGGAGTCATTCGTCGTTGAAGACCCATCGATTGATCCTACGATTGCCGTATGCGGTCAAGGCGGTGTCTACGATGTGTTCTCCCTCGGTGACGCCGCTATGGCTAAGCTCGCCGCCAATTCCAAAATCACGGTGAATGATTACCGCGTCAAAAATGATACTGATCCCGAGAACGCCCATTATCCCGGTGGCAATGTCGGCTGGGCTTCCGACCAGGATTACAACTCGGTGACGGTTCCCGCTGACGGCCGTGGTTTCGACGGCGCTGAAATTCACGGAGACTGGTGGCAGTGGTGGAGCGGTTTCTTCCTGGCACGGAAGGCAGACACCGATCTCCGTCACCTTAATGAGAACAGCCATCTCCACGCCGCAGTCTGCATGATAGGGGATGTTACCCTTCCCTATGTGGATGTGCAGTGGTTTAAGGCTGACGGCAATGACGGTACAGCTCCCTCCTTCTCCCTCACAGATGACTTCATCAACAACTCATACCCGGTTGTCGGCTCCCTGAAAAAAGATGAGTGGGTAGCCGTTGACATCACCCTCGGCGAACTGGCCGAACTTATGAAGGATGAGTTCGACGTCGAAATGGATTACTCCCGCTTTGTGGATGACTGGCAGGGTGAAGCGGTAATGTTCTCCCTCCCCACCGGCCAGAAGGCCGACGGTGGTGAGCCTGACGTGGCTCGTGGAAATGGCGGCAAGGCATTCTTCGATGGTGTCTACGTCTACACCCCCACCGGGGACTCGGGCGTGGGTGAAATCGTCAATGACTCCGACAATATCCAGGTGATTGTGTCAGACAAGACAATCAATGTGCTTGGCGGCGGTAACGCTCCTGTCGAGCTTTACAACCTGGCCGGTTCACTGGTAAAGGCATCCGCCACTTCTGTCATCGGTCTTGAAGATCTCGTCGCAGGGGTGTATGTGGTAAAGACCCTCAATGTTGCCAAGAAGGTGATAATCAGGTAAAAAGTATTATAGTTAGGCAAAATAGAGTAAGGTTAGTAAACAGTTCCAATAGGTAAATCAAACAACCTGCGGCAAACCCGTTGAAGGTATGAGTCCGAAGGAATCCTTGGGATGTCTCCTTCAGCGGGTTTGGTCTGGGTTGGAATTCGTCAGATTAATCAACAGACAAATCAATCATTCAATCATTCTGATTTATGAAAGCCAAGATTTTAATGGCGGCTCTGACCACAATGTTATGTGTGTCTGTGACAGATGGGAAACGGCCTGTCTCACATATGAATCCTGTCATGAGACAGAATGTCCCCGACCCCTCGGTGATAAAAGCCAATGATGGTTTCTGGTACATGATGTCGACTACCACAGGTGAGAAGGGTACTGTCCCCCTTTACCGTTCGACCAACCTTGTCGACTGGACAAAGGTCGGCGACATGACTCTTTCCACCGTGAAAGAGCAGGGTTATGACATCTGGTCTCCGAAACTGTTTGAAAAGAACGGGAAATACCTTATGTTCTACAGCGTCAATGCCGCCAATGACCCTGGTAAAGACAACTTAGGTCAGGAAGCCGCCGGCGTTCCGCGCAGGGCAGGCGAGACCGAGACAGAGACCGGAATAACAGATCCAGACACATCCGGCCCGGAAGACACGACCGATGGTCAGTACAAACCCAGGTTTGATGAACGCGGGAAATACATAGGTTATGCCATCGCCGACCATCCTGCCGGGCCGTGGGAAGACAAGGGCAAGCTTTTCGACGGATACGACTACGAGAATGTAGAGCCGGTAAAGGATGAGGAGGGCAACGAGGTATATGATGAAAACGGCAGCCTGATGACCGTCATCGAACCGGGAAGCCGCACTGTCGACCCGTTTTATTTCGAGGATGACAAGGGCCAGGAATATCTATTCTGGGGTAACAACCATAACCTCTACGGAATGGAGATTTCGATTTCCGATGATTTTGCCGTTTCGTATGACCTCGCGAAAAAGAAAAAGCTCGGAGGAATATACATGGCGAGTGTGACCCTCTACAAACATATAGACACCGCCGGAAAGACATGGTATTACATGCTGGCGTCGCAGGGGGAGCAGGGATGGAACAGCAGCGCCGTCGTGGTGGGCCGTTCGGAAACCCCGCTTGGCACATATCGTGGTTCCAAAGGCAACAGTTTCCTTGCCGGGGGCACAGTCACGGTGGCCTCGAAAGTGATATCTTTCGACAAGGAGAATCCCGACAAATATGAGTATATCGGTTGCGGTCATCCCTCACGAATCATCACGGATGAGAAGGGCGACACTTGGTTTTTCTGCCATGGCTCGGACAAGACCGATTTCGATATGAACGTCCGTATGCCGTTCCTGTGCAAGGTCTTGTGGATTGCCGATCCTGATACCGGCGACATGTGGCCCGAACTTTCCAACCATTATCCTCTCACTGAAAGAAACACTGTCCCTGCTGTGCCTGACATCGATTACCCCCACGGCATATCGGATGTCACTGTGGCCACACCTCTGGCCAATGATAAAATCCAGGAAGGGTCTATCTTCGATGTGTTCCTCCTTGGCGAGACCGGTATGGGGAAGCTGAATGAGAGGAAGAATGCCCTGAAACTGAAATTGAATGATTACAGGACAAAAGGCGCAGATGCTTCCCAGGACCGCGCGGACATATCGCAATGGGTCGGAGGAAACCTCAACTGGGCATCGGACGAGGTTAGCAACACCGTCATCCCGACAGGCGACGGAGCCAATTTCAATGGTTTCACCCTCCGGGACAACAATGACCGCATCGGCAATGGAGACAAGGACAATGCCGGATGGAGTGCCTTCTATGTGGATGTCAAGGATGGCAAGGACATCTCCCATGTCGGGAAAGACAGTCGTGTCCATATCGTACTGAAACTACAGAACGACATTGTACCTCCTTATGTCAACATCCGCTGGTTCAGCCAGGGTTCGGAAGACAGGACCTGTCCGCAGTTCTCCCTCTCGGATTACAAGGTCAGGGACTACAAAATCCAGGAGTGGGCGCCGATTGTCGGCTCGCTTGTCAAGGGGGTGTCATCGGATGTCCCCGCACAGGCTCCCCGCGAGAACGACTCTGACACCTCGGCCTCCGGAAATGACGGATGGGTGGCCATCGATATGTCCCTCCCTGAAATCGCCGACAAGATGAAGACTGATTACGGCCTGGACATGGACTATAGCCGCTTTGAGAATGCCACCGCCTGGAAAGGCCACGCGCTGGAGATTACCCTCCCCTCGGGTTATTCGATTGACGACAAGCCGGTCTCCAGCCGAGGCTACGGAGCCAACATTTATGTCGACGGGGCATATGTCTACACTCCCCACGTAGTGGTAAGCTCCGTGGAAAACGTGTCAGCAGCCTCCGACGGTGTGGAACTGGTCGTTGCCCCTGACCATATAACCGTTCTCGGAGAGGGTAACACCCCTGTGGCGCTCTACAGCGTAAACGGGCAGCTTGTGAGGTCATCCCGGTCTCCTGTTGTCGGCATCGACGGTGTGCAGCCAGGCGTCTACCTCGTCAAGACCGCGTCGACAGTCAAGAAAGTAATCATCAAATAAATCATCGTCCGGTTATAAACTCCGTGGCGGGTCCGGACGGATCCGTCACGGATACAAAACCTCCATACCTGTAAAATAAAAATGATATCGTGAAAAATCTTGCCATCATATTGTTATCGACATTCCTCGGATTGCAGACCGTGTCCGGGGCTGACACATACAAGAATCCAATCCTTGATGTCAACCTGCCTGATCCGACGGTGATGCGCGATGATGACGGGATGTATTACATGACCGGGACGGAGAACATGACCAATCTCCCTCTATACCGGTCAGCCGACCTTGTCGAATGGCATCAGGTCGGGACCATATTCAAGGATGGCGACTCCCGTCCCTCCACTCAGCTGTGGGCGCCGGAGCTTTGCCGCATAAACGGCAAGTATGTATTGTTCTATTGCTCTAATCCCGACCCGGGAGACACCTATAAAGCGTATATCGGTTACGCTGTGGCCGACAATATCCTCGGCCCCTGGCGTGACAGGGGGATATTGTTTGACGGATACGCGGCGCAATGCCGCGACACCATCGACCCGTTCTATTTCTGTGAGGATGGCCGACACTATCTTTTCTGGGGAAGCACCAACAAGATGTGGGCTATGGAAATAAACGTGGATGACAATCTGGACATCTCGTTCGACCTCTCGAGGAAGGTCCAGACCGCCGGAATCAACATGGAGGGGACGGCGGTCTACAAACGCGGGGATTGGTATTACCTGTTCGCGTCGCGAGGAAGCTACGCCTGGACTACCTACTCGGTTGTTGTCGGACGGTCTGATAATCTATTCGGCCCCTATCACACCAAAGAGGGGATTTCTTTTCTGGCCGGAGGCCAGCTTGACACCTCGGACTACAACCTTGCAAAGGCCGAGCCTCTGACCTCCAACAATGACCGTTTCACGGGCACCGGCCATAACGCGCCGATTATCACAGACGGGGTGGGGAACACATGGCTCATGTGTCACGGCCATTACAAAGGGAACGAGCTTGCTCTTTTCCGAGTGCCGCTGCTTGGACGTCTGTTCTGGGACGGGGATGGCTGGCCATATCTTGATGGAGGCTCGATGACGCCTGAAGATTCCAATCCGGCTCCCTTCTTCCCCGAGCATAACGCCACAGGCGCAGACGACGGGGTGGAGTCGACATTGCCCGTGTGCGAGAAGGGTGGCATCTATGATGTTTACCTACTTGGCGACGAGGGAATGGCCAAGCTCCGTTCAACCCCCGGCATCACAGTCAACGATTATCGCAACAATAATGAATACACGGCGCATTACGCTCTGGGCAACGCCTGGTGGGCCGCCGATGAAGTCACCTCTCAGGTGCCATCGAGAACCGACGGCCGAGACCTGCAGAGTTTTGAAATCCACGGAGACTGGCATAACTGGTGGGGAGGCTTCTATGTCGCCCGGAAAAAGGCGGAGGATTCAAATATCGATTCCTCGATAGACCTTTCCCATATCAATGCAGACAGCCGTTTCCATATCTCATTTTATTCCTTGGGTGGGGTGCGCTTCCCCTTTGTGGAAGTTCGCTGGTTCAAACAGGACTCGGATGATGGCTACCCGAAATTCACATTAGCCGATGCCGCCAGGAATGGAGACTCCCCTGTCGTGGGCGCCCTCCCCGCGACAGGCTGGTCGGGGGTTGACATCTCCCTGGGAGAACTTGCCGGGCTGATGGACAGCAAGAGGATGGCGCGTGACGGTGTGTCGGCGCTCGACTATTCCCGCTTCAAGGCCGGATGGACAGGCCAGGTGCTGGAAATCAGCCTCCCGTCTGGTCAGGACGGCGACGCGGCGAGCGTGGCCAACGGCCACGGCGCGGCAGCCTGTTTCGACGGCGTGTATGTCTATACCCCCAAAGAGGTTACTTCCGCTGTCGAAGAAACCTTGGCTGACAATCAGGGGATTGAGATTTGCTCCGACCGGATTGTGGCCACGAGCCGGAACGCATCCCCGATTGAGCTTTATTCCATTGACGGACGTATGGCTGCCTGCTCGGTCGGCTCGACTTTGTCGCTTGCCGGTGTGCCGGCGGGGATATATGTGGTGAGGACTCCCGTTGCCGTGAAGAAAGTGTTGGTCGGCAACCAACTTTGAAGAAAACATATATGACCGAAAGATTCGATACCTTAAAAACAGGAAGCTATGAAACATATGATTTTGATTCTGATAGCCGTCACGGGATGCCTTCAGGCGGTCGCGTTGCCCGCGACATACCGTAACCCAGTCATACATGAATCAGTCCCTGATCCGACAGTCATGAGGGCGGATGACGGTTTCTATTACCTGATGGGAACCGAGGATATCTGGAATGTCCCGGTATTCAGGTCGGCCGACCTGGTTGGCTGGACCCAGGTCGGGACTGTCTTCACCCAGGACACACGCCCCCCGAAGGGACAGGTATGGGCGCCGGAGCTTTGCCGCATAAACGGCAAGTATGTGATGTTTTACAGCGTGAATATCCCCGAAGAGGATACCTTCTCGATGTATCTCGGTTACGCTGTGGCCGATCATCCCGCCGGTCCCTGGGAAAACCGCGGGAAGCTGT
Source organism: uncultured Porphyromonadaceae bacterium (assembly GCA_900548705.1). Classification (GTDB taxonomy): domain Bacteria; phylum Bacteroidota; class Bacteroidia; order Bacteroidales; family Muribaculaceae; genus UBA7173. The sequence goes on along the minus strand of URLF01000011.1, from coordinate 22,041 downwards.
TTGACGGCCATGACACAGGAAACGACAACACCATAGACCCTTTCTATTTCCAGGAGGATGGCCGCCATTACCTTTTCTGGGGTTCCACCACGAACATGTGGGCCATGGAGATAAATGTGGATGACAATATCGACATCACCTTCGATCTTTCCAAGAAGGTGCAGACCGCAGGCCCGAATGTGGAGGGGACAGAAATCTACAAGCGCGACGGATGGTATTATATGTTCGCCTCGATAGGAAGTTATGCCTGGACGACATACCGTGTGGCTGTCGGGCGGTCCAAAGACATCTTTGGCCCCTATGTCGACCGCAACGGTGTCTCTTTCCTGCAGGGAGGGGATGCCTTGAACAGCACCAACACCCTGACTAACAACAATTACAAGTTCACAGGCAACGGCCACAACGCCCCGATACTCACTGACGGGGAGGGCAACACCTGGTTAATATGCCACGGACATGTGAAAAACGAAGCGTTCGAGAAGCGTATGCCGCTGCTTGACCGTCTTTACTGGGATGAGGATGGCTGGCCATATCTCAAGACCGGTTCCCCGGCCCATGCCGAACAGGCGGCTCCCGCATTCCCGAGCCAGTGGATTGTGGCCGATCCGACCACCTCGTCCATGTCAGGCTCCTACGGGTATTATGATATCTTCCAGATGTCCCGCGCCGCCATCGAGATGCTTGCCTCTAATCCGCGCAACCGGGTGGCCCATTATGCCCCCGAGGCCGATGGCCGCACCATAAAACGGTTGCTGATGCGCAAATATACCCCGCGTCCGGTCACAGGTGTGGACGGCGATGAGGACTATCTCTCATATTTCGTCACAGGCAACGGGCCGAGCTCGGCTGTGTTCAACACCGGCGACAACGGCCTTGACCTTTCGCATGTCAACTCCGATACCCGGCTGCATATCACCTTGCGCACTGATGCCGAGCCTGAGCTTTTCGGTATGGATTTCTTCGCCGAAGGGGAGAAAGCCTCCTTCTCATGCGCGGTCAACGGTTTCGGCATGGGGTATCCCGTGATAGCCCATTGGCCGGTGGGCAATGGATGGATGGGCATCGACATCCCGTTCAGCCGTCTCGCAGAGCTTTGTCCGGGATTCAATCCCTCCTCGCTCGCATCGAAAAAATGGACCGGCGACTACCTCAGGATTCAGGCAGGCAGACTCAAGGACTCCAATTTATCTATTGATGCCTTCTATCTTTATACTCCGGCTGAAATCAGCGGAGTGGAAGGTGTGGTCTGCGACTCAGAGACAGAGGTGATAAGCTTTGACGGACATATGCTGACATCGCGTGAAAACGGGATGGAGGTCATCTCGATGTCGGGGAGATGTGTGGCCCGCACAGCGGGGAACGCCCTTGACACCATCTCGCTGCAGCCTGGCATATACCTGTGCAGAAGCGGCAACCATGTGGTCAAGATTGCCGTCGGCAGAGATTATTGATTCCCGGTATGATGAAGGAGCAGCGACTCATACATTCCCTCAAGCAAGGTAATGAGCGGGCGTGGAAAATGCTCTACGATCTCCATTACCAGGCTATGTGTGCCCTGGCGTACAATTACGTCGGCGACAGGCTTATGGCCGAGATGATTGCCGGGGATGTCATCGTCCACCTGTGGGAAATCCGTGAGACCATTGAGCTTCACGGTTTCCTGAGGTCATATCTGCTTACAGCCGTGCGTAACGCGTGCATGAATTTTCTCAACACCCGCAGAGCCCGCAGCGAGGTGTCGATTTATTCGCTTGAGGCGGAGTGTTGCGGAAAAGACTCCCTGCTGTCTGATTCGACCCCGCTCGGAGTCCTGCTCGACAAGGAACTCGAGAGGGAAATCAGGATGGCTGTGGCGACCATCCCTCCTGATTCCCGGCGTGTTTTCGCCCTGAGCCGCTTTTACGGGAAAAGTTATGAGGAGATCGCCAAGGAGACAGGCATAAGCGTCAACACGGTCAAATATCATATGAAACGGGCGCTGTCACATCTGAGGTCATGCCTGGGCAAATATCTTTAAATGAAATTACAAAGGATCATATAAAATTCTACCCAACAACTATGAAAGAGGACAAAGGTCAGATAGATGATTTGATTATCGCCAGACTTTCGGGAAATTCGTCAGCCCGGGAGGATGAGAGGTTGCTCCAGTGGATAGCTGAAGACGATGAGAACAAGCGGTATTATCTCGAACAGCGGGAAATATGGTTCTCCTCTGGCTACGCTATGGAATCCTTCGATGAGTCCAAGGCTTTCGATGATTTTATGTACCGGTCACATATCGGCGGAGATGCTCCGGAAATCCTTCCGTGGACGGCCAGAATCAGCCGGTTTCTCTGGCGCGGGGGCATTGTCGCGGCGGTCGCGGCGATCTGTGTGGTCTGCGGCTACCGCTTCGGAGAGCTGCGGGTCAACGACAGTTTCGCCGAGATTGTGGTCGAGGCTCCAGTGGGGTCTCGTACCAGCGTGACATTGCCCGACAGCACCAGGGTATGGCTCAATGCCGGCAGCACACTGGCTTATTCCCAAGGTTTCGGAATCGACAAGCGTGTGGTCAGACTCGACGGTGAAGGATATTTCGAGGTGGCCCATGACAAGGACAAGCCTTTCAAGGTAGAGTCAAAGGACATGTGTGTCACTGTTCTCGGCACACGGTTCAATCTCCGCGACTTCGCCGATGACGAGGAGGTGGTCGTGACCTTGTCGGAAGGCTCGGTGTCGATTGACAACCTCATCGCCAAGAATTCCTCGCGGCGCACTCTGGTGCCCGGCCAGCGGGCGGTCGTCGACAAACGCAATGGCCGTATGAAGGTGGAGGAGACCAACGCCACCAATGCCCACCAGTGGATTTACGGTTACCTGTTCTTTGACGAGGAGCTGTTGCCCGATATTGCCAAGCGGCTTGAGCGCAGTTACAACATAAGTATCGTGATCGAGAACGAAGAACTCATGTGTACCCGTTTCTACGGTAATTTCATCAGGGAAAACCAGTCTGTGGAGGATGTCATAAGCAACATCGCCTCCACCGGCAATATGAAATACAGAATCGAGGGTAACCAGATTACCATATACTGATACCCCGATACGAACCAATCAATTGAAAATCAGCCAATTTTAATATCATGTTTCTAAAAAGAATCCTAATCACAGCCACGTTGTCCTCCCTGTTGGGGATGTCAGCGTTAGCCCAGGCGGTTTCGTTGAAACTGTCGGGAGCCACTGTCAAGGACGCGATGGAGGAGTTGAAGAATGCCAGCGGGTATTCATTCGTCTACAAAGTCGGTGACATAGACACGTCGCGTAAGGTAAACATCGATGCCTCAGATGTAAAACAGGCAATCTCCCAGATTCTCAACGGACAGAATGTCAGCTATTCTATTCATGGGAAAAACATTGTGATCACCCCCGTCGCGGCCTCATCAGACACCGCGTCGCCAACTCCACAGGCTGCGCCGGAAGGACGTACGGTGACCGGCACAGTGACGGATGAGAACGGGGAGCCGTTGATAGGAGCCACAGTCGCCCTCTCCGGCACCGGACGGGCAACGACCACCGACATCGACGGCAAGTGGAGTCTGACGGCCAAGCCCGGTCAGACGATTGATGTCAGCTATGTCGGATATGCCGGCAAGAAGGTGAAAATCGGCAAGGAGGGGACAGTGGATGTCGCGCTGTCCGAGCAGTCGTCTATGCTCGACGAGGTGGTCGTGATCGGTTACGGCGCCCAGAAGAAGGTCAACCTCACCGGCGCTGTGGCGACGGTCAATATGGAGGAGCAGTCAAAGTCGCGTCCGATGACCACCATCTCCCAGGCGCTTTCCGGCGCGGCGGCCGGCCTTAACGTGATGCAGCAGGGTGGGCAGCCCAACGCCGAGAACACCAAGGTCCTGATCCGAGGAATCGGCACACTCAACGATGCGTCTCCCCTTATCCTTGTCGACGGTATGGAGATGAGCCTCAATGATGTCAACCCCAATGATGTCGCCTCGATATCAGTCCTCAAGGATGCCGCCTCCTGCGCCATATACGGTAACCGTGGCGCCAACGGTGTCATCCTGGTCACCACCAAGGGTGGGGAAGAGGGGCGTGTGAATGTCACATACTCCGGCAAGTTCGCTTACCAGACAGCCCAGAAATACCACAAGCAGGTGACCGATTACGCCGAGTACATGGATCTTATGAACGAGGCAGCCGACAACAGCAACCAGGCACGCCGGTTCAGCCCCATCACCATACAGACATGGCGCGATGCGGCCGCCAATCCCGATGGCATCGCCGAATCCGGTTATCCCAACTATGTGGCCTATCCCAACACTGACTGGTATCACGAAATCTACAAGCCGGCATGGATGCAGGAACACACCGTTTCGGTGGTAGGCCGCGAGAAGCGCACCAACTTCTCCCTCTCAGGCACTTACCTAAACAATCCGGGGGTGGTTGACAATTCCGGCCTCAACAAATATTACCTCCGAAGCAGCGTCGAGACGGAAATAGGCAAGTACATCACTGTCGGGATGAAGGCCTGGGGCTATCATTCCGACCAGGAACGCAATGACATAGGCATTATCTGGGGACAGGACATGCAGAAGACAGTCCCCGGGGTCTATCCCTATTATGACGGTTACTACGGTGGCATCGAGACCACCGAGGAGGAAGGCACCGTGCATAACCCGGTCAAGATGCTGAGTCTCGACTGGGGCAGCTACAAGCAGTCGAAGTACAACGTCAACCCATATCTCGAGGTCCGGTTCCTCAATGACTTCAAATTCCAGTCACAGTTCTTCTACTCCGATTATGAGACTCATGACAAGATGATCACTCCGATGCCCCCGGAAGAGAAGAGTTTCTCGCGCGACATGGTCCTCAGCACACCTCCCAACGCGGAGACGATGAAGAACAACACCAATTCCGACAGCCGTTACCAGTTCCAGGAATGGAAGTTCACCAACATGCTCCGCTATGACAGGAGCTTCGGGGTGCATGACCTCGGGGTAATGGCCGGTTACGAGGAATCGCGCCACTGGTCAGACTATGTGTATGCCTCCAAGCAGGGTCTGATCAACTTCAACCTATGGGACTTCGATGCGATGATCACCGCCAAGGAGGTGTCTGGCAACACCGGAGAATATTCTTCCCGTTCATGGTTCGGCAGGGTTAATTACGCTTTCGACGACAGATACCTTGTGGAGGTCAACGCCCGCTACGACGGTTCATCGCGTTTCGCTCCCGGCAACCGCTGGGGCTTCTTCCCCTCGGTGTCGGCCGGATGGCGTGTCACCCAGGAGAAGTTCATGCAGGATATCGACTGGCTCAACAATCTCAAGCTCCGTGTGTCATGGGGTAAGCTCGGAAACAACTCCATCAGCAACTACGAGTGGCAGCCAACCTACTCACCCTATTATTACGGGTTCAACGGACTGCATGTGATAGGTTACGGACTCAACACGTTTGCCAACACCAACCTCAAGTGGGAGGCCACCACGGTGACCAACATCGGTCTTGATTTCGGTGTGTTCAACAATCGTCTGAGCGGAACCCTGGAGCTTTATGACAAGAACACCGACGGAATCCTCTACCGTCCGACCCTCCAGCCGACCTTGGGCGATTTCATCGCTCCGATGCAGAACCTCGCCGAGGTCAACAACAAGGGTGTCGAGCTGACTTTGAACTGGAACGACCGCATCGGTGATGTCAGCTACGGAATCGGCGCCAACGTGTCGTTCAACCGCAACCGAGTGGTCAAATACAAGGGCGCCCTTGTAACTGAATGGCGTGTTGACGACAACGGTAATCCCTACTGGTACACCAACATCGGGGATGTGGCGAATGTCAACGGCAGCAACATAATCGTCGACGGACACATGATCAACGAGTATTATATGCTGTCGACTTACTCGGGCAACGGCCAGGGATTCAATCCCGACGGCAGCGTGAATGTCAATGGCGGTCCGCGGGACGGCATGATACGCACAGAAGGAGACATGGCGTGGCTGCGTGCGATGATGGCCGCGGGCCATGAGTTCATGCCGGGCAATTCAGCCGACAAGGAGCATATCTGGTATGGCGACTACATCTACGCGGATGTCAATGGCGACGGCAGGTATGGTGATCCCGACGACCGCGAGTTCCAGGGAACCTCAAGCATGCCCAAATGTTATTTCGGCCTTCAGGCATACGCCAGCTGGAAAGGATTTGACTTCTCGATGAGCTGGTCAGGCGCCACCGGATTCAAAATCTATTATTACGCCCAGTCGCTCAACTCTACATCGATGACCGCCGGTTACGGTATCGGACGGGAAGTAGCCTCGGACCATTACTTCTATGACCCCGAGAATCCCTCTGACCCCCGTACCAATATCGACGCCTCCAATCCACGCTTCGTGATGAACGACACCGGACAGAACTCGGCCAACGCCTCATGGAAGCTCCAGAACGGCAATTATCTCAAGCTCAAGAATATCACCCTGGGTTATACCCTCCCGACCAAATGGACCAACAAAGTTTTCATGAAGCAGGTCAGAGTCTACGCGTCGCTTGAGAATCTCTGCACCATCACCAAGTTCAAAGGTCTCGACCCCGAGATGATGACAGGTGACGGCTACGCTCCCATGCGCACTTATTCTTTCGGTCTTAATGTTACCTTCTGACAAAAATCCTCTCAAAAACAATAAATACAAATGAAACTCAACATATTGAAACCCTCGCGCCTCATTCTCGGGCCCGCGCTTGTGATGGCGGCCGGCGGACTGGGTGTGTCGTGTGTGGACATGGACCTGGAGTCGCATTCGGCTCTCTCCTCCGAAACCATATGGACCGATCCCGTGTCGGCCGAGGCAGCGGTTGTCTCCTGCTATTCCTCATTCAAATCCCTTTATGTCGATCCGGCCAACCTTTGGCCCGAAGTCATGGGCAGCCAGATGGACCGTGATCCCAATTGGTTTTTCATCGGTATGCTCAAAGGCACCCAATCGGTGCAGGATGACAACATCCATGCCTATTGGGGACGGTATTACCATTACATCTTCCAATGCAACGACGTGATACAGCATATGCCCCAGGTCCCCGGTATGGAAGAGGAGCTTCGTGGCCGTCTGATTGCCGAGGCCCGCTGGATCCGGTGTTACTACTATTACCAGCTCAATTGTGTCTACGGCGGTGTGCCCTGGTATGAGAATATCGTCGAGAGCATCGAGGATGCGCAGATGGGACGCGGCACCCAGGATGAGACTTTCCAGCTTATCATTGACGACCTGTCCAAAGCCATCGATGAGCCCGCGCTCCCTGCGAAATACAACCAGGGGACGGCTAACCACGGACGTGCCACAAAGGGCGCCGCCTATATGCTCAGGGGCAAATGCTATATGTGGCTCGAGAAATGGAAAGAAGCTGCTGAAGACTTCGAACAGGTGGAGAAGTGTGGTTACAAGCTGTTCGATAAAGGGAGCAAGCCTTACCAGGATTTGTTCCTGACCGAGAATGAAGACTGCGACGAGATGATATTCTCTGTCCTGTGTGACCTTGAGAACGACTGGTGGGGCAACCGCCGCCAGCGTGGTTACGGAACCCGTGAGGCCACCGGCTGGGGATGGAGCAACTATGTGCCTAATCCCCGCTTTGTCGACAGTTACGAGAATGCCGACGGCACCCCCTTCAACTGGGACGATGTAATCCCCGGTTACAATGATATGAAACCGACAGCGCGTCGCGTGTTCTTCCTGCGCAATGACATGACTGAATCCGAGAAGGAATTCCAGGCCGAGGCCGGAGCCGATATGAGCCTTTATCTCCCCAAGGGGAATGAGGAGCGCATACTGAAAGCTTACGAGAACCGCGACCCCCGACTGGCTATGTCGGTCATCACTCCCTACTCCACATTCCTTGGAGGTTCGGCGGGTGTGGCCTTCACCAGCCGTTTCCCCTTCCGCAACTCGGCGAAGAAGCCGTTCGACCTGCGAATCGACACCGCTGACAAGTTCTATTACTTCTGCCGCAAGTTCGTCACCACTGGTCTGGAGCATGCCGACCATCTCGGCTGCAACGATATCGACATCCCCCTGATGCGTTTCGGAGAGACATTGCTCTGTCTGGCTGAGTGCTACAACGAGCTTGGCCGTCTGGATGACGCGGTGAAGACTGTCAACCGCATCCGTCGCCGCGCGGGAGCCATCGAGCTTAACACCACGGCTCCGACTATGGTCAAGGGTCAGGACGATATGCGCAAGCGACTGCGCAACGAGTTCAAGTGGGAACTGTTCGCGGAGGACATCGTCTACATGCACGAGCTTCGCTGGCGCACTTGGAAGGATGACAAGTTTTTTGTCGACAAATGGGGTGAAGTGAATGGTATGAGCCAGGTATGGGGTGAGTACACCTATCATTACACTTGGGGTGGCGACCATTACTGGCTCTATCCCATCCCCAACGACGAGCGGGTCAAGAACCACAACCTGACTCAGAATCCCGGTTGGTGACGGCCATCGCCAAGCCATGACAGCTATCACGGTATCATCGGTGTGCCCGGTGTGCAATACAATACCGCGTGTGCCGGTGATACCTTTCTGATGGCATTCGATAACATTTCTTCAGTAGAATATGAAACGCGTCATTATCACATTATTTTTGTCAGGTGCTTTGCTGCTGGGAGGCTGCTGGCATATAGGCAATATGAACTCTTTTCAGGGCGGCGGGTCGGATGCCCTTATGGATGAGGATGTCAGGGAAACGAAATATTACAAGAACGGGGTGTTCAAGACCGATGGGCATATCTATTCCGTATTCCATTCCGATGACTGGATTTTCGGTATATCCGGGAACCGAATGATAGAATCTTCCGATTTGATCCATTGGGTCAAAATGGGGAAACGGACATTCGCCACCGATGATTTCCCGGTAGCTGATTCCTCGGGGCTCGATATAGTCAGAATCGGAGAAAAATACCTGATGGCGTATGTGGCTCCCGAGGGTGGCATATGCGTGGCTGAGTCATCCAGGCTCCGCGGCCCTTACAGCGAGAGCCGTGCATTGATGCCGCCTGCTGACATGAAGGAATTTTGCTGCAATCCGTCATTCTTCACCGCCAAGGGATTGCGATGGCTCCTATGGGATACCCCGCATGGGATTTACATGGGGAAATTCAACTGGGACGGGGACTCACCCGCTGTCTCGGAGCCGATCATTATCGCCGCGTCAGGCTTTTCCGCCCCCAGACTGGTCGAGAAAGGAGGGATGTATTACCTCTGGACGACCCGGCGAGGAAATCAGGGTGGGCTTGTAGTAGGCCGCTCCAAGGATATTGAAGGCCCATATTACACCTCGGAAGGCATCCCGATGAAAGCTGCCGAGGGAGTCACGCCGACCATATTGCCCAATTCCGAATTCACCGACATATCCCACGGATCCGGAATCATCACTGACGCCAACAACGAGGACTGGATCCTCTACCATGCCTGTGCCAATCTCAATGGAGACCGCCAGCCGGTGTTGATGCTTGACAAGATAATGTGGGACAACGGCTGGCCTGTGATGGGGAAATACCATGCCTCGGTGGTAGCACAGCGTTCCCCGAGATTCTGATTCCTGTGGGAAAACATCACTAGAAAACACTTGACAATCATGAAAAAGATTCTGCTTATGGTTCTGGCCTTGATATGCGTTTGCTTCAGTCACGCGGCGTTGCCGGCATACCTTGATGACACCAAAGATATAGACCTGCGTGTGGCCGATGCCCTTGGCCGTATGACGCTCGAAGAGAAAGTGGCCTTGTGTCACGCCCAGAGCAAGTTCTCAAGTCCCGGAGTCCCACGGCTCGGTATCTCGGAATTATGGTGGAGCGACGGCCCTCACGGAGTCCGCGCCGAACTTAACTGGGGCAACTGGGATTACGCCGGATGGACCAATGACAGCATCACCGCTTTCCCGGCTCTGACCTGCCTTGCTGCCACCTGGAATCCTGGTCTGGCGATGGATTACGGCAAGGCACTTGGCGAGGAGGCTTTGTACCGCAACAAGGATGTGATACTTGGACCGGGTGTAAACATTTACCGCACCCCTATGAATGGCAGGAATTTTGAATACTTGGGTGAAGACCCGTTGCTGGCCTCGCGTATGGCTGTGCCTTACATAAGGGGTGTGCAGTCAAACGGAGTGGCTGCAAGTGTAAAGCATTTCGCTCTCAACAACCAGGAGCAAGACCGCATGCACATAGATGTGAAGTGCAGCGACCGCGCATTGAACGAGATATATCTCCCGGCTTTCAAGGCCGCCGTGAGCGATGGTGGAGCCTGGACGGTGATGGGGGCGTACAACAGAATCGACGGACAGCATGCGTCACACAACGCCCGTATGCTCAACGAAATCCTCAAGGGCGACTGGAATTTCGACGGGGTTGTGGTCTCGGACTGGGGTGGCGCCCATGATACTCAGGAGGCGGCTGCCAACGGTCTGGATGTGGAGATGGGATCCTATACCAATGGTCTCACCACTGAAAGCGATATTCCGTTTGACAACTATTATCTCGCGGCTCCATACCTCGCGCTCCTGCGTCAGGGGAAGGTGTCGATGGAGACCATTGACGACAAGGCCGGCCGTGTGCTGAAACTTATATTCCGGACAGCTATGAATCCCGGCAAGGGATTCGGATGCGTGGCCGATTCGGCCCATTACGCTGTGGCTCGTGAGATAGGCCGTGAGGGGATTGTGCTGTTGAAAAATTCTCCTGTCGGGAAAGGAATGCGCCCTTTGCTGCCGATTGATACCGTCAGGTACCGTAAGATTCTGGTGGTGGGGGAGAACGCTACCCGTAATCTTGCTGACGGGGGCGGCTCTTCTGAATTGAAGGTGAAGGATATGGTAACACCCTTCCGCGGGCTTAAGGAACTGTATGGAGACCGTGTGTCGTATGCGCGGGGATATATGTCAGGGAAAGCGAGCTACACCGATGTTGAGAATGTGTCTGCCGCGATGTCAGACTCGTTGCGGGCCGACGCCGTGGCCAAGGCCCGCGAGGCAGATATGGTCATATTCGTCGGAGGATTGAATAAAAATCGCTTTCAGGACTGCGAGGATGGCGACCGTAAAAGTTACGGATTGCCGTTCGGGCAGGATGAGCTTGTCGAGTCGTTGCTGGAGGTGAATCCCCATGTGGTATTGGTGCTCATCAGCGGCAACGCTGTCGAGCTGCCATGGATTGACAAGTTGCCTGCGGTGATTCAGGGATGGTATCTCGGGAGTATGGGGGGCTATGCGCTCGCCGATGTCCTGTCTGGGGCTGTCTCCCCCAGTGGAAAACTTCCCTTCTCTTTCCCTGTGAGACTTGAGGATTGCGCGGCCCATTCTTTCGGAGCCCTGTGTTATCCCGGAGACGGAGACCAGGTCGTTTACAAGGAGGATATTTTTGTCGGATACAGATGGCATGACACAAAGGGGAGGAAAGCATTGTTCCCCTTCGGTCATGGCCTGAGCTACACTGCTTTCGCGTATGGAAAGCCCTCACAGTCAGCCAGACAAGTCAGCCGGGGTGAACAGCTCCGAATCTCTGTGGATGTGACCAATACAGGCACAGTGGCCGGCAAAGAGGTCGTGCAGTTGTATGTCGGCGATGATGCCTGTTCTCTGCCGCGTCCGGTCAAGGAACTCAAAGGGTTCCGGAAAATCGAGCTTGCGCCCGGGGAGACACGCTCCGTGGAGTTCGTCATAAATCCCGAAGACCTCTGTTTCTATGATCCGGCATTGCCCGGCTGGCGTTCGGAGCCTGGGGGGTTCAAGGCATACATAGGGTCTTCATCCACAGACATTCGGGCAACCGTTCCATTCATCCTTTCAGAATAACCAAGCAGATTTATCCGATATGGACACTTTCAAGAACACAGTCTTCTTGGCAGCCTGTATGGGGCAGTTTATGGGCTGTCACGCCATGGGAGATACCCGTCTGATGCTCAAGCCCCCCGGAGAGAAGGCGGTCGTTTATGAGCTCAAGGAAGCTGCCGGGGGGAGGTTGGTGGCAGAGGATGACACCAGCCTGCCGGTGGAAATCCTGCGGACTGTTGAAAAGTCGGGTGATGTTACAAATATATCACTTGCTGTCAGGGCGCTTGCTGACTGCTGGTTCAACATCGCGGAGACTGTTGTGATGCCTGGCACCGACCATAAGGAATGTCAGTTCTATATGCCCGGCTTCTGGTATCATCATAACCAGTATTCTCCGGCAAGTGCCCCTTCATTCCATACATCCGACAGCTGGCTTGTGAGGGAAGACAGGCTCAGCGCTCCGCTGACAGGGGTCTATGACCCTGCCGGAAAGAGGGGCAAGACAGTGTTGCGCCTTGAAGATGAGGCTGCCGACTGCATGGTGCAGAATATGTCGGGAGAGCTGATGTTGCCGTCACACACCTCTGTCGGTTTCACCGGATTTGTCAACCGCGGGGGGGAAGCGGCGCTCCAGTTCGGTTTTCCCTATGTCGAGGCTCCCAGACGATACGTCAGCAAGCTGACTCTGATTGAGCCGGCCATCGCCTTTGAGAGACTTGACTCTGGCCGCACCGAGACCATCCGCTGGCAATTGCGCGATTTCGACGCGCAGGATTATCCCGGATTCGTGACCGGGGTATGGAATTATGCTTACGACACGCTTTCCCCCCGGCCGGTCGACGGCGTGGCGGACGCGGCGACTGTCAAGAGGGTTCTTTCAAACTATTTTCTTGAAAGCTTTGTCGACAGGTATCCTTTGAAATTCTTCTCAGGTGTAGGCCTCCGGACGGCGGATTGTGAGAATACTGATTTTTATGAGGTCGGTTTCATCGGCCGGACATTGCTCAACGCGTTCAATGCCCGAGAGTATGGCATAGAGCAGCGCGACGGGACGCTTGTCGCTATGGGTGACTCCATACTTGAAAGCGTGTTGCGCGGCGGATTCACCAAGGATGGCTTTTTCAAGGAAGCCGTGACATATCCCGATGGCGGGGAGAGAGATGTGCTGAATCTCCGTATCCAGTCAGAGGCGATATACGCCATGCTGTATTATCTTGACGCGCGACGTCGCCGGGGAGAGGTGTCGGCTGAATGGGAGAGGGCTGTGAAGAAAACAGCCGACAATCTCGTTGGGATTCAGAATCAGGATGGCAGCTTTCCTCGCAAGTTCCTGGGGGACGGCACAGTCACTGACGCCTGGGGCGGCAGCTCCCCCTCCGCCACGATGGTGCTGGCCATGGCCTATGAGTTCTTCAATGACTCGGCTTATCTTGAGAGCGCAGTGCGCAGTGCGCGTTACATAGAGGATGAGCTGATTCGCAAGGGGGAATATTTCTCTGCGACCATTGACGCCAATTGTGAGGACAAGGAGTCGGCCATCTATTCCGCCACCGCGATGTACTTCCTGTCACTGGTCGTCCCGGAAAAGGAGGCGGGACGTTATATGGAGTTGTGCAGACGGGCGGCATATTTCGCCCTGTCATGGTATTATCTCTGGGATGTCCCCTTCTCGGCCGGCCAGATGCTCGGCGAGACCGGATTCAAGTCGCGTGGGTGGGGGAATGTTTCGGTCGAGAACAACCATGTCGATGTCTATGTCTTCGAGTTCGCTACGATTCTCGACCGACTGGCATGCCATTACGGGGAGAAACGTTTTTCGGATTTCTCCCGGGTAATCAAGACATCAGTCCTGCAGCTCCTCCCCGGGAAAGACGGGATGTTCGATATCGCCAAGAAGGGTTTCTATCCTGAGGTGGTGCAGCATACCACATGGGATTACGGCCGCAACGGGAAGGGATTCTGCAATGACCTGTTCGCTCCGGGATGGACTGTCGCGTCATTATGGACGATGCTTTCACCAGAACGTATGGAGGATTTCTTTTCGGAGGACAAACCTTGCCGTCTGACCCGTTCGGGTCTGATGCCATCCCGGTTTGAGGCCGAGGTCGATGGTAAGCCGGTTAGGCTGTATGTGCTGTCGAATGGCTCGATGGAAGTCTGTGTGACCAATTACGGCGGACGTATAGTGTCAGTCGCGGTCCCCGACCGCGATAATGTCATGCGGGATGTCGTGCTCGGTTTCGACTCGATAGCTGATTACCGGAGATATCCCACGGATTTCGGAGCGACAATCGGACGGTATGCCAACCGTATTGGGAACGGACGTTTCGCGTTGGACGGCAAGGAATACCGGTTGCCGAGAAACAATTTCGGACATTGCCTGCATGGAGGACACAATGGATTCCAGTATCAGGTGTTTGACGCGGAGCAGGTTGATTCCCGGAATCTGCATATGTCATACGTGTCGCCCGACGGCGAGGAAGGATTCCCGGGTACTTTGAGATGTGATGTGTGGATGGCTCTTGAGGATGACAATTCGCTTGTCATAAGGTATGAGGCCGATACTGACCGCCCGACGGTGGTGAATTTCACCAACCATTCCTATTTCAATCTCGACGGCGACGCGGGAAGCAACGCCTCACATCTGCTTTATGTCAATGCCGACAGCTTCACTCCGATTGACAGCACATTCTTGACCACGGGGGAGATTGTCCCGGTGGCGGGTACTCCGATGGATTTCCGCGTGGCTCGTCAGGTCGGCATCACAGACCCCGGAGATGACATCCAGCTGGGAAATGGACAAGGATACGACCATAACTGGGTGTTGTCGACCGGAGGGAATCCGGCGGTCTGCGCCGCCAGGCTGCATTCTCCCAAGACAGGCATAACCCTGGAGGTGTTCACTTCCGAGCCGGGCATCCAGGTGTATGCCGGGAATTTCCTTGACGGTTCTGTCCGTGGGAAAGGGGGCAAGACTTACGGGAAGCGTGCGTCTGTCTGTCTGGAGACCCAGAAATTCCCCGACACTCCAAATAAACCACAATGGCCCTCGGCGGTGCTCCGACCCGGAGAAAAATATGCCTCCACCTGTATCTTCAGATTCTCGTGTCGCAATTGAATATCCCAGTAAAAGACAGCCAACCATATCATACATAATCCATGAGACGATTCGGATATCTTTGACTGAATGAAAAAACGTAGAGTACAATGTTAAGACAAACTCTATGCTATATCGCGGGGGCGCTTTTTCCGGTGGCCGGCCTGGCTGCGGCTAACGATGTCATCACCATCGCGACACCCGCTACCTCGATGGTGATTTCCGCTCCTGTCGGAGGGGAGTTTAGACTGCTGCATTATGGCGGACGCCTTACCGACAGCGATGTAGGGTCGATAGCTGCATCAGGACATAAGATGCAGGCTTATCCTGTGTATGGTATGGAATGCCCGGCGGAAGCCGCCCTGGCTGTTACCCATGCCGACGGCAACATGACATTGAAGATGGTGGTTGACACCTGCAATACAACCCGCTCGGATGAGTCGTCGCTGACCCGGATCAGGCTCAGGGATGAAATTTATCCGTTTTTTGTCGACTTGTTTTACCGCTCGTATGATGACCATGATGTTATTGAGAGCTGGGTTGAGATAAGTCATCAGGAGGATTCCCCCGTGGAGTTGCGGCGGTATGCTTCGGCATATCTTCCTGTCCGCAGGGGTGACGTGTGGCTTTGTCATCTCCACGGGTCGGGCAACAACGAGTCGCAGCTTGCGCAGGAGTCCCTGGAGGATTCCCCGGGAATGAAGACGATATCCAGCAGCCACACCATAAACATCAGCCATGCCAGTCATGGGGAAGTGATGTTCGCCCTTGACGGGAAACCTCGCGAGAACGAAGGGCGCGTTGTCGGCGCGGCTTTGTGTTACGGAGGGAATTACAGGCTTGATGTGAATACGGTGGATGACGAGTATCATCATTTCTTTGCCGGGATGAACTGGACAGACGCTCCATACAGATTGACCAGAGGGGAGGTATTGCGTACTCCCGCAGTCGCATTTGTCTACAGTGAGGATGGCACATCGGGTGTGAGCCGCGTCTATCACAGGTGGGCGAGAGACCACAAGCTTGCCCATGGCGACAGAACAAGGCCGGTCCTGCTCAACAGCTGGGAAGGGGTCTATATGGATGTTGAGCAGGCCACTATGGAGAAAATGATGGATGATATCGCGGCCCTGGGTGGTGACCTGTTTGTAATGGATGACGGATGGTTCGGCTCGAAGTATCAGCGTGATGACAGTTCGGCTCTCGGAGACTGGACGGTTGACCGCCGGAAACTCCCCGGGGGGATAGAAGGGCTTCTTGACGCTGCCTCCCGGCGCGGGCTCGACTTCGGCATATGGGTGGAACCGGAAATGGTCAATTCCAGGAGCGAGCTTTACGAGCGTCATCCCGACTGGGTGCTTGTCCCGCAGGGACGTCAGCCTGCCACCGGGCGAGGGGGCACGCAGATGGTGCTTGACCTGACAAATCCAGAAGTGAGGGATTATGTGGCCGGTGTGTTCGATAGTATCGTCGGCAAATATCCTGCGATAAAATATGTGAAATGGGACGCCAATATGCCGGTAAGGAACCATGGATCGCTTTATCTGGGACCCGATTGTCAGTCGCATCTATGGGTGGAGTATCAGAGAGGCCTGGAGGAGGTGTGTCGGCGCGTGAGGGATAAATATCCCGATTTGATCATGCAGTTGTGTTGCAGCGGAGGAGGCCGGGTGAATTACGGTATGCTTCCCTGGTTTGACGAATTCTGGACGAGTGACAACACTGACGCGTTGCAAAGAGTCTACATCCAGTGGGGTACATCTTATTTCTTCCCGGCGATAGCGATGGCGTGTCATATCAGCGCGGCCCCAAACCTCCAGACATTCCGGTCGATTCCGATGAAATACAGGGTGGATGTCGCCATGAGCGGACGGCTCGGTGTGGAAATCCATCCCGAGAAGATGACCGCGCAGGAGAAAGAGTTCTGCCGCAATGCCATATCGGAGTACAAGAAGTTGAGTGATGTCATACAGATGGGAGACCTTTACCGTCTGCAGTCGCCATATGACGGTAAAGGGCTCGCGTCGCTGATGTATGTCTCTCCCGAAAAGGATGAGGCTGTCTTCTACTGGTACAAGACCGAACATTTCTGCAACCAGCATCTGCCTGTGGTCAGGATGGCCGGACTCGATGCCGGAAAATATTACAAAATCAGGGAAATCAACCGCATAGACAGTCAACCACTCGAATGTGAAGGGAAAGTCTACAGTGGGAAGTACCTTATGGGTCATGGCCTTGATTTTCCATACAACCATATTCTCCCTTATTGGGAACAGCTTGATTACGCGAGCCGGGTGATACACCTGACCGAAGCTGACGGGACGGAAGTCAACGTCGCCTCGAAATGACCGCCCGGCGTCTCGACTGGAATAACAATCATCAAAACAACAGAGAGGGTACAACCATGAAGAATACGTTTTCATTATTTTTGATGGCCGTGTTGCCGGCTGTCGGCCTTTCGGGTCAGAGCATGTCGGAATGGGACGACGTCGGGGTGACCTCCGTCAACCGCCAGGAAGCGTGCGCTCTATCGCTTCCTTTGCCCCCGGACATGTCTGTGTCGGGAAGTGTCGGAGAGGCTTCTCCATATTGCAAATCGCTTAACGGTGTGTGGAAATTCCGGTGGGTTCCGTTGCCGTCTCAGGCTCCGTCGGGATTTGAGGATGACGGCTACGATGTCTCCGACTGGGATGATATTACCGTTCCTTGCCCCTGGCAGGTCTACGCGGCCCGCAATGGCAAAGAGTGGGACAAACCGCTGTATTGCAACACGGAATATCCTTTTACATATGACAGGGAGACATTCAGCGTGATGGCCCTCGTCCTGACGACTGGACCTACAATGACTCGATGAAGAATCCCGTGGGCAGTTACCGCCGTGATTTCTCGGTGCCGCCCGACTGGAAAGGGAGACGAGTCTATGTGAGGTTCAACGGCGTGGGACATGGCATGTACCTGTGGGTTAACGGGAAGTATGTCGGTTACAGTGAGGACAGCTATCTTCCGGCCGAGTTTGACATAACGGATATGCTGCGCGACGGGGAGAACATGATGGCTGTCCAGGTTTATCGCTTCACGAGCGGTTCTTTCCTCGAATGCCAGGATTATTGGCGGCTGACGGGAATCATGCGTGATGTGATGCTCTGGTCGGCTCCGCAGACCCGGATACGCGATTATTTCTTCACTACATCTTTTGATTCCGGATATGACGACGCCAAGGCCACGGTAGAGGTGAAAACCGATGGCCGGGATTTGAAGAGAGGTGTGGTGAGGGCTGAAATCCGCGACAAGGATGAAATCATCGCCGAGGCATCGGGCAAAATGACTTCTCCGGGTGAATACCGGCTTGTGATGGATGTCGACAGTCCGCGCAAATGGACGGCTGAGACCCCCGAGTTGTATGACCTTGTGGTGAGTCTTGAAGAGGATGGCGAGCTTGTTGACCGGAGAGGTTGCAAAGTCGGTTTCCGCCAGATAGGGATACGTCCTGACGGAGCGCTGATAATAAATGGCAGGCGTGTGCTTTTCAAAGGTGTCAACCGTCATGATTTCAGTGAGGAGACCGGACGCACGATTTCCCGTGATGAGACCGAGCGGGAAATTCTGGCGATGAAGAGGCTCAACATAAATGCTGTCAGGACGTCTCATTATCCAAATAATCCGTTTTTCTATGACCTTTGCGACAAATATGGCCTGTATGTGCTTGCCGAGGCTAACGTCGAATGTCATGGTGACTGGAGCCTTTCTGAACGTCCGCAGTTCAGGGACGCGATGGTGGAGCGTTCGCGCAACCATGTGCTGCGTTTCCGTAACCATCCGTCGATATTCATGTGGAGTTACGGCAATGAGTCGGGCCATGGCGATAACTTCGCTGCGGTGGATTCCGTCATAAAGTCTCTTGATTCCTCGCGCCTGACCCATTACGAGGGTAACAGCCGTTGGGCAGATGTGACTAGTTCGATGTATGCTGATGTCGATTCGATTGCGGTGATAGGTCGCCGCCGTCAGGCAGAGGCGGCCTCGGGGAGAACGCCCCGCCCGCATATTCAGTGTGAGAGTAGTCACGCTATGGGTAATTCCATGGGAGCTGTCAGGGAGTTATGGAATCTCTATGAGAGATATCCGGCCCTGACCGGGGAATTCATATGGGATTTCAAAGACCAGGGATTGAAAATGCCTGTGGACGGAAATCCCGGAGAGTTTTACCGGGCATATGGAGGTGATTTCGGAGACAAGCCCAACAGCGGCAATTTTTGCTGTAACGGTCTGCTGGCATCAGATTTGTCACCATCTGCCAAGACATACAATACCAAGAAAATATACCAGCCGGTTGATTTCAGTATTGATTCCGTCGGCAACATATCGATGACCAACAAACTTGTCTTCAAGGAGGTGGATGACCTGGAAATCGGTTGGATACTTTTGGCGGACGGAATCGAGGTAGCCTCGGGACGAGTGGAAAACCCGTGTCCGTCTCCAGGCGATACGCTCCCCCTGGCGATTGGATTTTTCCCTTCACCGGACAAGGAGGGGGTCGAATATCATCTTCGACTTTCGGCTACCAGGAAAACGGAAACACCCTGGGCGGACGCCGGGGATGAGGTCGCTTCGGAACAATTCCAGCTAAAAAAAGGCCGATATGTCCAGGGAGCAGCAGCCACATCTGCGCCTGTTATGGAGGAATCGGGCGACAGTATAGTGGTCAGAGCCGGGAATGTGACCGCTATATTCTCGAAATCTGCCGGTTCGCTATGCGGTTATGAGGTCGGTGGACGGCAGACCATCGATACCCCGCTGAGATTAAACTTGTTCAGATTGCCGACAGACAATGACAAACCTCATACCGAGGGCTGGGACAAGGCCGGGCTCTCGCGCCTGACGGTCGCTCCGGGAGAATGGAAAATAAATACTGACATGAGGAACGCGACCTTGAATCTCTCCATCACCGATGTCTACCGTACTGCCGGAGGAGACAGTTTCACCGTCGCCAAGAGTTTTGATGTCGTGGGGGATGGAATAATCCTCGCCGATATGAGAATAGTTCCGGCTCAGAAGGATGTCATCCTCCCGAGAATAGGCTTCAGTCTCGAGATGCCTGAGGATTTCACTGATGTCAGCTGGTTCGGGAGGGGACCCTGGGAAAGTTATGGGGATCGTAAGGAGGCCTGCTATGAAGGTGTCTATCAGGCGGCAGTGACTGACCAGCGTCCTCCCTATGTGCTCCCGCAGGAAAACGGGAACAAAGAGGATGTCCGTTGGCTCGCTGTCACCGACAAGGAGGGGAAAGGGGTCATGTTTGCCGCCCCTTCGATGATGTCGGCTTCGGTAAGCGACTATCGTCCGGAGGAACAATATACTGACCGTGACCATAGAGCGATGCATCCTCATGAAATCCGGAAAGCGTGCAAGACCATAGTCAATCTTGATGCGTTCAACCGTCCGATTGGGAATGCCAGCTGTGGCCCTGATGTAATGGAGAAATTCGAGTTGAGGGCTTCCGATGTCGATTTCAGGTTTATAATATCGCCGCTCATGGATGAGCGGACTCCCTCTCGGCTTGCAGGCAGATACAGTGAGCTGAGAGAGAGGTAAGACAGATGCTCATCTTTTTTAAGGGGGGCGCTCAGTTGTCCCCCCTTTCAGTATCCGCCGCGGATGGAGGCAGGTGACCGACGGCAGTTAAAAATCTATGTCCGCAGCCAGAAATCTAAAATATGATTGCTATGGTTTTATGTCGGCTCCCATGTCGCCCCTGCAATCAGACAATTTGCCGAGATAGAAAAAATCGGTAATTTTGCGCTATGAGACGACTATTTCTGTTTAACCCGGAGAATGACATTGCCCTTGGATCAGGGTTACCACGGATTACCCCTCCCCGTCAGGCCGGGTTGCTTCATAGGGCTGGCGCAATGCTCCCTTTCTGGCTTGGGGAAGAGGGGGACAGCGTGATTGTCGCCCCCGAGGATTTGACAGTAGCCACAGCATGGCGGAAAGAAATCGCGGAGATTACTGGAGTGACCGGCCCTTGGCCGGTTGCTGGATGTAGCCCCGGGGAAGAGCTGACGCCGTCTCCGTGGGGGTGGAGCCGGGATGCCGCTTGGCAATTTATGAAAGCGGGGGTGAAGGAGGAATCCATGGAGCAGATTATGGCTCATATGGATGTCAGACGCGACCTCTCGCATAGGAAGTCAGCTTTGAGGTTTCTTGATTGCTGGGTGAGACGAGGCAACCGTCTCCCGTTTACTATGCCACGACTTGCGTTTTCTGCGGAGGATGTCATGCGGTTTGTTGAGACCGTCGGAACAGTCGTGGTCAAGTCGCCGTGGTCGTCAAGCGGACGTGGGGTGTTTCCGGTGTCCTCATCGACTGTGACTGCTTCGCTGTCGCGGATTGAGGGGATAATAAGGCGACAGGGTTCGGTGGTTATGGAGCCGATGTTGCCAAAGTCGCAGGATTTCGCAATGCTGTTCTATTATAAGGACGGAATCGTGCGTTTTGAGGGGTATTCACTGTTTTTCAATTCCACGAACACTAACTATGGGGGAAATTACATAGGGTCGGATGATATGATTCTGGAAAAGCTTGCCCGTCTGGTGCCGCGCGATTATGTCGAATCGGTAAGGAATGAGGTGATGGGAATTCTGCCGATGGTGTTGGGGGATGGTTATGAAGGGCCGTTGGGAGTTGATATGATGGTGTGTGGAGATGAGGATGCCGCGCCTTGGATTGACCCTTGTGTGGAGATTAACCTGAGATACACCATGGGATTCGTGGCCAAAGGTGTATGGAAGAAACTCGGCCGGGAAGGGGTTATGTCGATTGCTCCTGTGGGAGCGGCTGGCATAAAAAAGGGGGATCGGCCGGTCATGCTCGCTCCCCGTAATGATTGGTTTGATTTTCTGTTTTGTGCTTATGACTGAGATGTCGGCTTGGTCGGCTCGCGGCGTTCGAGTCTGACGACATTCTCGACATGATGGGTGTGGGGGAACATGTCGACAGGCTGAACCTCGGTAAGTTGGTATCCGTGCTTAACGAGATATTCAACGTCGCGTGCCTGCGTGTTGGGGTTGCAGGAGATGTAGACGATACGTTCCGGCGCCAAGGTGATCAGGGAAGTTAAAAAGGCCCGGTCGCTCCCGGCG
>URLF01000010.1 GCA_900548705.1 uncultured Porphyromonadaceae bacterium | reverse complement strand
CGGCTTGATGGCGCTCTGCTCCGTTCCCTGTGGGAGGTTGACCTCCAGACCGGTGGGGAAGACGAAGGTGGATGTCACCATGAAGAATATGAGCAGCAGGAAGATGACATCGGTCATCGACGCCATCGAGAAAGCCGCCATAAGATTGTTCTGTCGTTTTTGCATCGCTGAAACGGTTAAGGGTTACTGGCTAAAGCTTTTGGAAACGCACACCAAATCAGCGGGCAGGCTCGTTGAGCAGGTCCATGAACTCCATGGTCTTTGCCTCCATACGGTTCATGACGGCGTTGACGCGGGCCACGAGGTAGTTGTAGGCGAAGAGCGCGGCCACACCGACAACCAGACCGGCCACGGTAGTGACCAAAGCGGTATAGATACCGTCGGAGAATGTCGAGATGTTGGCCGAGTTTCCCTGCGAGGCGATGGAGTAGAATGCCTCCACCATACCGATCACGGTTCCGAGGAATCCGAGCATCGGTGCGCCGGAGGCGGTGGTGGCCAGCCAGGGAAGCCCCTTGGAGAGGTTTGCCACCTCAATGTTGCCGGTGTTCTCGATAGCCGACATGATATCGTTGACCGGGCGACCGATACGGCTGATGCCCTTCTCGATCAGGCGGCCATAAGGGGAGTCGGTCTTGCGGCAGAGGTTGTAGGCGCTCTCCACCTCACCCTCGTGGATATAGTCGCGGATGCGCTTCATGAATGAGTCATCCAGGCGGTTTGCCTTGTTGATGACAATCAGACGCTCGATGAATACATAGACGCAAATCAGCGACAGCAGAGCCAGGGGTATCATCAGAGGCCCCCCTTGGAGACAGAGGTCCCACAGAGAAAGTTCGGCCACATTTGAAGCAGCCTCGGCGGCAGCCTGGGGTGCGCCTGTCAAGGCGGCATCGGCAAGTATCATATTCTTATATGAGTTAAAAGTTCGGTGTTATGATTTGAGGGCTTCCTTGTAACGCCTGATTGCCTCAGGCAACCCCATATAGAGCGCGTCACAGATGAGGGCATGGCCTATCGAGACCTCGTTGAGGTAAGGGACATGCTTATGGAACCAGGCGAGATTGTCGAGGTTGAGGTCATGGCCGGCGTTCACTCCCAGCCCGACCTTGTGGGCGGCGCGTGAAGCCTCGACATAAGGGGCGACAGCCTTATCCGGGTCTGTGGGATAGAGATCGGCGTAAGGCTTGGTGTAAAGCTCCACACGGTCGGCTCCGGCCTTGGCGGCCAGACGGATGTTCTCGGGATTGGTGTCCACGAAAATCGAGGAACGGATTCCGGCCTCGCGCAGACGGTCGACTATCCCGGTGAGGAATTCAGCATGGGCCGCGACATCCCAACCGGCCGAGGATGTCAGCACACCGGGCGCGTCAGGAACCAACGTGACCTGTTCGGGCTTGATTTTCAACACGAGGTCTATGAATTCATCAGAGGGATAGCCCTCGATGTTGAACTCCGTCTTCACCAACGGACGGAGACGGATGACATCGTCGCGGCGGATATGGCGCTCATCAGGACGGGGATGCACCGTGATGCCGTCTGCACCGAACGACTCGCAGTCGACTGCGACCTGCTGCACATCGGGGACATTCTCCCCACGGGCGTTGCGCAGGGTCGCCACTTTGTTTATATTGACGCTCAGGTTCGTAACCATTATCGCTGAAATAATGTTATAATAATATAAAGTAGGTAAGGAATCAAGGATTTTTTCCTATCTTTGCCCCGGAAATCATTCTGGGGCTATCAAGCCACAAAATTAAAAAGAATATTTCTAACCCGCAAAAAAAGATTGGGGAAAAGATGGACAACGACAAACTCCAGAAATACATCTCAGGAAGCCTTTCACCACACGAGAAGGCAGAGACTCTGACTCCTCCCCTCCCCCAGGAGGCGAGCGAGCTGCTACTGTCCTGTTCCCCCGCAGACTACTCCGCCTCATCCATCGCCCGCGCGGTGGAGGATTGCGACGCCCAGCTGCTGGGACTGTCGGTGACCGGCATGCGCGATGACGCCGGGTTGCCGGTCATTGCCCTGAGAGTGAATGTGCGCGACGCCTCAGGTGTGGCCCGTTCGTTGCGGCGTTACGGCTATGACCCATTCTTCGTCGGCTCAGCGCCCGACTCGGCGATGCGCCGCCGCGCCCAGGAGAGAGCCAACGAGCTTATCCACTATCTTGAGATGTAAGCCTCTGACCTATGATAGTAGCAATCAACGGAAACCGTCATCAGGAGAACCATCTGGCCGACATCGAGCGGCTGGTCAGCGACCTGATGCGGCGCGACAACAAGGTCGTGATGTCTGACCGGTTTCTTGACTATCTGGTGGGGAAACTCGGATCGAGATTCGCCATCGGCATCCATCATATCCGCCTGTCAGAACAGCCCCTGGCCGACCTGGCCGTGGCAATCGGGGGTGACGGCGCATTCCTGAAGACCGCCGCCTGGGTCGGCGACTCCGCCACGCCTGTGGCAGGAATAAACACCGGTCACCTCGGCTTCCTGGCCGCCTTCTCGTTCGACCGCCCGGAGGAGATAACCGACCATCTCCTCGGAGGGGACTACGCCACCGAGAAGCGCTCACTCATCCAGGCCGAGACCCCGGCGGGCATATTCCTGGCTCTCAACGAGGCGGCAATCACCCGGGGGGAAAACGCCTCAATGGTGACTGTCGACACCGAGATAAACGGCCACCACTCACTGACCTACAAGGGTGACGGACTGATAATCGCCACCCCCACCGGCTCCACCGCCTACAACCTCTCGGTCGGAGGCCCGATACTCGACCCATCCGTGGCCGGATGGGTGATTTCCCCCATCGCCGCCCACTCCCTGTCGGTGCGCCCGCTGGTAATCAACGACTCATCGGTGCTGACAGCCACCGTCACCGTGCGCGCCCAGTCATTCAGGCTGACTCTCGACGGCAAGCCCCTCTCCCTCCCGGCCGGCTCACGCCTGGTGTTCCGCAAAGCTCCCTTCCCCCTGAATGTGGTGACCCTCCCGGGCCACACCTTCACCGACACCCTCCGCTCCAAGCTCGGTCTCGGCGGCTGACCTCACCCCACCCTCCCCCCTCCTCCAAGAATCCCAACAATCCCAACAATCCTATAACTCCCAATCCTCCCATCCTCCCGGCAAATGCCCGTAATCGGAGAAATAACCCACCGGCAACTGGGACGCGTCCTCATTAGCGCACGCCCCAACAGCCGCCGCGCCACCGCAAGATGGCGCAACGGGCTTGTCAACCTCAATGTGCCACGTCAGCTCGGCCTGCCTGACATAAACCGGTTGCTCGACGACTTTGCCCCAAGGTTGCTCGCCTGCCGCCCGACGCTGCGCTATTCAGCCCCGTCGCGGATGACCTTCCCGGGAGTTGAGTTCATAATCGCCCGGCAGAGCGTCGCCCCCTCCCGTATGCTCGCGAAAGCCACTCTTCCGGTCTGTTCCCTCGAAATCGGCACCGACTTCGACCTTGAAGAGGAAGATACCGTCCGTATGGTCAGCTCCATGCTTTGCCGGATGGCCCGTAAAATCGCGCCCGAAATCCTCCTCCCAAGGGCACGCGAACTGGCCGCACGGGTGGGACGCAATCCCGCCGGATGGGCCATCTCGACCGGATTCCGCACCCTCGGCACCTGCTCTTTCCGGGGATACATCTCCCTGAGCTATGCCCTGGTATTTCTTCCCGCCGAACTGCGCGACTACATAATCTGCCACGAACTCGCCCATCTGTCCGAGATGAACCATTCCCCCCGGTTCCACGCCCTGCTTGACAGATACCTTGGCGGACGTGAGGCGATACTGGTGAAACAGCTGCGCGACTACTCCTGGCCGGTGCTGCGCACCTGACCCCGCGAAAAACACCTTCATACCTGAAAAACCTCCCAACAAACCGATGAAAGCCCCATAAAGGACCATGAAACCGCTATGTTCACGGAATTTCCGACCGTGAATTTGGTTTATTGATATTTTTTTGCGTATCTTTACACGCTGGTTCCAACCGCAATACATATTGTTCCGGATGTATCGCTTTTGCTTTGCCGGGCACGCAACGCCCACCCAACAAGTCCGATGCACAATGACGTTGCGCTTAAAACCGTGGAAACTAAACAATAACAAATCAAAACATAGAGTTTAACATGAAACTTAAACTGTTTCCTTTGATGCTGCTCGGCGCAGCCGTTCCTTCCGTGGCACAGACCGCGGCGGTCTCCGGAACGGTGGTCGACGCAGGCACTGGTGCGCCTGTATCCGGCGCGACCATATCGATCCAGGACCAGGGAATCACCGTCACGACAGGCCCCGCCGGGGATTTCCGCATCTCGACAGCCGTGCCCGGAGAGGCAGTGCTGACTGTGTCAGCCCCCGGTTATGCCGCCGGAGCCACACAGCTACGCCTGTATAATGACCAGAGCGTCAACGCCGGCAACGTGATCCTCGTGTCTGACGACGACAACGAGTTTGTGGTTTTCACCGAAGACAACAACAATGAGCTGCTCTTCGACGAGTCCATGCTCGAAGATGAGGAAGGGAACGGACAGAATGTCACCGCCCTCACCGGCGCGAGCGACAACATCTACTACAAGTTCACCCGTTACGGCTACTCGCCGCTTTACAGCAATTACCGTGGTGTCGGTTCCCGCTACCAGGAGACCTACATCAACTCGCTGCCGATGAACGACCTCATCCGTGGCGGATTCTCATTCTCGCAGCTGGGCGGAATGACCTCGCGAGCCTTCCGCAACAACACCTCCACCATCGGACTTGGGGCATCCGCCTACGGTTTCGGCGGAATCTCCGGCTCGCAGAACTTCAACACAATCACCGACACATACGCTCCGGGATTCAACGGCTCGCTGAGCTACACCAACTCCAATTACAACTACCGCGCGATGGCCACCTACTCCTCAGGCCTGACCGACAATGGATTCGCGCTTACCATCTCAGCCATCGGGCGCTACTCCAAGGAGGGTGTCGTGCCCGGCACATTCTACAACTCAGGAGGTCTGTTCGTCTCCCTGGAGAAGGTCTTCGACAAGAAGAACTCTCTGACCATGACCCTCTGGGGCGCACCCACACAGTATGCCAACGGCAAGGCCACCGTGCAGGAGGTCTATGACCTGGTGGGCGACAACCTCTACAATCCAACCTGGGGATGGCAGTCGGGCAAGAAACGTTCAGACAACATCCGCGAGAAGTTTGACCCCACGGCGATGCTGACATGGCTCCACAAGGGTGAGAAGACCACCCTCACAACCTCGGCAGCCTTCCGATGGACCAGCTTCGCCCGCACCCGTCTACAAGGCCAACGACCCCAAGCCTGACTACTACAAGAACCTCCCCTCATACTTCATCTACGGGCAGGACACTCCCGAATGGGGTCTGTATGACTATTACACCAACCTCTGGGAGAACAACATCGGCGGAATACAGCAGATTGACTGGGACGCCATGTATCTGGCCAACCACCTCAACAACATCCAGAACCAGTCGCTCCCGGCTGACCAGAAGAAGGGTTCGAGCTACATCCAGCAGATGGAGCATTCCAAACAGTTCAACTTCATCGTCGGCTCGACTCTCAACCACCGCTTCACCGACAACATCACCTTCCAGGCCGGCCTGAACTTCAACTACACCCGCTCCTCCGACTACATGACAATCAAGGACCTCCTGGGCGGAGAATTCTGGGTAGATGTCGATCCTTTCTCAGACCGCGACATGTATGACCCCTCGGCCAACACGGATATCCTCCAGAACGACCTCGACCATCCCAACCGCAAGGTGGTCAAGGGTGATCGTTTCGGATATGACTACAATATCCACGCCATGAAGCTCCAGGCTTGGGTGCAGAACCAGCACAAGTATGCCCACTGGGACATCAACTACGGCGCGTCATTCTCATGGGAGGAGTTCTACCGCTTCGGCCACATGCGCAACGGCCGCGCTCCCGAGAATTCGCTCGGCAAGTCGAAGACCCTCGACTTCGAGGACTTCGCTGTCAAGGCCGGCGTCACTTACAAGCTCGACGGCCGCAACTTCTTCACCGTCCAGGCCCAGTATTCGACCGATGCCCCCCTTATTTCGGATGTCTACATCTCACCCCGTATCAAGGACACGACCATCAAAGACCCCAAGTCGCAGAAGACTCTGTCGGTGGACGCGCAGTATAACTGGAACTACCGTCGTTTCCGTGGTTCAATCGGCGCGTACTTCATCAATATGGATGACGCCGTGGAGCGTATGGGATTCTACGACGAGTCTCTCAACACCTTCTGTAACTTCGCCCTCAACGGCGTGAAGCGTCAGTACAAGGGTATCGAGCTTGGCATGGCCTACAAGATTCTCCCGTCGCTGACCGCTTCGTTCGCCGGAACCTACGCCAAGTTCCAGTACAAGAACAACCCGATGGGCATGCGCTCTGTCGAGAACGGTCTCTACGCCGACACCGAACAGACTGTCTACCTCAAAAACTACACCTGCACCTCCACACCCCAGCTGGCTTTCAACATCGCCCTCGACTGGCAGGCTCCCAAGATGTTCTTCGTCAACGTCAACGCCTCCTACCTGGCCGACTACTATGTGAAGCTCGCCTACCCCTTCCACGAGCAGATGCCCGGCATGTGGGAAGTGGCCAACAACACCGAGGAAGTGGAAGCCCTCATGGAGGCATATGCCGACCAGCCCAAACTCGACAACCAGTGGGTGCTCAACGCATCTGTCGGCAAGCTGATCTATATAAACCGCAGCCTGTCGCTCAACCTCAACCTGTCGGTTTCAAACATCCTCAACAACAAGGATTTGGTAATCAACGCCTTCCAGCAGAGCCGCGTAGATACCAAGCGTTACAACATCAACTCGTTCCCCACCAAGCTCCAGTACGCCCAGGGAATCAAGGTTTATTTCAATGTCGGTGTCCGCTTCTGATTCGGGCCGACGCGACAAAATCCAACCAGATTTAACAGACAGAACTGAAATGAAAAAATCAATTCTTTACATAGCGTCGCTCCTGATTGCCGCCGTGGGCTTCTCCGCCTGCGATGACGACAAGGCGATGCCCCCGATGCCGATTCCGGGCGAAGGCCAGGATATCCCGGCCACCAACACTACCATCCTTGAACTGAAGGAGGCTTTCAACGATTCCCAGACATTCAGCTACAATGTCGAGATTGGCGAGAAAGCTGACGGCAGCCATTACATCATCTCGGGTAAAATCGTCTCCTCCGACGAGGCAGGCAACATCTACAAGAACCTGATGATCGAGGATGAGACCGCCGGCCTCACCATCAGTGTTGACCAGACCAAGCTTTACCAGACATACAAAATCGGGCAGACACTGACCATCGACTGCACAGGTCTCTATATCGGAGCATATGGGAACTGCATGCAGCTCGGCACCGTACCCCAGGAGGGACGTCTCTATCCCGGCCGTATCCCCGAGGAAGAGTTTGCCGAGCGTGCCATCGTACACGGCATACCCGGAGCGGTTGCTCCCGAGGTGGTGACCGTTCCCGAGGTGGACGCCGCCCGTCAGGACAACCAGCAGTTCCTGGCAATGCAGAGCCGTCTGGTGAAATTCGAGAACATGGAGTTCGAGAATCCCGGTGAACCTCTGGCAGTGCAGGGTCAGTCGACCTCACGTTACGCGTTTGACGAGAACGGCAACCGCATCCAGCTCTACAACTCCGGCTACTCCTCCATCTGGGCCAACACCCTCCCCTCCGGAAAGGGCAGCATCGTAGGTATCCTCTCATACTACAACCGCGACTGGCAGATACTGCTCGTGGATCTGGCCGGGCTTGAAGGTTTCTCGGGAAGCACCGCGCCTGTGGAATCTGTGTTCGCCGAAAGTTTCGCTTCCGGTCAGGGAGAGTTCACCATCGAGAATGACAACCTTCCCTCCGGCCTACAGTATATCTGGAGCGCTGATTCCCGCTATGCGTGCATGAAGGCCTCGGCATTCGCCAACAACAACAATTACGCCTCTTCATCCTATCTCATTTCACCCGAAATCGACCTCTCCGGCTACACCGATGTCAAGGCTTCCTTCGAACAGGCTCTCAATTACTACGCCGACATCGATGCCGCCAAACGTGAGTCAACCTTCGAGGTTAGGGTAGTCGGCGGAGGATGGGAGACCATCGAGATTCCCGTCTTCCCCTCATCGCTGTCATGGACATTCATGTCGACCGGACAGATGGACCTCTCGAAATACGCAGGCAAGAAAATCCAGGTGGCTTTCCACTACACCTCCGACACCAAGGCCGGAACCTGGGAAGTAAAGAACCTGAAAATAAACGGATTCAAATAAACCACCGTCCTCTTAAAGAATTTTCAATATGAAATACATAAAGAATCTTTCGCTCGGGCTGCTCGCCGTGTCCGCCCTCATGGGCTTCTCGGCATGCCAGGATGACATCGACGCCCCCAGCCTTGTCGACGAGGTGCCGGTGGCGACCCTCAAGCCCAACTCCACCATCCTTGAAGTAAAGGAGACTTTCTGGAACAACACAATCCCCTATTGCACCCAGATCGGCACCAAGGACAACGGCGACCACTACATCATCAAGGGCCGCGTGATTTCCAGCGACTATGCAGGCAACGTGTTCAAGTCGCTCTACATCCAGGATGAGACTGCCGCCCTCCCTCTGTCAATCAACCAGTACAACCTCTATCTCGGCTATCGTGTCGGACAGGAGGTGGTGATTGACCTCACCGGTCTCTACATCGGCCGTTACGGCGGTCTCGAACAGCTCGGCTATCCCCAGTGGAGCGCCCGCGACAATGCCTATCAGCCCACATTCATGCAGCCCGGAATCCTCGAAGGGCATGTGGAGCTCAACGGTCTTCCCGAACCTGAGAAAATCGACACCCTCCTGCTTCCCTCGATTGTCGAACTGAACTCCAACGCCACCACCGCCGAGTATCTCCAGAAGATGCAGGGTCAGCTTGTCAGAATCAACAATGTCAAGTTCATCCCCCAGGATGGCCTCGATGTCCTTGGTATCTACCACGAGAATGTCAACCAGACCATTCAGGATGCCAACGGCGCACAGCTGACCATCCGCACCTCAGGTTACTCCAATTTCTGGAACACCCCGCTGCCTGAGGAAAATGGCGACATCGTCGGAATCCTCGGCTACTATTACAACGCCAACGACCCGGAAACATCATGGCAGCTCACCCTCATCGACAAGGAGGGCATGATGAACTTCGGTAACCCGACCCTCCCGCTTGGCAGCAAGGAGCGTCCCTACACCATCACCGAGGCTGTCAAGGCTGAGACCGCCGGCACCTCCGCTACCGGTTGGGTTGAGGGTTACATTGTCGGCACAATCGCCCCGGAGGTAGAGAACATCACCTCATCCTCACAAATCGAGTGGGGAGCTGACGCGACTCTCGCATCATCTGTCGTTATCGGTGCCACCAAGGACACCCGTGACCTCAACGAATGTCTCGTGATGGCGCTCCCGCAGAACTCTGTGATGCGTGCATATGTGGCCTTGGCCAACCATCCCGAAAACCTCGGCAAGAAACTGATGGTCACCGGCCGTCTGGAGAAATACATGGGCACATTCGGCCTTACCGGCCTCACCGGAACGGCTGACGAGTTCGAGCTTGAAGGTGTGGAGATTGTCGTCGGCGGCACAGGAACCGAAGATGACCCCTATGATGTCACAAAGGTCATCGGCTTCAAACCCTCTTCGACCACCGAGTCGGAATATCCCGGTGTATGGGTCAAGGGCTACATCGTCGGAACTTACCACGACTATGACGCCCACTTCGAGACCGCCAACGCCTCCAACAACAACATCCTGCTTGCTCCCAGTCCCGATGTCAAGGACAAGAGCCAGTGTATCGACGTTCAGCTGCCTTATGGCGATGTCCGCAGCGCCCTCAACCTGGCCAACAACCCCGGCATGCTCGGCGCTCAGGTAGAACTTTACGGTGATGTGCTGAAATACAACACTATGCCCGGTCTCAAGAACACCACCAAGTACAAGATTCTCACGCCGGGCACCGGCGGGGGCGACACCCCGACTCCTCCCGTGACAGCCGACGGCCTTGACGAGAACTTCGATGCCTCGACATCCCTCCCCACCGGATGGAAGGCTGTCAAGCTCGAAGGAAACAAGGCCTGGTATGTGGCCACATTCTCCGGCAACAACTACGCATCAATGACAGGCTACAAGGGCACCGCCCCCTTCGATTCCTGGCTGGTATCCCCCGCCGTAGACCTCTCCAAGGTATCGGCAAAGAACCTCTCCTTCAGGTCGCAGGTCAACGGTTACGGCTCGACCACCTCTGCCATCGAGGTATTCGTCCTCAGCTCTGACGATCCCGCCACCGCCACCAAGACGAAGCTCTCCGCATCCTGGCCCACACCTCCTGCTTCCGGTTACTCCTCATGGCTCGGTTCAGGTATAATCGACCTCTCATCCTTCTCCGGCACCGTCTACATCGGTTTCCGTTATGCCGCCACGGAGGATTCCAACTACGCCACCTGGTGTGTCGACAATGTATGCATCCCCGCCAAGTGATCCCCTCTACCGTAAATAATCCCTGAATGATACGCGGGGCGCCCCTCTCGACAGGAGCGCCCCGCCTTTCAATCAGGCCATCCATATTCAGAGTAACACTGCCCACCTCATCACCATGTCACCGTCATCCAACACCACCGCCACTTCCGGACTAATCTCCAGCCTGCGGAGACTATGCCACCATATCCTCGCTCCGGTCAGCGGGAATCCGGTATTCTTCATCGCCGTCACCCTTATGAGCGCTGCCATCCCATGGATGTTCGCCATCACACAGGGAGCGAAAATCCTGTGGCTGATGTTGTTCGCGACCGTACAGGGAACAGCCCTCTCTTATCTGCTGTGTCTGTTGGTCTCGCTGATGAGAAACCGTGTGGTTCGTCTGGTCGCCAAGACCATGATACTTGTCATCCTGGGTCTGCTCACGCTTGCCGAAGGCGGGGCAATAACCATGACAGGCCAACCGCTGACATCCGATTCCGTGAATCTCCTCTTGGAGACCAATTCCCGTGAGACAAGCGGATTTTTCTCACAGTATCTGTCGGCAAAGGCTGTGGTGACTATGATTGCGTTTTGCATTGCCATCATTGCGGCATCGCTCATATCACCATTGATTATCAGCAAGTTGAGACAAAATAGGGGGGGACAAAACCTGTTGAGATGGATTGCCATCATAATATTGTCAGTCACGGTCTTTGCGGGAGCGGTCAGAATCATCACATTGTTGCGTCCTCTCGGATTCAACGACTATCGCCAATTGCTGGAGTGGGCGGCTCAAGATCCGGGGAATCCGGTGCTTGTCCGTGTAAATCAGCTGAAATTCAGCGATCCGCTCTCAAAATGGAGTTATATCTGCAAGGAACTGTCATTGCAGCGCCGCAACCTGTCAACCTGGGAAGAGACGCAACAAAAGCTGCTCACCATGCCTGTGAACACCGATAATGCAAGGGATTTCAACATTATAATCATAATCGGGGAATCATTCATCCGCGCCCACTCGTCATTATACGGATATTACCTGCCGACATCTCCCCGTATGGCGGAAGAATATTCCCGAGGGAATCTGGCAGTCTTCACCGATATGCTGTCCCCGGCAAATTTCACCACCACCTCCATGCGCAATTTCCTAAACCTTAACGACCTCTCCTCCGGGGAAGACTGGGCCGAGGGAGCTTATTTTCCGCTTGTGGTGAAAATGGCCGGATGGAAGGTGTTTCATTTCGACAACCAGACCATCTCCCGCACAACCGACGCGGGAATATCACAGATGCTCTATTCCCCGATAAATCTCTCCCATACCTACGACGGGGGCGCTGACTCGGTTTTCGATTATGACGGAGA
Source organism: uncultured Porphyromonadaceae bacterium (assembly GCA_900548705.1). GTDB lineage: Bacteria > Bacteroidota > Bacteroidia > Bacteroidales > Muribaculaceae > UBA7173. The sequence goes on along the minus strand of URLF01000010.1, from coordinate 29,266 downwards.
TTTCACCGCGCATATAGAGCAGACTCTGCGCCCACATGAAATCCCCGGCAAGAAGATGGTGACCTACCATCTCTGGGGACAGCATTTTGCTGCCGCAGACCGTTTCCCGGGCACACCACGTTTCACCGTCGCTGACATCACCATCGACAAGCCATGGCTCAATAAGGACAAGCGACAGGAGATAGCCGACTACGACAGCGCGACCTACTACAATGACTCGGTGGTAGGCGCTATCATCGACTATTGGCGCGACACCCCGGCGATTGTGATATACTTCTCGGACCATGGGGAGGATTGCTGGGACCTCGCCCCTGTCGAGGCCCGCAACAGACCGATGCCTGAAGACAAGGAGTGGCTCGACCGGCAATATCGCGTACCATTCTTCATATGGATGTCTGATGATTTCCGCCGTGACTATCCCGAAATTGAACAACGGATAATCCTGTCCACTGACCGCCCCGGGATGCTCGACAACCTCGGCCAGGCTGTCATCGGACTCGCCGGCATCTCCGCTCCTTGTTACCGGGAGGAACGTGACATAACCTCACCCGCCTATATCCCGCGTCCCCGTGTGACTGCCGAAGGATACCGCTTTGACTGATTGCTTCACTTGGGGATGAACCCTCGGGGGAGGGTATCCGTTTTTTCGATGGAGGGTATCGTAATTATCCTTGATGAAATGTTTGTGAGGAGGGACGGAGGAGGTAATTTTGTGGCGTCAAACGGAAATAACTCCGTTGACCGACCGAGGGGCCGCAGCCCGAAAGGTCTTGCCGCCTCCCTCACAACTGAATCAAGCATTATGGACCAACCGATTTTAATATGGTGTGTGATAATGGGGATTCTGCTCCTCACGTTTGTTTTCCATGCTCTGGAGAAACTGCGCGACCAACGCAGGCGACCCCACGCTTTACACCGCCATCACCACCTGGTAGAGCTGGGAAAGGAACGCGAGATGTTCTTCATCCCCGGCGACAGGAAAGATGAGGACTGTGATGAATCCGACGAATAGACTTGACTTCCTTGGTGAATACGCCGCGTGGCTTCTGGGCTGCGGGGCGACTTGTATCCGTATTGAGAAAAACATAGCCCGTATGGCCAAGGCTTTCGGGGTAGACGCTGGGGTAACTATAATGCCCCGCCACGTCGAGATTTACGCGAAGTCGCCGCAAGGAGACCTCGCGCTTCCCGTTGTCATACGCCAGGCTCCCCACTGCGGAATCAACTTCACGGTCAACACCCGCCTGAGCCGCCTGAGCTGGGAGATAGCCGACGGCAAAATCAACTATGACGAGGCGGTCAGGCAGTTCGGCGAAATCATCTCCGCGCCGCCGACTCCGCGCAACGAGGTGTTGCTGCTCGCGTCACTGGCCAACGCCTCCTTCTGCCGTCTTTTCGGCGGGGACCTTACTGCCGTGGCGGTAGTTTTCATCGCCACCCTCGCCGGCTTCAAGCTAAAGCAGATAATGATTGCCGACAAACGCGACATCCGGCTCGTGTTTCTCTGCTGCGCCTTCTTCTCGGCGGCGATATGCGCCGGGGCACACCTGTTCGAACTGGGTACCACCCCTGAAATCGCGATGGGGACCAGTGTGTTGTATCTCATTCCCGGTGTCCCCTACATCAACTCGGTCAGCGACCTGCTGGCCAGCCATTACCTCTGCGCGTTCAGCCGCTTTGTCGACGCGCTGGTGTTGACTGCCTGCCTCTCCGTTGGTCTGTGTGCCGGCATGTACCTGCTCGGTCTGCGTATTTTCTGAAAATTCCACATATGGAGCTTACTCTGATATTGAAAATTCTTGAGGACGGATTGTTCGCGGCGATAGCGGCCATCGGTTTTTCCTCCATCAGCAACACTCCGCGACGCGCATACCTCTGTTGCGGGGTGACGGCTGCCGTGGGACACGCCCTGCGTTTCATACTTATGTCCCCCGACCTCGGAGGGATGGGCATCATCTGGGCCAGCACGATAGCCGCGTTTGTCATCGGGGCAATCGGAGTGTTGCTCGCACCGACCGTGAAATGCCCCGCCGAAGTCTGCCTATGGCCGGCGTTGCTTCCTATGATTCCTGGGATGTATGCCTACCGCGCCGTGGCGGCGACGATTTCCTGCCTGTCGGCCGTCGACGAACCGACCTTCAACCATTACCTCTACCTGCTCAACTACAACGGCATGACCTGCGTGTTTGTAATCATAGGTATGGTGGTGGCGGTCACCCTGCCTGTCTTCATGATGAAACGTATATCATTCCAGGCCACCCGGTGAGCCTGCCCGACTCCATACAACGACCTCCATGGAACTAAGACAACTGAAATATTTCGTGAAAGCGGCCGAGACACTCAGCTTCTCGGAGGCCGCTCGTGCGCTGAACATCGCCCAAAGCACCCTGTCCCAGCAGATAAAGCAACTGGAGGAGGACCTCGGGGTGACCCTCTTCAACCGTCCGGGCCACTCCCTGACACTCACCGAACCGGGAGAGGAACTTCTGCCCCGCGCACGCAAGACACTATGCGAGGCGCAAGCCTGTGTCAGCCGCATGCAAGACCTCGGCAACCTCCTGACCGGTACATTGGAAATCGGGGTGACCTACTCCTTCAGCCCCATCCTGACCGAGACAATCATAGATTTCATGAAACTCCATCCCGGAGTGAAGCTCAACATCCATTACAAGCCCATGGCCGAACTGATGGACATGCTCCACGACCGTTCGGTGGATTTCGTGCTGGCATTCCGCCCCTTGGTGTGCGACGAAGAGATAGAGTCGCATGTCCTTTTCGACAACCAGCTCTCGGTGATAGTTCGCGACAACCACACCCTGTCAGGGCATGACAAAATCACCCTGGCCGAACTTTCGCGCCACGACCTGGCACTCCCCACCCGGGGACTGCAGGCACGCAACGCCTTCGACCATTGTGTGGCACCCCATCTCTTCCCCCTGAAAGTGAAAATCGAGCTTAACGAGGTCAATATCCTGTTGAAGCTAATCAAACAGAGCGATCTGGTGACGGTGCTGGCCGAGGCCACCGTCCACAATGAGACAGGCGTGAAAGCCATTCCTCTTGACATCCCCTCAAACAATATGGAGGGATGTGTCCACATGCTCCGCGACTCATACCACAAACATTCCGCCCTGGAATTCATCCGGATTCTGAAAGACTCCAACGCCGTAAGGCAACGGGTGAGAGACTGGTTCCGCTGAAAACATAAATTCCCCCTGCCGGACAAGTGCCGACAGGGGGAATCTGATTATCCGGGGTTGATTATATCAATGACAGGCTCACAGCACACGCAGGCTGACGGTGGTGCGACCGACTGTCACGAGGTAGAAACCGGGAGCCACATTCACGGTGGCCTCCCCTGCAGCGGTCTCGGCAACAGTCACGAGTGTGGCGTCGGGACGGTATACCCTGACAGTCTCATTGTCGGCGGCTCCGCTCACCTTGATGGCTCCGCGCAGACCACGGACAACAAGCTGTCCGTCGGCAACCGCGCCCTCCACTCCCGACTGGGATATTTCAAAGTCAACAGTCGCCATGGCAGTCTCGCCTGATGCGTAACGTGCGGTGACACCGGCTGTATGGCTGCCGTTGCCGAGACCTTCGAAGAGATGGGAGGTCTCGGTGGTGGATTTCACCTTCTCACCGTCGAGATACACCTCATAGCCGAGGATGGCACCGGCCACCTTGGCGGGAGCCTGCTGGTCAAGACCGGGGATATTCTCAGGCGAACCGATGAAGATGTCATCGATGGCCACCAGGTAGTTGTTAGTCCCGGACACGCAACGGATGGCGACATACTTGGCTCCGGCGGGAATGGTGACGGTCTTCTGCTCCCACTGGTCGAAGTCAACAAGAATCGGATCACCTATCCAAGTGAAATCGTCGGCTTCCTTACCGGTGGTGGAATAACCCACCATCAGAGTCTCCTCGTAACGCCACCAGTAACCACGGGTCCAGAAGCTGACCACGAACTCGCCGGAAATATCGAGCAACGGCGAGATGAGATAGTCGTCATTGTCGATACCGTGGCGATTGCTCCAGGCCACCAGCACACGCTCACCGCTATGGGTGTCGATTATGGATGAAGTCATATCAGGATTAGCCGCACCGGGATTCATCACGATATACGCCATAGGCTCACCCGCGTTGGGGAACTCATAGTTGGGCGAGAAGTAAGTCTCATCCCCGTCGCCGTCGATATATGACCAGCCAAGTTCTCCGGGGGAGTTGATAGCCCAGTCGTCATGTCCCTCGAAATCCTCGAAGATGTCGGTCAGGACATTCCAGCGTAGCAGACGTTCGGCCGGTTCGCCGGTCTCCTCCAGGATGAGGTTGAACGGCATTTTTGTAGCCTCAGTCAAAGTGAACGACAGGTCGGAATCAGACTCGCCCGACACAGTGACATCGGTCGTCAGGGTCTCGAAGCCCTTCTTGGTGCAGGTCAGGGCATACTCACCCTCCCAGACATTCCCGAAGGTAACTTTCCCCTCCTCATCGGCAGTGGCCGAATAGCTGTTGGCATTGTCCTTTCCGGCCAGCAGCACGACGGCGGAGGATGCATCCTCGCCCGGAGCGTTGGTCAGGAATGAAATTGCTACGTTTGCGGTCATCAGGCGGGGAACAGCCGGGGAGAATGAGGCGTAAGAGCAGTTGCCGTCGGCATGGATGGCCTTGACAGCGAAGCGATACATACCTTTGGCGGCCTCAGACCATGTCTGATCGTCTAAGGAGGTGTCGGTTACGGGGGATTCCGTGAGCTTTACCCAGTTGTCGGGAGCGGCTTCCTCACCTTCAGAAAGTCTCCATACATCATATTTCACAGATGGAGCCTCGACATCACCTTCGGCCTTGCGGGGCGCGCCATAGGGGAGTCCGGTGGCGCGGAGTGTCAGGTTGCCACGGAATATGAAGCTGTTGTCATCGGTATAGCGGCTGGTGAACGGTTCGGTGCGGTAGTCCTTGGTCATCACCATCTTGTCAGCCATACGAGGATAAGCCGGGTCTTGATTCTGTGAGGAATTGTCCATACAGAGACGGGCATCACCGCGCAGGGTGAACAACGCGCCATTTGGAGCGATGACCGGATAACGGAAGACATGTTCATGCCATACTCCGTTGGAGCTTTCAAGGTTGCTTTCCTCATAAAGAATCCGGTTGGTAGGCTGGCCGTTCTCGTCAAGGTCAAAGACGACCACACCGACAGGTGTGCCAGGATTTGCCGAGTTCCAGACATCCCACAATATCGAAGTGAAGACAGCGGGGGTATCGTAAATCACGCCGACGGCGGTGTATTCGGTTGTGGCGGACATCTCCATATTGTGGACGTAGGGATCCGTACCGTCATCGTAACGGAAAGTCTTGGTGGCATCCACCGGTGCCTCCCAGTTCAAGGAAGCCTTCTGGCGGTCAGCCACAGCAGCCACATTGCCTGGGGCTATGAGTTTCTCCTGGAGAGTGAACACCGGCAGCTCGACATCGCCGTCGAGCGAAGCCACCTCACAGGATGCCGACTCATAGTTGAGAGCGTGGACATCAACCGTGTAACCACCCTTGCGATAGACACCTTCGACAGAGAAGTTGCCGTCGCGGTCGGTCACAGCTGACAGCACATCATATCCATGGACGCTCACTGATGCGCCAGGCAGGCCTTTGCCATCGGTATTGACAACACGTCCGGTTATGGTGGCCACAGGTATGGGGGTCAGGGCAATCTCCACATTCTTATGTTCGAGAGGCTGGAATTCATATGTGCCCGACTTAGGTTCGAAACCAAAGCAGGAGACAGACCAGGAATAGCTTCCGGGAGCAATCTCGATGAATTCAAACGCGCCGTCAGCGCCGGTTGTCACAGGTTTCCATGTATCGCCGAAAGAGACAGTCGCGCCCTCGATGGGATTGGTTCCGTCAGTCACCGTACCGGTCAGCCATGCGGCCTCATTCTCCTCGACAGTGACATTCGAGATATACAAGGTAGACAATGTGGGGGTCCACTGAGCGTGGAATCCGAGATAATAGACTCCCGATTCCTCGATTTCAGGGAGATAGACATATGTCTTGTTAAGATACAGGAGATCTGTGGTGAACTCCTTGAGCATAGTGGCCTGTCCCTCGGCAGTAGCCTCCTTGCCGAAGGTCACAGTGTAATGAGCAGGATAATTGGGATTCATGCATCCGGCATCATAGACAATCTTGTATGCTTTCCCGGCCTCAAGACGCATAGGCGGAGTAATCAGCATATCATCCACAGTGCGCTCATATGCTCCACGCATAAGCATGGTGCGACGTCCGTCCAGAGTGTTGTTTCGTTCCCATGTGGCATTGTCGCCATTGTTGTCGATAATCGTCCACATCAGCAGCTCCTCGGGATTCTCGAAATCACAGGTGTAGGGGAGCGGCATTTCCGAGCCTACCACAACAGAGCCGGAAGAAGCAGTCTCACCTGCCCCGGCGGGGGTGGAGGCAGAGACAAGATAGGTATATACACCCATCTCATCCACCTGGTCTGTACAGCTTGTGGCGGTCAGACCTGACGCCACTGTGACGTTGCTCGGCATACGCGTCACCTCATAAGTAACTTCGGAGGGATTTATATGGCCTCCATGGGCACCTTTGACCACAGCATCCCAAGTCACGACAGCTTCAAGGCCATTGGCTTCCACACCGATATTGGCAGGGGCGGCGGGAATATCATTACCAATGAAAGTCCTGACACTTCGAGGCACACCATTGCCGCTCGCATTGACAGCGCGGATTTTATATGAATGCTCCCCTAATGGCAAAGTCGCAGCCAGCGACACGGCAGTTCCCGGCATAAGCTCTGTGCCGGTCCATGTCTTGACTGTCTCCTCACCTTCGGTCAGGACGACTGACGAAATCGATTCGAGCTGGCCTCCGGCGGCAGTCTTGGACGGAAGAGTGAATGAGAAGGTCACGTTGCCGTCATGGGCCGGATCCGAGACTGTCACGGTTGACACTGCGGCAGGCGCGTCATCCTCAGCCAGCTTGAAGGGGATATACAGGCCGGTCATCTCACCATTGCTGGCAAGGTTTGTTATGAACGAGTATTTGCCGGTCTCGGTATTGACAGTGTTGAAATAGCTGCCATAAGGAGTACATTCGGCCCAATAAAGTATACCGGTGGAATGGTCAAACTCCATCGACTGCATATAGCGTATTCCGGAATCGACCTTACCGACCTGGGAGAATGTCATCTTCTGTTTGTCGAAAGCATACAGGAACCCATCGTTAGCAATCGAATATATGTCGCCCTCGTAATTGCATGCCAGAGTCATGAGCCATATACCGGGGACATCGGCATAGATGGTCGATGAACCGTCAGCCGGATTGACGAGGTGGAGATATGACGAAGTGGCTCCATAGTGAGAAACAGCCAGGAGATTACCTTCGGAGTAATCGTATGTCATGTCGACATAAAGTGGAGACTCTTCGCTGAGGTCGGCAAGCTTGGTGAGTGTGCCGCTGGCGACATCGAACGTGTTCCACGCCACAGGGCGCGGCCCGGGCTTGTAAGTCTGGGCGTAATAGGTGCCGTCAGCCATGGCTCCCGCACTGACGGGAGAGGTCTCGGCCACCATCTCCGGGGATGTGGCGTCAGATACCGGGAAGGTGTACCAACCGACCGGACGCGTGTCGTCGTCGATGAGAAACCCCATCGCCGAGACAGTCGGCTCCTGGGGAGCCTCCCTGCGGAGACTGTCACGCGAGGCAATCGCCAGGAGGGAACCTCCGAGCGCGGCCACGGTGAGAATCGATGTAATTTTTTTCATAAATGCTATATTAACTGTGTTTGTCAGATTGCGTTGTCAACAGATAACGCAAAGTTAACAGTCAATATCACATAAGTCAAGACCAAGGGATTACAGCTAAGGCAATTTGCCTTAAACGTAAGAAAAAAAGCTGTACGGTCAGAGGTTACGGGCCGTGTCGCGGTAGGCCGAGGGGGTCATGCCGACCGCTTCCTGGAAGGTCTTGTAGAAGGTGGTCATCGACTTGAAACCGACATCGGCGGCAAGCGCCTTCAAGGGATAGTCACCTCCGTCAGGGCCTGACAAGACTCTGACCGCCTCCTTGATGCGATAGCCGTTGACAAACTGGTAATACCCCTTGCCGGTACGGTCGGCGATAATCTGCGACAGATACGTGCGGTTGGTGTCGAGCATTTCGGCCAGACGCTCACGGGTGAGACTGTTGTCGCGGAACACCTCCTCACGCTCCATAAGAAAACATAACCGGTCAAAGACCGAATCATTTCTGACCGTGGCCGGAGATATTCCGGGATTCGGGTCTGTGGCAAGCTCGCTATCTGAAATGCCATCGGGAGAGACGGGAGGCGCATCCGCCCCGGATGATGGAGATTGAACGCTCTCCGATGACACGGTATCCAACCGGGCCAGCAGCTCACGTTCTCGGGCGAGGGCATCGCGATTGGCCTTGACGATGTTGCGATAGAGATGTTTCTGCCGCCAGTAATGCCTCCAAAGAATCAGAAGTATCACCGCGACAGACATAAGGGAAATAAGCAGGATGGCTGTCTTGCGACGCTCGTCGCGCAGCTGCATCCGGTGCATGTCGGCCTCCTGTTCCCGCCGCGAGATGTCATACTGCACGCGCAGTTCGTTGATGGACCGTTGCTGGCGGTCGGCATATGCCGAGTCACAAGCCTCTTTGTATGACTTGTAGACCTCCAGGGCATTCCGGTAGTCGGCACGCCGCTCATAGTTACGGGCGCGTTGCTCCAGCAGCGGGGCCACGGAGGACTGTATCGAAAGGCTGTCGGCGAGCTGGAGCCCGCGGGCTATCATCAGGTCAGACTCGGCGACACGTCCCAGGTCTGACAGCACCCGCGCATAGGTGCAGTACATTTCAGGCAAAGTCGCTCCCTGGGCCTCTGCGGAGTGGATGACAGCCTTACTAAGCCATTCCAACGCCTCCTCGTTACGACCAAGCGAAGCGCATATCGAGCCGTAAAGGCTGTATACCGCCGCCCGTTCGGTGTAATCCTCGCGCCGGGCAATATCGTCGGCCTTGCGGATATACTGCAAAGCCCGCTCATTGTCGCCGGCGATACTGTAAAGGTTGGCGCAATGGTATGCTCCGGCGAAACCCAGATGGGAATTATCATTGGCCACACTCCATTCATAGCAGCTGAGGGCATATTTCAACCCTGAGACATCGCGGCGCATACTGGCGATTTCCGCGAGATTCGACTCCACCAGTGCCTGCCGGAAAGGATCTCCTATGCGGACGGCATATTCAAGAGCCTTGTAGAAATGTCTCTGGGCAGAAGCGTAATTGGCATGGGCATTGGCTTCATAGACCCCGTAACCGTTATGAATCGACAATCTCAATGTGTCATCACCCAGTTCTTCAGCCAGACCATATGACTTGTCGAGCTGAGATTTGCCGATTTCCGTGTTGCCCAGAATCACATTGGAGACCCCCTGGTAATAAAGGGCCTGGGCCAGGAACCAGTCATCATTCCCCTGCCGGGCCGCGCTCTGCATCCTTGACGCGAAGCGTATCGCCCGGCGGTGGTCGGAATTCTGGGTGGCCATCCGGCAACTGTCCCTGAGCCGCCACATCTCGGGGGAGGAACCTTCAATCCTGCACAACACAAGCAGCCCCGCCACCATCATCAGGAGGCGTTTCCAACCGGATTTGTCAAAGCGCGATATATTATTGCCGGGGTACATTAGTCAAGACGAAATTATGTCAGCCCCACAAATTTAATAACTTTTCCCGACAAATCCTGAGCTGCCAGGCGATACAAGTTCATCGGGAAGCACTCTCTTATGAGGTGTTTTGTCAGTCTGACAGTATCTGAGAACCGCGTGTTTCACTACTTTTTAAGCCCTGTTTTTCAAGACGGTTTTATTGACTATAAGCTACTTATACTTGAAAAACCACTACTTTTTGCCACTGTCGTATTGTAGCGGCTGCCGGAATTCAGTTAATTTGCAAAAAATAATCCAACCAGAGTGTTTAATACCTATCATGAAAAGTTGCTTTAACCTTGAGAGAATTCTGACGGTCATTACGTTGGCCTGGCTATTCTTCGCGCAGGCTCACGGTGCCGACCGCCTGCTGGTGGTCGGCGATGCCACCTGGGGCAAATGGAGTCTCGACCGGACATCGGTGATGATCCGCGACAACTCTAACGAGAACCTCTTCAGATACACCGGATGGCTCAAAGCTGACCAGGAATTCAAGTTCCTCGCCCAGGCTCAATGGGACAAGATCGAATACCGCAACGCGTCTGAAAATCCTTATGATGTCTCGCGGCTGGCATACTCCGACAACGGAAGCGCACCTGACTACAAATTCAAGGTCGGAGAAAGCGCCAACTACACTATTACCTGCGACCTGGGAGCGATGACCATCTCCGTGGTCAAGGCTGACTACCAGCAGGCTGAGATTCTCCACAATGTTCTGTATCTTGTCGGATCGGCCACCCCGGGCAACTGGAACCTCTGGGAAGCGCTCCCCCTGGCCCAGGACAACTCCAATCCTTTCCTTTTCTCCGGAAAGGTGTCGCTGAAACCGGGCACATTCAAAATCGCCACAAACTGCTATGGAGACTACAACGAGCAGAAATTCTTTTTCCGCGACCCGTCGAATGACGGACGCGTGTCTGAGGACGGCACGGATGACCGACAGTGGACTATCACCACGAGCGGCACTTACGACGTGACAGTAGACCTCTCGGCTTCGACCATCTCAATCAGACTCGCGCAGGAAGAACCCCGCGACATGCTCGGCGAATACCGCAGCTGGAGCCGCGATGGTAACTCCGTCGTAATATCCGCCGCAAACGGCACACTGACCCTTACCCCCTACAATGACTATGTAGTGAAAGTCTTCCCCCGCGCCAATGGCGACAACACACCCGAGCGCCGTTCGATCAGCGTGTACGCCTCTCCCCAGGGGAACTTCTCCGTGTCGGAGGAGGGTGGGAACCTTGTGCTTCGCACCTCGGCCACAGTCGTCACCGTTGCCAAGGCCAACTGCCATGTCAGCTTCTCCGACAATTCCGGCAAGCTGGTGCTGCGCGAGAAAAACGGCCTCGACAACAGCATGGCTCCGCGTACAGCCTCTTTCGAAGGCATGAATGACGAGGCCTTCTATGGCGGCGGCTACAATGGCCAGCGCATCAATCATAACGGCAAGACCTTGGTGATGAACAACCGCCAGACCGGCGGATGGGACTGCGACTGGGAGGCTCCCCACAACATCTGCATTCCGTTTGTCGTATCCACCGGCGGTTACGGCCTGCTTTTCGACGACCATCACCGCCATGCGCGTGTCTCCCCCTCTTCGGAAGGCACCACTTACTACTCCGGCAGCCCCACTCCCATCGCTTACTATTATGTAGGCTCGGCAGACGGCAGCATGGCGTCGGTGCTTGAAAACTACACATTCCTCACCGGCCGACAGGAGCTTCCCCCCTACTGGGCGCTTGGCTATATGACCTCCCGTTACGGTTACCACTCACAGGAGGAGGCCGAACAGGTGGTGGCTTCGGTCAAAAATGCCGGACTGCCCCTTGATGCCATCGTCTTCGACCTCTATTGGCAGGGTGAAGGCAACAACGGAATGGGCAACCTCGACTGGTACACTCCCAAATTCCCCGATGCAAAAAAGATGATGTCTGACTTCGCCGCCAAGGGGGTCAAGACAATCTGTATCACCGAACCGTTCTTCACCTCCGATTCCCGCAACTACTCCGTGCTGAAAGAGAAAGGCTATCTCGCCGACGATGATGTCTCCAACATGTGGTGGCTCGGTTCAGACAAAGTGGGACTTATCGATTCATCCAATCCCGAAGCGATGGACTGGATGTGGCAGTTCTACAAGCAGCGCACCGAGGAAGGAATGGGGGGCTGGTGGCTCGACCTGGGCGAACCTGAGAGCCATGACGACGATTCCCACCATATGGGTGGCACCGTCGACCAGATTCACAATGAGTTCGGCGACCTCTGGACAAGCCGCGTCTACCGTGGTTACAAGGAGGATTTCCCCGATGTGCGTCCCTTCCTGATGCCCCGCGCCGGAACCGCCGGCATGCAGCGCTATTCCGCCTTCCCCTGGTCGGGCGACATCAAACGCTCATACAAGGGCCTTGAGGCACAGATTCCCGCGTTGCTCAGCTCCGGAATGTCGGGTGTGGCATATATGGGAAATGATGTCGGCGGTTTCGCGGCTGACGGTGTCGGCACCGACTCCTGGCTCTACCTGCGCTGGATCGAGATGGCCACATTCTCGCCTATGATGCGCACCCATTCCACCGACCGTCCGGAACCCTACCTTCAGGAATATTCCGACGTGTTCGAGTCTGTGAAGAAATATCTCCATCTGCGTTACAGCTATCTCCCATACACCTACACCCTGGCGTGGGAGAACGCGACAAAGGGTACTCCCCTTGCCCGTCCGCTCAACTTCCACGATGTCGCGGGGGCTACTCCCTCCCCCTCCGGAAGCCGTGACCAGTATCTCTGGGGACGCGACATCATGGTGGCCCCGGTTGTGACCTGCAACACCTTCAAACGTTCGATTACTTTCCCACAGGGGACATGGGTAGACCTCAACGACCTGACCAAGGTGTATGCCGGCGGCTCGACCATCGAATATGACGTTCCTCTTGAGAAACTCCCCTATTTCGGCCGCGTCGGAGCGTTCATCCCGCAGTTCTCTCAGACCGCCTACACCACCTCTTCGGAAATCGACAACTCCCGTCTGACCGTAACCTATCTCGCTCCGATTGCTAATGGCAACCGTGCGCCCCGGGCTGAGTCTGCGGCTGTCAACCGGTCGGTGATGTTCGACGATGACCACACCTCCACCTCCACTCTGGAAAACGGCCAGTATATGACCACCACATTCGAAGGTGAGGACACCCAGGACGGCCATATCATCCGCGTCAGCCACAACGGTTCTTATTCCGGAATGCCGTCCAACCGCACCTACACATTCGTGGTACCGGGCTACACCAAACCACTCAAGAGTGTCGGCACTCCCGACATCGAGTTGTCACGCGCCCAGTCACGCGAAGCATTCGACGCTGCTGCCGACAACTCTTATTTCCTCGACAACGACAACACTCTCTACATAAAGAAAGGGATTCCCACCGACTCCAACACCGCCATCACTGTAAGCTCAAAGGATTACATCAGTGGTCTGGACGAGGTGAATGCCGACGCATCGGTGGTGTTTGAATACTCAGCCGCTACCGGACTCTTCTCTTACTCTCTCCCCGCAGGCTCCACCGGGACATCACTCACTGTGGTGGACCTCCGTGGCAGCGTGGTAGCGGAATATGAGTCGCTTACCGCCAACTCCACCATCTGCCAGACAGCCGCCCCCACCGTGACTCCGGGTCTCTATCTGGCATCACTGGTGACACGTCTCCCCTCCGGAGAGAAAGTAATCCGCACTATCAAGCTTCCGATACACTAATTCCTGTCCGAATCAGACAAAATCTCCTTGAAATCGGTGTGTCAACATCCATCTTTGTTGACACACCGATTTCCTTTTCAACGATGTTTAAGAACATACAACCATCAGGAACAATATTTCACAACCGGCGTTAAGAAATATAAACGCCGCCATCCTCCACCAAGACACGATGACCGATGGCTCCGCTTCTTACCTGAGAATTATCACCACTGTCAAACTAATCACGACCAAAAATGAAAAAGTTCGCTTCAATGCTGCTGCGTGGCGCAGCCCTGTCACTTGTGCTGGCCATCTCTTCCTCCTCCATTTTCGCCCAGGAAGCTCCCGCCAAGAAGATAAAAGACCACCGTACGGCTCCCGAGCTGTTCTTCCTTCAGGAAGGGGATGTTCCCAACAGCTACCTGCTGCTTCCTCCTCCCCCTGACGGGGCATCCATCACTTTCCTCAATGACCAGGCCCGTTACAGCTGGGGCAAGACCTTGAGGAACACCGACCGTGGCGCACAGGCTTTCCGCGACGCACGGGTGGAGGGCAATGGTGTACCGATGGCTTTCTCGGAGGCGTTCGGTGTCACAATCGACGAGAACACCGCACCTGAAATCCTCAAGCTCATCGTCGGGATGCGTGAGGATGCCGGAGACCTCGGCACCCGTGAGGCCAAGAATTACTACAACCGCCAGCGTCCGTTCGCTTTCTACGAAGAGGACACCTGCAATCCCGAACAGCAGGAGGAACTCTCGACCAACGGCTCCTATCCCTCGGGCCATACCTCAATCGGCTGGGCCACCGCTCTTGTACTGGCTGAAATCAATCCCGAACGTCAGAATGAGATTCTCAAACGCGGTTACGAGATGGGTGAAAGCCGCGTGATATGCGGTTACCACTTCCAGAGCGATGTGGACGCAGGCCGTATCACAGGAGCTGTCACAGTGGCCCGTCTCCATGCTGACCCGGCTTTCCAGGCTCAGCTTGCCAAGGCCAAGGCTGAATTCAAGAACCTCAAGAAGGCCGGCAAGGTGGCCAAAGGCACGCCCGTCCCCACCCCGACCACTTCCGACTGATTCCGGTCAGTTTTCTTAAGTAACTGGTCGAAATTATTTTAATGTTTATTCGAGTAAAATTTTTAGAAGAGAGGAAAAGATTCAAAAATTTTACCGAAGAAACATTGAAATAAAGCGACCAGTTAATATAAAATAATTTCGAACAGTTACTTACCTTAAAAACGTTTCTTTTATTTACTGTCTGCTATGAAATCCTATATCTCAGCAATCGCCATAGCCTCCCTGCTCGCCATGTCGCTATCGGCCCAGGAATCATCCGAGCCTAAATTCACCATCAAGCCCACAGGTCGCATCCTAATGGACGGCGCGGTATACATGGGTGGCAATGACGACTACAACGCCGAGTCGGGCGACAAGAAATTTGTCGACGGAGTGGCCATCCCCGACCTCCGCCTGGGAGTGAAAGCCGGGTACGGCAACTGGAAAGCCAAAATCGACGTCGGGTTCGGATATGGCAAGGTGAGCCTCAAGGATGTCTACATCGAGTATGACTTCAACGAGCACAACCTCATCCGTGGCGGTTATTTCGTGCCGCAGTTCGGCCTCAACTCCGAGACCTCCTCATCGATGAAGCCCTCATATGAGGAACCGACCTCCAACGAGTTCTTCTACGCCAACCCGCGTCTGCTCGCCCTGTCATATGTCTTCGACAAGGGGCAGTATTTCGCCGCCGTCACCGCGTTTGCCGAAGCCAACGCGATGAAAGAGAACGCCACGGAGATGGACAAGCAGGGATGGGGAGCGCAGACCCGCCTTGTATGGCGTCCGTTCCACTCCGAAGGGAAGGCATTCCAGATTGGCTGTTCGTTCAACTATTCCACCCCGACCGAGGACAACCACACGGCCTTCAACTACACCTCCAACTTCCCCAGCCGTGTCTCCAAGGTCAACCTCCTGAACGCCCAGATCGACCATGCCCGCGGCCTGTTCAAGATGACCCCCGAAGTATTGTTCATCCACAACAACTTCGCCCTTGAGGCCCAGTATTACTATATGAACGTCGCCCGCAAGGATGGTCTCCACAACTACCGCGCCCAGGGTGCCTACGGTCTGTTCCGCACCCTCCTCTTCGGCGGCATCTACGGATACTCCCACGCCGACTGCGGCATGGCCACTCCTCCGGCCAAATCCCTGGAGCTGGTGCTTGGCTACAACTACACCAACGCCTCCGACTCCCGCGCCGGGATATTCGGAGGTATCACGAATGACGCAAGCTGCACATTCAACTACTACATCAACAAGTACATGATTGCCCGTCTGCGTTACTCCTACACCAACGTCCGCAACCGTCTAGTCGAGGGCCTTCTCCCCTCACGCCACGTCAACACCATCGAGGCCCGTCTCCAGATTATCTTCTGACACGCCGCTTTATGTAATAAGCGCTTTATCGCCATAAAAGCCATACGGCCCGCACCAAAGAGCAGGATGCCCTATTATCCCACTCTTTGGCGCGGGCCGTCGGTGTTTCCACAGGGTGTTAAAAAGTGTTGTGAGAATAACAGTGCGGGCGGTTTTTCTATGAAATAGGGTGGTTGGTCAAATGGGGTGAAGAGGGTGTTAAACTTATTGCGTAACTTTGTGTCAATATTTCCGTGGGATTTTTCCGGAACAGGGAGATGTGTCCCCGCTTCTTAACAAAGATATCGACTTCCATACAGGTTAACGCAAAGATATGAGAGTGAAAAGAGGTTTTATGGTTTTGCCCGGACTGCTGGCGGCTGTTGCCGCCTGGGCCTACTCAGTCTCCGGGGTTATCACAGACGAGACGGGTGAACCGCTGTCGGACGCTACGGTGCGCCTGCTGTCGGCACGCGACTCGGCATTCATTGCCGGGGGGGTGGCCGACCTTGACGGCCGTTTCTCCCTGAGCGGTGTCAAGAAGGGTAAATATATCATCGAGGCCAATTATATCGGTTACGAGAAGGGTTACCGAAACGTGACCGTCACCAATGCGTCGGTGAAGGCCGACACCTTGCGCCTGGGTGGCTCCTCGATCATGCTCGGGGAGGTCAGCGCGATTGGTGTCAAGACCCCCATCAAGGTGATGACCGACACGGTGGAGTTCAACGCCGACAGCTACAAAACACAGCCCAACGCCGTGGTCGAAGACTTGCTCAAGCGTCTGCCCGGCGTGGAGGTCGACTCCGAGGGTAAAATCACCGCCAACGGCAAGGAGGTCACCAAGATTCTCATCGACGGCAAGGAGTTCTTCGCCGATGACCCCAAGGTGGCGTCGAAGAACCTTCCGGTCAATATGGTCGACAAACTCCAGGTGGTTGACCGCAAGAGCGACCTGGCCCGTCTGACCGGCGTGGATGACGGGGAGGATGAGACGGTAATCAACCTGACTGTGAAGAAGGGGATGAAAAACGGATGGTTCGGGACTGTGGAGGCCGGATACGGCACGGATGACCGCTACCAGGCCACATTCAACGTCAACCGTTTCTGGAACGACAACCAGATTACTTTCATCGGTTCGGCCAACAACACCAACGACCTGGGTTTCACTGACGGCAACGGAAACCGTTTCCGCCGTTTCGGTGGTGACCAGGGCATCAACAATTCCCAGAGCTTCGGCGTGAACTTCAATGTCGGCAACGGGGAACTGCTCCGCGTCGGGGGTGACGTGATGTATTCCCACACCGACCGCAACACAATCTCACGCAAGAACCGCCAGTATCTCTTCCCGGATTCAGTGTCATATGAGAACTCCTCCTCCGACGCGACAGACAAGGGTCACAACATCCGTGCTGATTTCCGTGTGGAGTGGAAGCCCGACTCATTCAACACTTTCGACTTCCGGCCCAATTTCTCGTTCAACCAGAACGACAGCCGCTCACTCTCGGTCGACACCCTCTTCGCCGGAGAGCCGGGGTTGCCCCGAGTCAACCGCTCCTTCAACGCGGCGAATGCCTCAGGCCGCAGCTGGGAGTTCGGAGGACGTCTGATTTACAACCACAACTTCGCCAGCCGCCGCGGACGTTCATTCTCGGTTATGGCCAACTACCGCTTCTCGGATGTCACCGAGGATGACCGTTCGCTGTCATACAACCGCTTCTACCGTCTGCTCAACCAGATGGGCAGCGACTCAATCGACATCTACAACCAGTATGCCGACAACCATACCTGGGCCAACAATGTATCGGCGCGTGTGAGCTGGACCGAACCGCTGGGAGATGTGAAGAAAGGAAACTTCCTGACATTCAGCTACCGTATTCAGTACCGGTGGAACAATGCCGACAAGATTGTCAACCGGCAGCTCCCGGTAGATCCTTACAATCCTGTCGAGAATCCATATGATGCCGTCCTCGGCCCGTGGGAGTATGTCGATTCCCTGTCCAACAGCTTCCGAAACAATTTCATGACCCAGGATATCCGTATCGGCTACAAGAAGGTGACGAAGATGTACAACCTCGACGCGGGTCTCTCGCTTGTCCCCTCGATGTCCAAGTCGACCAACCTCATCAACGGGGCCAAAAGCATACCGGAGCGTTGGGTGTGGAATTTCGCCCCGTTTGCCCGCTTCCGCTACAAGTTCGACCAGCAGAGCAGCCTCAACCTCTTCTACATGGGCCGTTCGTCGCAACCCTCGATGACCCAGCTGCAGCCTGTGGCCGACTACTCCAACCCCCTCAACGTGGTCATCGGTAACCCGGCGTTGAAACCCACATTCAGCCACAACATCCGCCTGCGTTTCCAGAAATACAACCCCTCCAACCAAAGCTCCATCATGTCTATGGCCGATGCTTCGATTGAGCAGAACTCCATCATCTCGCGCACCGACTACGACGCGATGAGCGGTGGACGTATCACGACCTACGAGAATGTCGGGGGTGTCTGGAACTTCCGCGTCATGAACATGTACTCCCTCCCCTTCGGTGCGAAGAAGACCTGGAGCTTCAACAACAATGTCTTCATGATGTTCAACCAGCGGATGGGTTACAACAACGGCGACCGCAACCGCTCCCAGGCGCTGATGTTCGCCGAGTCCCCCTCGCTGGCCTTCCGCCCCTCCAACCTCGAACTGGAGTTGCGCCCCTTCTACCGCCTGAGCCTTACCAACAACTCCCTCCCGGCGGTCAACACCCCGACAATCCACAACTATGGCGCGGGATTCAACGGCACCTACTACACCCCCGTAGGCATCATCCTCGCCACCGATCTCAACTACAACGCCTCCAAGGGTTACGCCGAAGGCTACAACCAGAACGAATGGATGTGGAACGCCTCCATCTCCTACCAGTTCCTGCGCGGGGGCGCGGCCACCATCATGCTGAAAGTCTACGACCTCCTCCAGCAGAAGCAGAACATCCGGAGGTCTGTCACCGCCAACTACATCGACGACTCGGAGTACAACTCCCTGACCCGTTACTTCATGGTGACCTTCACCTACCGCTTCAACACTTTCGGCAAAGGCAACGAACCTGCCTCCCGCAACGAACGTCGCTGGGGACCTCCCGGAGGAGGCCCCGGCGGTCCAGGCCGAGGTCCAGGTGGCCCCCGCTGATTCCCCTCCTCCCCTACCACCGCGCCGCGCGACCGGCCCCCCCGTCGCGCGGCGCGTCGCATAAGCGTCACATAATCAAAAATATACCCCCCAATTTCATCAAAAATCCCCTCCACATCTCCCATCAACCCACCTCGATTTTCCCAAACATCCCCCTCGGTGTCCATCAATACACCTCCGTCCCCCCTTTGTAGGGACGCGCCGTGGCGCGTCCGCGTCAACCCAACCATTGTCGCCGCTAAAAGGTCTCACGCAGATTCCGCAGATACGCAGATTTCTCGCAGATATTATGAAGTAAAAGTCTCGCAGATTACGCGGATTACGCAGAGGCCATCCGGACGTTATTCCCGCGGATTGGGGGTCGCTCCGCTCCCCGAAGCTCTCACAGATTTCACGGATTACACAGATTTCACAGATTGGATTCGCTACGCTCATCGGATTCCACAGATTAATGCTGATTCCTCTGGTTGAAGTTTGATGCCTCTGATTGAAGTTGATTCCTCAGTTGCCTGCCGGATGGCAATCTGCGTAATCTGTGTAATCTGCGAGACCTTGTTTTTAATAAATTAAGCATATTGGATTTATTCCGGTCATCGGATTCCACTGATTACTCGGGAAATGGAGAGACACGATGATTCCGAAGAATGCCGCATTTTGATTTGTTTTGCCACATTTCCAAGATTTGGCGAATTTGAAAATTTGAATTATATTTGCAACGCAATAAGGGGTTTGCAGAATACTGTCGGTCATTCTGCGGACGTTATTTATTGCCGCTGTGGTATGTTGCCATAGTGAGTACATTTCGAAAAGCGTTTACGCGACGTTCTTTCTGACACTCGGAAATCTGGAAAATTTCAATTGGAGTCAGGACTGGACAACGGTAGACGCTCATGTGGGTATGTATCCTCCGGTTTCGGGTTCATGTGCAATGAGCCCTTGAAGCCTATGCATATTCTGCGTGAGGTCTCTGCGTTGTCTGTTTTACTCCAATGGGCAATTCCAGAGCCTCCGAGTGTGAGACAGATGACGGGTATGGCTCTCACGCTTTATTTTTTAATCGTGCTGCCTTGGGGAGCGGGGGCACTTGCAATCCATAAAGAACATGAAGAAATCTGTTCTGTTTTTTGCTATGCTTTTCGTATGGCTCTCGGTCTCGGCAGTAGGTTTGGGAGAGTGTGTCTATGAAGGTTTCAGATACTCCTTACAAGACAACGGCTCATGCACATTGACCGCGCCGGCCGGCTCACGGGCGGAAGTCACCGGTGAAATTGTCATTCCTTCAACGGTAAGCCACAACGGGAAATCATATCGAGTAACCGCCATTGGCAGGATGGCTTTTTACAAATGCCTGAATCTCAAATCCGTAAAGCTACAGCCCACGTCAATAGTCCTTCATCCTTCCGCATTTGAAGGATGTAAGAATCTTGAATCGGTCAGCGGCACAACACCAACAGTAATTTATCCAGCAGCGTACGCCTTCAAGGGCTGTTCAAACCTTTCTGAAATAACCGGCATTGAATTCAATGTCTACCTTTCTAACCTTGACTGGGTGGATAATTACTTTGATGGCGTGTTTCAAGACTGTTCAAAGTTGAAAACAGTATTTTTCACTTCAAACACAAATGTAGTCGGCAACTATTTTTTCAAAGGCTGCTCGGAATTGTCTGACATAACATTACCGTCAAGAGTACAGGCAATCGGAGAGAGCGCCTTTGAAGGTTGCCGTAATCTCAAGTCCATCAATCTGGGCAATGTCACCTCTATAAATTATGACGCATTTGCATGGAGTGGCCTTACGTCCGTCAATCTCTCAAGCGTGGAGACCTTAAGCTCCGATTCTTTTTTGGGTTGTCATGACCTAAGGAGTGTTTATATCGGCGATAAGTTGCGGGAATGTAGCAGCAATCCTTTCATACAATGTATAAATCTCACACAAATAACCGTTTCAGACGCCAACCCGAATTTCCTGTCAAGAGACAACTGCTTGTATGAGCAACGACATGATGAAGATGAGTATGGTTCGGATCACCATTATTATCTGGTGACTGCCCGGGCCGACATGGAGACGTATAAAATTCCCTCCGATTTTAATACATTCTCCGATCACTTTTACATAACGAACTACGCCGGCAATCTAAGCAATTGCACCAAATTGACCCAAATTGATAACCTGCCGTATAATGTAAAGGCCTATTCAGGTAAGATATTATATAGCAGTTCCCCGGGTTACACTCTTTATCAGATTTATGGTCCTTATAAAGCGCAGACGCTCCCGTTCACTTATGATGGCGAACGTTTGAAAACAGGTTTGGGATATAACGGAATTATCGGGTCTTATACCCTGGAGTCAGTAACTCTCGATGACGATTTGGCAATTTCAAGTGGCGGCATCTATTTTCCCGGTGAAATCAGCGGGTTTGATGATTGTACCGCCTTGAAAACGGTCAGAATCCCTAATTCACCGGCATTGGAAATATTATCCGGTTTCAATGGCTGCACGTCTCTTATATCTCTGGAAGGAGGCGATAATTTACAGACAATTCTCGGATTCAATGATTGCCGCAGCCTTGTGAATTTTGTCTTTCCGTCACGTCTGAAAAGAATTGAAGGCTTTGACAATTGCTCTAGTCTTGAATCGGTTGTTTTTCCGGATGAAGTAGAGGAGATCGGGGGATTCTCGGGCTGCAATAATTTGAAGGCAATTAAAATCCCTGCCAGTGTGAAATCGTTGAGCGGATTCGACGATTGTCAGAATCTGGCTACATTGAGCTTGTCTGACGGGCTTGAAAGCTTGCGGGGATTTTCATCGACATCACTCAACACAGTGACAATCCCCGGCAGTTGCACGGCAATTGAGGTAGCTTTTAACAGTTGTGACAATCTTGAAACGGTTGAAATTCTGGAAGGGGTATCCCAGATAAGCAGGAGTTTCTCTTTCTGTGACAAGCTTAAATCAATTACCCTCCCCGGCAGTATGAAAACCGTAACCGGCTTCAACAATTGTTATGGCCTTGAATCTGTAAAACTTGGCATCAATGTCCAGACCATCGGTTCAACTTCTAATGTGAACCCATCAGAATTTGCTGCAACAGCTTTTGCTTATTGTCCGAATTTGAAGTCTTTTGTCTCAAATGTAAAGCTTGAGGATTTCGAGGGAGCATTTACCGGAGATTATTTCGATGAATTCCTCATTGGTCCAAGTGCCAAAAAGAGCTGCGACATTGTCAACAGTGCCAAAAAGATTTATTCCACGGCTCTGACACCACCGACAATCGAGAATAGCCAGGAATATGACGGGAACGCCGAACTGTATATCCGCTCGGAAGCTTATGACGCTTATATGAACACTTTCCCGTGGAAACAATTCCCGGCAGAAAAGGTGCATCGGCTTAATGAAATAAAGGAGGTTGTCCTCGATGTTGAGACCGTCAAGGCGAATCCAGGTTCCTCCTTCAAGATTACATACACATTGAAACCAGCCGATGCCGATCTCCCCTATGTTTATTGGCAGTCATCCAACCCTGAGATTGCATCCGTTGATGACGATGGAGTTGTCACCTTCCATCAATCGCAAGATTCCGACCAGGAAAAGATTGGTTTCGCCGAATACGCCAACGAGAGGGATAATGAAGACTCGATTTGTGAAATCCAAGCATTCACTCTTTACAGCACAGAACCGGTAGCAGTTTTGAAAATCGTCAGCCCAAGTTCATCAATAGAAGGGACAAACGAAGAGATAGCTGTCAAAACAGGCGATGTTTATAACTTGCAAGGAATCCTGATTCGTAAAAATGCCACCCGGGATGAAATCGACCAGCTCCCTGCCGGAATCTACATTTATGGTGGGGAAAAAATCCGTGTAGACTGACACACCTGACCGTCAAACATAAAATCTTTTCACCCTCGCGCCGCGCGATAGTCACCCCTGCCTGCCGCGCGGCGCGTCGTACAATGTGACTGCATCTGATTTTCCCTTTGTAGGGACGCGCCGCGGCGCGTCCGCGTCAACCCAACCATTGTTGCCATAAAAAGGTCTCACGCAGATTCCGCAGATACGCAGATTTCCCGCAGATATTATGAAGTAAAAGTCTCGCAGATTACATGGATTACGCAGAGGCCATCCGGACGTTATTCCCGCGGATTGGAGGTCGCTCCGCTCCCGGAAGCTCTCACAGATTTCACGGATTACACAGATTTCACAGATTGGATTCGCTACGCTCATCGGATTCCACAGATTAAGGCTGATGCCTCTGATTGAAGTCGATTCCATTGATTTCCTGCCGGATGGGAATCTGCGTAATCTGTGTAATCTGCGAGACCTTTCTCAAGTAAATCTGCGGGAAATCTGCAAAATCTGCGGGAAATCTGCGTATCTGCGGAATCTGCGTGAGACATTTTGCAAGACGGGGATGGGGAGGAGACGGGGAGAAATCTTTTCCGATATACCGGAATCTTGTTACGATATAAATTCCCCAACCCTTGTTTCCGGCAAGTTTGATACTGAATTTTAAGCGGATGGCAAAATAGGGGGCTGGGGATTAGGTAGTTTGGATTTTTTTTTATTAACTTTGCGCGATTTATCGCAGTTAGAAAAAAAATTAAACAGATCTGTAATGCTTAACCCAGTTAAAAAGACCATCACCCTGCCCGACGGCCGAGAGATCACTCTCGAGACAGGCAAGCTTGCCAAGCAGGCTGATGGCGCGGTGGAGCTCCGTATGGGAAACACCATGCTCCTTGCCACCGTCGTGTCGGCCAAGGAGGCCGGCGAAGGGGTCGATTTCATGCCCCTCCAAGTTGATTACAAAGAAAAATTCTCATCTGCCGGCCGTTTCCCCGGCGGATTCCTCAAGCGCGAAGGCCGCGCGTCTGACTACGAGGTGCTGACCTCACGTCTTGTCGACCGCGTGCTTCGTCCCCTTTTCCCCGACAACTACCATGCCGACACCTTCGTGCAGATAACCATGTTCTCTGCCGACGGCAACGACATGCCCGACGCGCTCGCCGGTCTGGCTGCTTCCGCCGCCATCGCCGTCAGCGATATCCCCTTCAACGGTCCCATCTCCGAGGTGCGAGTGGCCCGTGTCGACGGCAAATTTGTCATCGACCCCACCTACGAGCAGCTTGAAAAGGCCGATATGGAACTCATGGTCGGCGCCACCGCCGAGAACATCATGATGGTGGAAGGCGAGATGAACGAAGTCTCCGAGGCCGACCTCCTCGAAGCCCTCAAGACCGCCCACGCAGCCATCAAGGAGCAGTGCAAGGCACAGCTCGAACTCGCCGAGATGGCCGGTAAGACCGTCAAGCGCGAATACTGCCACGAGGTCAATGACGAAGCCCTCCGCGAGGATGTCCGTCTCAAGACCTACGACAAGGCTTACGCCGTGGCCAAGGCCGGTTGCGCCGACAAGCACTGGCGCGAGGACGCCTTCAAGGCAATCTGCGAAGAATACATCGAATCTCTCCCCGAAGAGGAGCGCGACGAAAAGGCTCCCCTGGTTAAGCGTTACTACCACGACGTGGAGCGCGACGCCGTGCGCCGCTGCATCCTCGATGAAGGCATCCGTCTCGACGGCCGCAAGACCACAGAGATCCGTCCCATCTGGTGTGAGGTCGACTACATCCCCGGCCCTCACGGATCAGCCGTCTTCACCCGTGGCGAGACCCAGAGCCTCTCGACCGTGACCCTCGGCACCAAGCTCGACGAGAAGATTCTCGACGACGTTCTCAACCAGGGCCGCGAGCGTTTCCTGCTCCACTATAACTTCCCCCCCTTCTCGACCGGCGAAGCCAAGGCACAGCGCGGCGTTGGCCGTCGTGAAATCGGCCACGGCAACCTCGCCCATCGCGCCCTCAAGAGGATGTTCCCCGATGACTTCCCCTATGTAACCCGCGTGGTGAGCGACATTCTGGAGAGCAACGGTTCATCCTCAATGGCAACCGTCTGCGCCGGAACCCTCGCCCTGCTCGACGCAGGTGTGAAGATGAAGCGCCCTGTCAGCGGTATCGCCATGGGTCTCATCTCTGACGACACTTCCGACAAATACGCCATTCTCTCCGACATCCTCGGCGACGAGGACCACCTCGGCGACATGGACTTCAAAGTGACCGGTACCCGCCAGGGTATCACCGCCACCCAGATGGACATCAAGTGTGACGGTCTCAGCTACGAGATTCTCGAACGCGCCCTCAACCAGGCCCGCGACGGTCGTCTCCACATCCTCGACAAAATCGAGGAGACCATCCCCGCTCCCCGCGAGGACTACAAGCCCCATGTGCCCCGCATCGTCACCATGCTCATCCCTAAAGAGCTTATCGGAGCTGTCATTGGCCCGGGCGGAAAAGTCATCCAGGGCATCCAGGAGGAATCCGGAGCCACCGTCTCCATCGACGAGATTCCCGAGGGTGGCCATATCGAAGTCGCCGCAGCCAACAAGGCAGCCATCGACAAGGCTCTCGAGATGATCAACCGTATCGTGGAGCTTCCCGAAGAGGGAAAGACCTACACCGGCAAGGTGCAGACCATCCAGGATTTCGGCGCGTTCATCGAGTTCATGCCTAACCGCGACGGCCTGCTCCACATCTCCGAAATCTCCTGGGATCGCCTTCCCGACATGGAAGCCAGCGGACTCAAGGAGGGAGACCAGGTGACCGTCAAGCTCATCGAAATCGACAAGAAGACCGGCAAGTACCGCCTGTCGATGCGCGCCCTCCAGCCCAAACCCGAAGGATATGTGGAACCGGCCGAACGTCCCCGTGGACCCCGCCGCGAACGTGGCGAAGGCAACGGTGACCGTCCCCGCCGCAGCTTCGACGACCGTCGCCGCAATGAGGGAGACCGTGGTCCGCGCCGTGATAACGGAGACCGTCCCCGTCGCAATTTCGACGACCGTCGCCGCAATGACCACAACGACTAATCTTCGTTCACCTTTCCCGGAAAGGAATCCAATCCCATAAACACCTACAGCCCCGCCAAGGAAATGCTTCCCTGGCGGGGCTGCCGTATTCTCCTACATCCAAGAGAATATATCTTCCGATTGACACATCCCACAAATAGGGCTCACGTCACTTAAATCCGCGAGACCTTGCTTTAAATCGGCAGGGGATAGACGCAAAACAGCCCCGGCTCACGTCGGGGCTGCTTTATGGCTTACGTTTTATTCGCTATAAACTGGTATTTCAAATCTATAAGACTTGGTAACCGAGGGACTATTCCCTCTTGTTTTCGATACAAAGTTAAGTATTATTTCCGTCGGTTGTATCTCTCTTACTGCAATTTACCTATAATATGCGATAAGGCGGGAGAAACGGGGGCGGCGGTTTGTCCCCTCGCCTACCGGCAAAGGGGACACGATACTTACTTTGTGGTATCTGAGGAGCGGACAAAACGCCAGTAGTTCATCATTTTGTGACGGTTATCTCAAGGGGAAGCTCGACGGAGGAGGCTGTCACTGTCAGGGTGCGGGTCTTCTTGTCGTAGCTCTGCTTGATGCGGGCGGCTGAGGTCACCTTGCGCGGACGGTCGACGTTGTGGATGACGAAGGTGATGGCGCGCTTGGCGGGCATCTCCTTGTAGGTCATCTCGGGTTTGGCAACGGCGAGGGTGATAGCGTCGGCGGTGTTGTCGGCTGTGATGTCAATCAGCGCGTACTGACCCTGGAGGAGTGAGTTGGCAGACTGACGGTTGTCCTCGAAGAGGGTGTAGGATGTCTTGCCGTATTCACCGGCCACGGGATAGTAGTCGATGGTGTAGCGCGAAGCATCGTAGTCGCCGGTGTTACCCATCTTGTAGTCAGCCTTGGGCAGCAACGCGCCGCCACGAGCAAAGAGGGGCAGGATTTCCAGCGGGGCTTCCACTGTGGCTGTCGTCCCTCCGGCATAAACCTTGGAGGGGTCGTTGATATCGACCCAGGTCCCGGCGGGGAAGGTCACCTCACGCGATGTCGCCCCCTGGACCATCACCGGAGCCACCATCACGTCGCGGCCCCAGAGATACTGGTCGCTGACGGAGTCATAGAGGGCAGGATTCTCGTCGTAGTAGCCGAGCGGGCGCACCAGCGGCAGACCGAAGCGGGCGTTGTCAGCCGCCAGTGTGTAGTTGTAGGGGAGCCAGCGGTAACGCTCCTTGATCAGCGGGAGGAGTATATACTGGTATTCAGGATATTTGTAAGGCTCGGCGGCACGGGTGGCGTGGGTGCGCAGTATGGGGGAGAAGAGTCCTAACTGACACCAGCGCACATACAGTTCGGGATCGATCGGATTGGAGGGATCAACGGCGAAACCACCGACATCGTGGCTCATATAGCCGAGACCGCTGAGACCGGAGTTGAGCATGATGCGTATCTGCGGCTCCATGCCACCCCAGGAACGGGAAACGTCGGTAGACCAGGGGAAGACGGAGAAGCGCTGCAAGCCCGCTGTGCCGCCGCGCATGAGGGTCATCAGGCGGGTGTCGGGATATTCCTCCTTGAAGAGATCATAGATAATCTGGCTCCACTCGTTACCGTAGAGGTTATGGTACTGGCGGGTGGTGAGACCGTTGTGGTGGTACATACCGTCGGGATGCACCTCAGGCTCTCCGAGGTCACCCCACCATCCTGTCATACCGCTGTCGGTAAGGGCCTTGTAGCGGTTGCGCAGCCAGAGACGGGTCTCGGGGTTGGAGACATCGAGCATGCCCCCCTCGCCTACCCAGATTTTCACATCCTTGACATTGCCGAGGGAGTCCTTGCCGAACATTCCTCGCGGGGCGAGATAATTGTAGTTGTCGATTGCCCGGCCATTGCGCAGGACGTAAGGCTGGGAGATGGCCACCATGTTGACACCATCCTTCTTCAGGTCGGCAAGCATCTTGCGGTAGGTGGGCCACTGGTCGGGATCCCAGGCCAGACGACCCATGTCCTCCTCCTTGCCGTACCAGTAGAGGTCAAGCACCATGCCGTCGAGGGGATAACCAGCGCGGCGCAGTGAGTCGGCCACCCCGAGGGTCTCGGCCTCGGTGCGGTAGCCGTATTTCGAGGTGATGTAGCCAAGCGACCAGAAGGGGGGAAGATCCTGATGGCCGGTCAGGTCGGCAACCTGACGCGACACACCCGGCATCCCCTCGGGGGAGGCGAAGAAATAGTATGAGAGGGAGGAGGGGGATTCGGAAGCATACTTCAGGGGGGATGCGGCCACCATCTCGGCTGCGGCATAGTCATCCATCAGGATTCCATACCCCTCGGGAGCCACCAGCAGCGGCATTGTGATGTTCATCTGGCGGATACGGGGGTCGGAGCCGGTGTAGCCGTAATTCTGGCGGTTATACATGACCAGAGTGTCACCTGCCAGGTTCAGGCGGTAGCCGCGTTCGCCGCCGCCATAGAATGACTGTCCGCTGCCGATAGGCTGCAACGACAGGGTCTTGCGTCCCTGCGCGTCGACCGGACGCTCTCCGTTGTCATAGATACCTTTGCCTTTGCCGCCGGTGATGGTGACAGCGCCGGTGGCCTTGTCAAGGGTGGCGACAGTACCGCCGGGGGTGGTCAGCACACCGATGTGGGGGTTGTCAATCAATCCCCCGGTGAACATCCCCTCCCGGAGGACAGCGGTCTTGGAGGGGGCAGGCTCCTGGCCGGGGAGGTAGTTGTCGACACGGAAAATCTCATCGTTGAGGGCGGTGACGACCACGGTGCGGAACTCCGGGCCCACGCTGTCGGCGCGGACGCTCTGAAGGGGCTTCGGAGGAATCTGGTCAGGTTCGGGGAATATCGACGGGAATGCCTGGCCCGTGGCCAGAAGGATTACCGCTCCCGCGGCGGCGATTCTGGATTTCATGGAGATATGACGTTAGTGTATTTGGTAAGACATTGTGGTCAGCGCCGGTGACGATCTTTCAGGAGAGAGCCGCGATACGGGCTATATATTTCCCGATGATGTCAAACTCGAGGTTGACACGAGACCCGGGGCGGATGCGGCAGAAATTGGTATGTTCCATCGTGTAGGTGATGATGGCCACACGGAAAGAGTCGGGTGTGGAATCGCAGACCGTCAAGCTGACACCATTGACCGTCACCGAACCTTTCTCGACAGTGACATATCCCTGACGGGCCATCTCGCGGTCAACATCATCTTCAAACTTGAAATATGCCGAACCATCGAGCTGCTCAACCTCGGTGCAACGGGCGGTGCAGTCGACATGCCCCTGGACGATATGCCCGTCAAGGCGGCCGTTCATCACCAT
>URLF01000009.1 GCA_900548705.1 uncultured Porphyromonadaceae bacterium | reverse complement strand
CGTGACTTCATTCCTCTGGACTTTCGGCCCGATTCTGTTGCTTATCGGCTTCTGGTTCTTCATAATGAAGCGTATGAATTCCCGTGACGGGGGAGGCCCCGGCGGTGTGTTCAATGTCGGCAAGTCTAAGGCCCAGATGTTTGACAAGGATGGTCCCGTAAAGGTCACTTTCAATGATGTGGCCGGGCTGTCGGAAGCCAAGACCGAAATCGAGGAGATTGTAGAGTTCCTGAAAAATCCCCAGCGTTATACCAACCTTGGTGGCAAAATTCCCAAAGGAGCGCTCCTGGTAGGCCCTCCGGGAACAGGTAAGACCCTGCTTGCCAAGGCCGTGGCAGGAGAGGCCAATGTGCCTTTCTTCTCCATGTCCGGTTCGGATTTTGTCGAGATGTTTGTCGGTGTGGGTGCGTCGCGAGTGCGCGATCTTTTCCAGAAGGCAAAAGAGAAAGCTCCCTGCATCGTATTCATTGATGAGATTGACGCGGTTGGCCGCGCCCGAGGCAAGAACCCAAATATGGGTGCCAACGACGAGCGTGAGAATACTCTTAACCAGCTCCTTACCGAGATGGACGGATTCGGCACGAACAGCGGTGTGATTATCCTTGCCGCCACCAACCGTGCCGATATCCTCGACAAGGCTCTTCTGAGAGCCGGGCGTTTCGACCGCCAGATTTATGTCGAGCTGCCTGAGCTGAATGACCGTGTGGCGATATTCAATGTACATCTTAAGGGTATAAAGACCGACTCCACTGTCGATGTCGATCTGCTTGCCCGCCAGACCCCCGGTTTCTCGGGAGCTGACATCGCGAATGTCTGCAATGAGGCCGCCCTTATCGCGGCGCGTCATAACAAGGAGGTGGTGCAGCGTGAAGACTTCATAGCCGCCGTTGACCGAATTATCGGTGGCCTGGAGAAACGTTCAAAGATAACCACCGAGGAGGAGAAGCGCTCCATCGCCTGTCATGAGGCGGGACATGCCACAGTCTCCTGGAATCTTCGTTATGCCAACCCGCTTATCAAGGTGACAATCGTCCCGCGCGGGAAAGCCCTTGGAGCCGCCTGGTATCTGCCTGAAGAACGTCAGATAACCCCGACCCAGGCACTTCTTGACGAGATGTGCGCGACCCTCGCGGGACGTGCAGCCGAGGAGCTGTTCCTCGGACATATATCGACCGGGGCGGCCAACGACCTGGAGCGTGTCACCAAGCAGGCTTATGCGATGGTGGTATACTACGGTATGTCGAAGAATCTACCCAACATCTCATACTATGATTCGACCGGGCAGGCATACGGTTTCTCGAAGCCTTACAGTGACCAGCGTGCCAAGGAAATCGATGAGGAGGTGTCGCGCATCATCAATGAGCAGTATGAACGCGCCAAACAGATCCTGCGCGAACAGGCCGCAGGCCATAACAAGCTGGCGGATGTGCTGTTCACCCGTGAAGTGATATTCACCGAGGATGTGGAGAAAATCTTCGGCAAGCGCAAATGGGCGTCGAGAACCGATGAAATCCTTGCTGCCCAGCAAGCTGCTGAAAAAGCTGCCCAGGCTCAGAAAAAGGAGGAGAACTCACCGGAGGATAACACGACTCCCGACGCGGAGGTCGAGGATGTGGAGGCGACAGATGTCTCCTCAGACGCGTCCTCCGCAGACTCCAAGCCGACGGAGCCGACATCGGATGGCAAAACTACGACCCCACCGGCGGATATCCCTCCGATTCCCAAGAAATAACCACCCAAAGACAGGAGTAAGATAAAGCTCAGGCCCGACGCGGAATAGCGCGTCGGGCCTGATTTTGATTTGGAGCAATCGGGGAAAATCGCTAACTTTGCAAGATAAAGTGAACGCAAAAGAAAGGAGAACAAACATGAGAATGTCAGTAGTCCTCAGATTCCTGATTATCGGCCTGATATGGGCCGGTGCATGCGGTGTGCTTCTCGCCCGTATGATAGCCGAGGGTACTGCCATAAATCTTATGACATTATTCCCCATAATAGCCTCGGGGATAATAGTGTTTGTCCCTCTCTACAAGAAATATATCAGGAATGACAAGCAGCGATAAATCAGTCGACAGCAATTATTGTCCGATACTGAGCAAGATAGATTCCCCTGCAGACCTGCGCAGGTTGCCGGTGGACGCTCTTCCGGGCCTTTGCGGTGACATCCGCCGTTTCCTTATAGATTCCCTCTCCACAAATCCGGGCCATTTCGCTTCGAGCATGGGTGCCGTCGAGCTTACCGTGGCGCTACATTGTGTATTCCATACCCCTTATGACCGTATCGTATGGGATGTAGGCCATCAGGCTTACGGCCACAAGCTTCTGACCGGGCGGCGTGACAGGTTTGCGACCAATCGTTGTTTCAATGGGTTGAGCGGCTTCCCTAACCCTGATGAGAGCGA
Organism: uncultured Porphyromonadaceae bacterium; assembly: GCA_900548705.1. Taxonomy (GTDB): domain Bacteria; phylum Bacteroidota; class Bacteroidia; order Bacteroidales; family Muribaculaceae; genus UBA7173. Next base: position 38,751 of record URLF01000009.1, on the reverse strand, counting down.
GTATGACACATTTATGGCCGGGCATGCCTCCAATTCCATATCGGCGGTGGCCACGGAACTCAACACCGACAATCCTCCGCGCAAGGTGGTGGCGGTTATTGGTGACGCGTCAATTTCCGGAGGGCTGGCCTTCGAAGGACTCAACAACGCGGCCAATACCCCCAATAATCTACTTATAATCCTCAATGACAACGATATGTCGATTGACGCGAATGTCGGGGCATTGCATAGCTATCTCGCTCAGGTCACGACCTCGCGCCGTTACAACAATATGCGCTACAAGCTGTATAAGCTGCTGAAAAAGCTACATGTCGTGTCGGAGAAGCGCAAAGGTTCGATTCTAAGGTTCAACAACTCGCTCAAGGCGTTGCTGGCTCATGAACAGAACATCTTCGAGGGGCTTAACATACGCTATTTCGGGCCGGTTGACGGCCATGATGTGGCCGGACTGATAAAGACCCTTGATGACATCAAGGATATGACCGGGCCTAAGATTCTGCATGTCAAGACGGTGAAAGGTAAGGGATATGCTCCCGCCGAACAAAATCCGGCTGTATGGCACGCTCCCGGAAAATTCAATCCGGAGACAGGGGAGAGGGCTGAGGATAAGTCCAATGTCACACCTGCCACATTGGATGCGTCCGCGCCGATGAAACCGCGCAAATTTCAGGATATTTTCGGTCAGACGCTGCTCCAGCTTGCGCGTGACAACAAGAAAATCATAGGTATAACCGCCGCCATGCCCTCGGGAACCTCAATCAACATTATGCAGAAGGAACTTCCCGGTAGGGTATTCGATGTCGGTATCTCTGAGGGTCACGCCGTTACCTTTGCGGGAGGACTGGCGAAGGAGGGATTGCGTCCGTTTGTCGCCATTTACTCCTCATTCCTTCAGCGGTCGTATGACCAGATCATCCATGATGTCGCCATTCAGCGGTTGCCGGTGGTGTTGTGTATCGATCGCGCCGGATTGGTCGGGGAGGATGGTGTGACCCATCATGGCCTCTTTGATATAGCGTATCTGCGCCCGGTGCCCTCGCTGGTGATAGCGTCCCCGCGTGACGGCGACACATTACGCGACCTGTTGCTCACGGCATCATTGTATGACGGGCCTATAGCCATCAGATATCCGCGCGGCGCAGGTTCATCCCCAGAGACCGACCGTGTGGCCCGTCGCCTTGAAATCGGCAGGGGTGAGAAACTTGCGGAGGGCGAGGATGTCACATTCGTGTCTACCGGGCCGATAGCGTCAGAGGTCTCGAAGGCAATCTCGATTTTAAAGGAGCAAGGTCTGTCGGCATCGCATTATGATATGACATTCATCAAACCTATCGACCGAACTCTTCTAAAAGAAGCCGCCGAGAAAGGTGCGCCGATAGTGACGGTGGAGGATGGCACGACCATCGGAGGTCTTGGCTCGGCAGTGGAGGAATTCCTGCAAGAGGAGGGCTATCGGGAGATTCCCGTCAGGAAGATTGGTGTGCCGGACAGATTTGTGGCTCAGGGTACAGTCGCCGAGCTGCGTAAGCTTTGTGGAATGGATGGGGAATCCATCGCCGTCCAGGCCGCTTCACTTGTGGCGGCTCCCAAAATCAGTGTCCACGGATGAAGATAGTCATCGCCGGAGCCGGAGAAGTGGGCTCACACTTGGCAAAACTGCTGTCGCGTGAGGAGCAGGACATCATAGTGCTTGATCGTGACAAGGAGAAGCTCAACCGTCTTGACAGTAACTATAACCTGATGACGGTCAGCGGTTCCCCGACATCATTCAATGACCAGAAACGGGCAGGTGTGGGTGATGACTGTGATTTGTTTATCGCCGTTACTCCTTACGAGAACACCAACCTCATAGCATGCGGCATAGCCAAGCACCTCGGGGCGAGGAAAACGGTGGGGCGTATAGACAATTACGAATACCTTGATTCCCAAAACCGAGGCTTTTTCTCGTCGGTCGGAGTCGATCATCTGATTTATCCCGAGTATCTGGCGGCTCAGGAAATCTGCCAGGCTTTACGTCGTCCATGGGCGCGTAACTGGTTTGAACTCCATGACGGAGAGCTGATTCTGGTCGGTGTCAGGGTCAATGACAATGCGGTGCTTGTAGGCAAACAGCTGCGCGACCTTACCTTCTCCCAGCATAATTACCATGTCTCGGCAATCAAACGCCGCCACGAGACCATCATTCCCCGTGGTGATGATGCGATTAAGGCGGGTGACATCATATATTTCACCACCACCCGCGAATATGTCGATGAGATACGCGACATATGCGGCAAAAAGGATTTCAAGGTCAGGAACGTGATGATTATGGGTGGCGGCCGTATAGCTGTGAGGCTTGCCCATCTCGCCTCTGACAAGTTCGACCTCACTATCATGGAGGATGACATGGCGCTTTGCCGCCGGTTGCCGGAGCGTTGTTCGGGATGCAAGGTGAAAATCATCCATGGTGACGCGCGTAACAACGACATACTTCGGGAAGAGGGGATTTCCAATATGGATGCTTTTGTGGCTCTCACGGAATTCTCCGAGACCAATATCCTCGCTTGTCTGACAGCTAAGGAGTTTGGTGTTGACAAGACGGTGGCTGAGGTGGAGAACATCCAGTTTATCTCCGAGGCTGAGGGGCTCAACATCGGCACGGTCATCAACAAGAAACTGCTTGCCTCAAGCAAGATTTTCCAGCTGCTGCTCGACGCGGACGAGTCAAGCTCGAAGTTTATGGCGCTGGCTGATGCCGAGGTGGCCGAGCTTGAGGCTCGTCCCGGGTCAAAAATCACCAAAGGGCCTGTGATGGAGCTGAAACTGTCGCGTGAAATGACTCTCGCGGGACTGATACGCGACGGCAAGGGTATGCTTGTGACAGGACGCACGGTGATTCAGCCTGGCGATCATGTGCTGGTATTCTGTCTCTCAGGCTCAATCCACAAGATAGAGAAACTGTTTGGATAACAGGAATCCGAAATGGCACGGAAAGAGGCGATAGTAAACTGGAAGATGCTCCTGCGTGTGGTGGGATGGCTCTTGTTGATCGAAGGGGCATTCATGTCTTTTCCGTTGGTAACCACACTCTTGTATCGCGAGGACTATATGCCATTCCTGTGCGGGATGATTCTGACTCTGGTCTGCGGGCTGCTTGCCACCGCCGGAGTGAAACCCACCCGTTTCGATATGGGAAAACGTGAGGGATTCTTGCTGACAGCCTTGGTGTGGGTGGTCTTCTCCTTTTTCGGGATGATACCGTTCATGATGTGTGACTCCCCGCTAAATGTCTCCGACGCGTTTTTCGAGGCGATGTCGGGATTCACGACCACTGGCGCGACCACTATGCTTGACACAGAGGCAATAAGCCATGGCATCCATTTGTGGCGTTCGCTGATGCAATGGATAGGGGGCATGGGTATTATCCTCTTCACACTCGCGGTATTGCCAATGCTCAACTCATCGGGGGGAATGCAGATGTTCAACGCAGAGGTGACCGGTATCACACATGAGAAACTGCGTCCGAGGGTGAGCGCGACGGCCAAACGTCTTTGGCTTGTCTACCTGCTTCTGACCATCCTCCTGTGCATACTTTACTGGTTTGGACCGATGGATGCGTTTGACAGCCTCTGCCACTCCTTGTCAACAATGTCGACAGGAGGGTTCTCGACCAAGGCGGAGTCTCTTCAGGCGTGGGATTCATTGTATGTCAAGGTTGTCACGACCGTCTTCATGTTTGTGGGAGGTATAAATTTCGCCTTGATATTCAGGGCCTCCACAGGTCAGTTCAAGGCGGTGTGGAACAATGAGGTGTTCAAATTGTATGTGTGGGTTATTGTGGTGATGTTTGTGGTTTTCGATATCGCCATATTCCTCAATCCCGATGTCCCCAACACGATTGGTTCTCTGACGATTGACCCGCTCTTCCAAATCGTGTCGACTTTGTCGTCGACAGGCTACACGGTCGAGAACTTCGATGGGTGGGGTTCATTCCTTTTGGGGGCTGTGATTATCATGATGTTTGTCGGGGCGTGTGCCGGTTCCACGGCGGGTGGCGCGAAGCTCGACCGGGTTGTGTTGCTTTGGAAAAATTCCCGCAACGAGCTTTACAGATGTATCTATCCCAACCATATCCTCTCAGTGGATGTCAACCGCAACGCCGCAGCTCCGGAGATTATAAACAAGGTGATGGTCTTCCTCAGCCTTTATATTGGGGTCATAATTGTGGGAGGTGCATTGTTGACGGTATGTGGCGCGTCTCTTGGCGACGCTTATTTCTCGGCATTCGCATGCGTCAGCAACTCGGGACTTGATGCCGCAATCTCCCAGAATGGAGGAGCTTACGCCCAGATTTCCGACGGAGGGAAGTGGGTGCTGTCATTTCTTATGCTGACGGGTCGTCTGGAGATTTTCACGGTTCTGGTGATTCTGACTCCCCGTTTCTGGCACAAATAATTGTAGTTGGATTAGCAGCAGGCTCAGTCGTGATGATAAGGCTCGTTTCTGAGTATTGTCATCGCGCGGTATATCTGTTCGACGAAAAACAGCCTGACCATCTCGTGGGGGAATGTCATTTTTGACAAGGAAAGCTTCTCATTGGCGCGTGAATAGACCGCAGGGGAGAATCCGTAAGGCCCACCGACGATAAACCACAGCTGCTTCGGGACATTGATGGTTTTCTTCTCGATATATGAGGAAAATTCACGGGAGGTCATTTCCCTGCCACGTTCGTCAAGCAAGACCACTGTGTCGCTCGGCTGGATGCGGGCAAGCATCATTTCACCTTCGGTTTCCTTTTGTTTCTCTTCGGTCAGTTTGCGGGAGGTCTTGACATCGGGCAGCTCCAGGATGTCGAAAGGTATGTAGCGGTTGACTCGACGGCAATATTCCTCGATTCCGGAACGCAGATTCGCGGATGTGGTTTTGCCGACCACCATCAGGGTTATTTTCATGATTGTTTGTTAAGTTGGGGTTTAATTAGTAATTTTGCATTGGAAAATTACCCTATCATTTATGAAAACTCGCGAAGAACTTATAGACGACCTGCTTACGCTTGCGTTCGCCGAGGATGTCGGTGATGGCGACGCCACCACACTCTCGACTATTCCGGCTGACGAGCAGGGCACGCAGCATCTGCTTGTGAAAGAGGAAGGCATCCTTGCCGGAGTTGAAATCGCCCGCAAGGTGTTCGAGAAATTCGATCCGTCTCTCAAGATGACCGTCTATATCAACGATGGCGCTCAGGTAAAACCCGGCGACATCGCTTTCAAGGTGGAGGGCAGCGTAAGATCGTTGCTCCAGACCGAACGACTGATGCTGAATATCATGCAGCGTATGAGCGGTATCGCCACTCAGACCGCCCGCTACCAGGAACGCCTTGAAGGACTCAAGGCAAAGGTCATCGACACCCGCAAGACCACACCCGGACTCCGTGTCCTTGAGAAGGAGGCTGTCAAAATCGGAGGTGGCGGCAATCATCGTATGGGGCTTTATGACATGATTCTCATCAAAGACAACCATGTCGATTTCGCCGGCGGCATACCCCAGGCTGTAAGCGCGGCCAAGGAATGGATGAAGACCAACGGCAAGGACCTCAAAATCGAGGTTGAGACCCGAAACACGGCAGAAATCGAGCAGGCTCTCGAAGCCGGTGTAGACCGTATCATGCTTGACAATTTCACTCCCGAGCGTACCGCCGAGGCTGTAAAACTTATAAATGGCCGCACAGAGGTGGAATCTTCGGGCGGTATCACTCTTGACACCTTGCGCGCCTATGGCGAGGCCGGTGTGGACTTCATATCAGTCGGCGCACTGACCCATTCGGTCAAAGGCCTTGACATGTCGTTCAAAGCTTGCTGATATCTCCGGCAAGCTCAGCCAGCGAATACACTATCCTGTCGGCTTTCCCTTCGAGGGATGCCGCAGGATTGGTGGTCGCGAGCGCGATGACATGGCTTCCGGCCCTTCTGCCAGCCTCCAGTCCTTGGAAAGAATCTTCAAACACGACGCATTCGCTTGCGTCGCAACCGACTTTGCGCGCTCCAATCAGGTAGGGCTCGGGGTCGGGTTTTGACCGGGTAACGTCGGCGGCTGTCACAATCGCGTCGAAATGCTCCTTGAAACCGGGATGCTGCCGGAACAGGAATTCCATCTTTTTGTCGTCGCTGCTGGTGACGATTACCGTTTTCATACCGGCTTGACGTAGAGAGTCGACGAACTCCAGCGCTCCAGGGAAAACCGGATATACTATCTCGTTCTCGAATTCGTGGAGCATCCGGTCGACATCGGCCCTGATTTCCGGTTCGGGGAAATAGGTGGTGAGTATGTCGTTGAGGGTGGTACCCTTGATGTCATATGCGAAAGTCGGGGAGGGGAGATGGTGGGATTTCCCGACCTTCTCCCAGAAGCCTGTGTATAACGTCTCACTGTCGATGAGGACGCCGTCGAGGTCAAACAAAGCTGCTTTGTACTTCATTGAATTTCTATCTGATTTTCGTTTCGGGTGCAAAGTTAGCAACAATCCCCATAATAAGTCAAGCCGTGGGGAAACTTTTCGGCATCCGGTCAGGTTATACTCATCAGAGGGAGAGATTCAAACATTTAATCAGATTGTTTTGTGAGCCAGGATAATAAAAAGGATATCGCAGCCAAAAATCCTATGTCGCTCGGAACGCTTCCCATCGGCAAATTGCTGGTGGAGTATTCCGTGCCGGCCATCATAGCGTCGGTTGCGATGTCGTTATACAACATTATCGACAGTATATTCATCGGACGCGGAGTCGGGGCGATGGCCATCGCCGGACTTGCGATCACCTTCCCGTTGATGAACCTTGTAGTGGCGTTCTGTACGCTCATCGCTGTCGGCGGAGCGACCATCAGCTCAATTTTTCTCGGACAGAAAAATATTTCAAGGGCGACGGATGTCATCAACAATGTGCTGGTGCTGTGTCTGATTCACTCGGTGGTTTTCGGGGGACTCTGTCTGTTGTTCCTCGATGACATTCTGACGCTTTTCGGAGCCACGGCCGAAACCATCCCTTACGCGCGGGAGTTTATGCGCGTGATACTTTACGGCACCCCGATAACCTATGTGTTCATCGGACTTAACAATCTTATGAGAGCGACGGGCTACCCCCGCAAAGCGATGATTTCAGCATTGCTTTCGGTGGGCGTGAATGTGATTTTGTGTCCGTTGTTCATCTATGTGTTCGAATGGGGAATCGCCGGGGCGGCTTTCGCGTCGGTGTGCGGCCAATTCACAGCTTTCATATGGGTTACGATACATTTTTGCTCAAAGAGCAGCTTCGTGCATTTCAAACGTTCCAACCGATGGTTCACCCCGTCGATAATAAAGAGGATATATTCCATCGGGCTGTCCCCGTTTCTTATGAATGTGACTGCCTGTGTGGTCGTCGTGTTCCTCAACAAGGCATTGCTTGACTACGGCGGCGCTGACGGCAACCTCGCGGTAGGGGCGTATGGCATACTTAACCGCACGACGATGTTTTTCGTGATGGTAGTGTTCGGAGTCACACAGGGTATGCAGCCCATCCTCGGATTCAATTATGGAGCCAACCAGTGGGACAGGGTGCAGAAAACTCTCAAGAGGGGCATATTCATCGGTGTGGCCATCACCGTGGTCGGATGTCTTGTCACCGAGTGTTTCCCTGATTCCATAAGCCGTATGTTCACGACTGACGCACGACTCATTGAAATCGCCAACAATGGTTTCAGGATTTATTTCATGTTCTATCCGGTGGTGGGTTGTCAGATTGTGATTCAGAACTATTTCCAGTCTATCGGCAAGCCTGCCATATCCATATTCCTGTCACTGACACGCCAGCTGCTGTTCCTGTTGCCATTCCTGTGGGTATTCCCAAAGATTTGGGGCATCAAGGGGGTATGGGCTTCGATGTGTGGCTCAGACCTGCTGGCATTCATAGTAGCGGTGATTACCCTTATGGTGGTTGTCCACCGTCATAAAAAGGAGATGGCTGCACGCAGTCTCTCGACACCTCCAATATCGTCAAAATAAACTCATGTCCAAGACAACACTCCAGGTAAGGGTAGAGCCTGAAATCGCCTACACTCATTTGCGTCTTTTGGCTGATGTTTCGACCCGTCTGGGTGTCGACATCAACCGGATAAAGGAAATAAGGATTGTCAAGCGGTCGATTGACGCCCGTCAACGCCGGGTGATGGTCAATCTGACCGTTGACGCTTTCATAGACCAAGCCCCGACGGCAGAGGATTCCATACTTTCGCCGGTGACATATGGGAAGCTTCCCGATGACGCACCTGTGGCGATAGTCGTGGGGGCTGGGCCTGCGGGGTTGTTCGCCGCTCTCCGGTTGATAGAGGAGGGGGTGAAACCGATATTGCTCGAACGGGGAAAGTCGGTGGAGGAGAGAAGCAAGGATATGGCGTGTCTGTCACGCGAGAATATCGTCGACACGGATTCTAACTATTGTTTTGGAGAAGGTGGCGCGGGAGCATATTCCGACGGGAAACTCTACACACGCAGCAAGAAGCGCGGGCCGGTGGATAAGATTCTCAATGTGCTTGTGCAGCATGGCGCGAAGGAGGAAATCCTTGTTGACGCGCATCCGCATATCGGAACCGACCGTCTTCCTCAGGTGATTCGGGGAATCCGGGAGACGATACTAGTCTCAGGGGGGGAAGTAAGGTTTCAGACCAGGGTTGAGAGACTGGTGGTTGAGGATGGCCGCGTGAAAGGTGTCGTGACAGCATCTGGTGAGGAGATTTCCGGGCCTGTCATACTCGCCACCGGGCATTCCGCCCGCGATATCTATCGCCGACTTGACGAGGACGGCATCAAGATTGAGCCTAAGGGAATTGCTGTCGGAGTCAGGGTAGAGCATCCACAGGAGCTGATTGACCGCATACAATATCACAATCCAAACGGGAGGGGAAAACATCTACCCCCTGCCGAATACTCGATGTTGACCCGTGTCGATGGGCGGGGAGTCTATTCTTTCTGTATGTGTCCGGGTGGGTTCATAATTCCGGCGGCGACAGCTCCGGGACAGCTTGTGGTCAACGGAATGTCTCCGGCATCGCGCGGCACGAAATGGGCAAATTCCGGTATGGTGGTCGAAGTGTTGCCTGAAGACCTTTCGGAGTATGACAGGTATGGGGCTCTGAAGGTGATGAAATTTCAGGAGGATGTGGAGGCGCGTTTCTCGGAGGATGCTGATGGAACACAGAACGCTCCGGCACAGCGGTTGACTGACTTCATAGAGGGACGCGATTCGAAGTCGCTGCCGACCACCTCGTATGCTCCCGGCATACATCCGGCTCGACTTGACAAGCTTTTGCCTGAGTTCGTGGCTTCCCGTCTGCGGGAAGGGTTCCGGGAATTCGGGAAAAAGTCGAGGGGATTTGTCTCCCGGGAGGCTGCGGTCATCGGCGCGGAAACCCGCACCTCTTCTCCGGTCAGGATTCCACGGGATTCAGAGACGCTGGCGCATATCGATGTCGAAGGGCTTTACCCTTGCGGGGAGGGTGCCGGATATGCCGGTGGAATCGTCTCCGCCGCGATTGACGGAGACCGTTGCGCGGCCGCGCTTGCCTCGGCAGTCAGAGGAAAAGCCTGACGCCGGGTTGATGACCGGACTGCCGGGATTTAGATTTCGGGGATGGATTCGATGTAGAGTTCCCAGTCGGGATCCTCTTCCGCATCGAATTCCAGCGGAAGCAAAGGGAGGTCGGCCAATGCCTGGTTGATTTTCTTGTTGAAGATGCCCAGGCTGGAGGTCTGGAACACCCATTCGCGTCTGTCATCACCTGTGGAGATTTCGGTAAGTACGGCTACCGGGTCTTTTCTGAATGCTTCGGCCAAGAGGTCGGTGGCTTGCTCCATAAGTTCAGAGGTGGCTTCATCGGGCATCCCGTCTGCGCCACCCTGATAAGGCCATGCGATGGTGATACGGTAGATGAAGCGGGGATTTTCCCGGAATTTCTGAATGTCGGTTCGGACAGTCACGATGATGGTGCGGCCATTTTCAGTGCTTTCGGCGGGATATGTCTGCCATTGGCCTTGAAGTTCTGTCATAGGTGATGGTGTCGTGGGTCTGTGTCGCTGTTGATTTATGCGGTCACTAATTTATTTTCCTGCAAATATAAGTAATATTGGCGGGATTTCGTAAATTTGTGGATGGAAAAAGGGAGTCTTCTCCCTTGGTTGATTATGAAACAAAGAATCAGACTATATGTTTTGTCGGTGTTGGCGTTTATTGCCGGAGCGGTTCCGGCGATAGCGCAAATCAATGCCGAGCAGATTGTCAAGGTGGGGCAGAACGCGCTCTATTTTGACGACTATGTCTTGTCAATACAATATTTCAACAGGGCCATCGCCGCGAAGCCTTATCTGGCGCAGCCTTATTTCCTCCGGGCCATCGCCAAACTCAATCTGGAGGATTATCGAGGGGCAGAAGAGGATGCTGCCGAGGCTATCGAGCGGAATCCTTTTATCCCTGAGGCATATGAGGTTAGAGGCGTGGCGCGGCAGAATATGGGGAAATATCAAGGCGCGGTCGAGGATTACGACCATGCGGCTGAGCTGTTGCCGAACAACCGAAACCTGATGTTCAACAAGGCTTTGGCATTGCAGCAGTTAGGTAAGGCTGACAGCGCGATGGTGGTGTTCGACGAATTGCTGGAGATGCATCCCGGATATGCCAACGCGTATGTGGCCCGCGCACGAGTCAAGGCGGAACAGGCCGATACCGTCGGGGCGATGGCTGACCTTGACCAGGCTCTCGGGATTTCAAACAAGCTTGCATATGCCTATGTTATAAGGGCTTCGTTGGAGATGGCTTCTCCTGCCGGATATGACAAGGCCGAGCAGGATATCTCGGAGGCGATACGACTGGAACCGAAAGAGGGTGGATTGTATGTCAACAGGGCCTTCCTTAGATATAACCGTGACGATTATTTCGGAGCGATGGCCGATTACGATTACGCCATACAGCTTGACCCGCTTAATGCAGCAGCGATTTACAATCGAGGACTTCTCAGGATGGAGAGCCGAGATAATGACCGGGCGATAGCCGATTTCTCCCGTGTGCTTGAACTTGATCCGGAGGATTACAGGGCGTTGTATAATCGGGTGCTGCTTTACAGTGAGACCCGTAATTACAAGGCGGCGTTGGAGGATGTCAATAAACTGATTGACCGGTTCCCGGAATTGCCGGAGGCTCTCTATATGAGGTCGGATATTTACCGCAGTCAGGGAAAGATGGGGCAGGCTGAGACTGATTACAAGCGTGCACTCGCGATGGCGAAAGCGTTGCCTGCGGGTGGTACGGGAACAAGTGAGCAGCCCGGGAAAGAAGATGTGCGGGATGGTCAGCCCGGGTCGAGTGACGAGTTGTCGGCGGAATCTGTGGCACGACGGTTTACCGCGTTGAGGACGATGGACAGCGATGTCGACCTGCAGCAGGATTTTGTCAACCAGGGTATCAGAGGAAAGGTTCAGGATAGAGACCGCAGGATTTCGCTTGAACCGATGTTCGCGTTGGGATACTATTCCTCTTCGACCAACACGGTGACGGATGCCAGAAGCTATATAAAGGAGGTTGATGAGTTGAACGCGACCAGGATGTTGCCGTTTTTGGTGATGGTCGGAAACCGAGGATTGACCCCGGCGGATGAGCAGTTGCTCGACAGGCATTTCCGCTCGGTGGAGAATTACAACAGGTTCATGACTGAGAATGAACCGAGGGCTATAGACTTTTTCGGAAGAGCGATGGATTATGTCACCCTGAGGAATTATCCCGCTGCGATTGCCGACCTTGACAGGGCGATAGCGTTGACTCCTGACTTCGCGCTCGCGTATTTCATGCGGGGTGTGGCCCGGTATGATATGGTTATGTCGGCAGGCAGTTATCAGCACGGTGGGACTCAAGCGGGAAGGAATGGTATGGGAGGAGCTTCATCTCCTGATATGAAGATGGAGATGCGCAATGTGATTTCCGATTTCGATCGTGCGGCAGAACTTTCCCCACGTCTCGCGTTCGCCCATTACGACAAGGCCAACGCGCTTGTGGAACTTGGAGATCTCACTTCGGCGATTGCCGCATATAGGAAAGCCTTGGAGTTGAAACCGGATTTCGGAGAGGCATATTACAACCTGGCGTATGTCTATTTCCAGCTGGGAAATAGAGTGGAAGGTGCGGCGAATCTTTCAAAAGCGGGAGAGCTGGGAATCGTTCCTTCATATAATCTCCTCAAGAGAATGCATTGATATGTAATAGACATATGACGCACCGCCCCGTCTGCTGTTGAAGCGGACGGGGCAGTGCGTGTTGTTAGAGTGTATTGATGGTCAGCGGGAGACTCGGCGGGGCTTGTTTCTTGTCGAGGGCTGACGGTATTGGGTGGCTACTTTGGAGAAGGGGGAGTTGTCTATGGTCAGACCGGCTTTCACTCCACGGAGATATATGGACAGCAAAGTGCGGTTATAAAATGCGCGTGTCGAGGGTTGCAGCCCTTCTTCTGACATGACTTTGTCGAAGTCAGTCATTAAGTTGGCGTTGAGATTGGATAGGAGAATACCCTCTTTGCCGACAGACTGGAGATAGCGTTTGAAACGAGAGACAGACGCTATGTATTTGTTGATTCTCGAGGCGGTGATTCCTGCTTCCTGATCCTCTTTTATCATCCGGTCAGAAAAGGATATGAAGGATTCCCCGGGGTGGTCAAATGTGCGGTTACGTTCGAGTGATTCGACGGCACTGTTCAATGTGGCGACGACAGAGGCCACGCGGTCGCGGAAATCGAGAGCCTCGCGGTCTTCCGGTTGGAGGTTTGCTCCGGTATTGTTGCCATCGAATCCGTGAGCAAGCAGTTGTCGCCAGGCGTTGTCGCTTATCCCGGGCGCGTCGAAAGTCCAGGTAAGGAGGTTGTCGCCATTACCGACCGTGATTTTGGCCTGGCGTCTCGGTGTTTCTGAAAGAGTGATTTCAGTCACCATATTATGAGATGGCTGGTTATGACAGGTTGCTTCGGCAAATCTCTATGATCTTGTAAAGATACCGGGTGGCTTCCATGAAAAAATTAGAATAGATTCGGTTTTTCTTGTAAGCACGCATATGCTCGGAATATATTTTCCGATGTACAGAGAAGCCAGAAGTTGATGTGCCACCGGTCCGCATAGTCACGAAGTCAAGAGGAAGGTATTTGGTGCGAATTCGATGAATGTAAATGAATCGGAGGAGCAATTCGAAGTCTGACGCGATTCGGAAAGATATGTCGTACATCCCCAACTTGTCATATAATTCTTTTCGGCAATAGAATGAAGGATGGGCCGGCATGAACCCCATCCTCATTTTCGTGCGCGAGAATGCCTTGGAAGAGTAGTATCTGACACATTTGTCGAGCCGTTCGGGATTGACATAATGGATATCACCATAGACGGCATCCAATTCCTGTCTCTGAGAGATGGCCTTGAACTCATCCGCCACTCTCTCAAGCACAGTTGGATATGTGAAGAAATCATCGGAATTGAGCATCCCGACTACTTCGCCGGAAGCAAGGGAGATACCTTTGTTCATGGCATCATAGATGCCATTGTCAGGTTCGGAAATCCATTTCAATTCGAACCCTCGGGAATTGTATTGACCGGCATATTTCCTGATTATATCCATTGTGGCGTCGGTGCTTCCGCCATCGACCACGATATGCTCGACATCCCCGTATGTCTGTTGAATCACACTGCGGAGAGTGTCCTCTACGGTTCGGGCGGAATTCCGTGTCACCGTCACAAGTGAAATTTTGAATTTATTCATTGTAATCACAGTCCGGCAAAACCGGATAGGGGGATGTCAGAAACCTATATTGTATTCCTCTTGGAGGATTTGTTTCATCTTTTGCGGGTCGCCGCCGCTTTTACGTTTTATTTCCAGCACTTTGGCATCGACCAATGTCCGGTACCACCATCCTTGAATGAATGAGAAAAGGAATCCCTCTTTACCTTCGAGGAATGCTCCTTTTAACAGGTATCGGTATAAAAAATAAGCCGTGGACCGCAGGAAAAGCGGTTGACGGGCATATTTGTGCTTTTTGTTACGTTTGGCTATCGCCTGTGGGGAAATCATTTTCCCCTCATCGGTCAGGGCAGCCCCGGTGATACCGTATTCAATGTCGAGGAGGTCGGCCGCCTCACGGACGGCATAATTGACATGCTTGTGGCAGAACCAAGACAGGTTGTTGAGGTTGTGGTCGCAGAAGTCATTCCGGAACTCGACAATCTCTCCTTGAGTGAGCTGGATATGCTCATCCATAAGGCGCTGTTCGCATCGTCCATGACCATATCGGAAGATACGCAGAAGCTTTATGGGATATATCCCACGTTTTATCCATCTTCCAAGGAAAATACGCCGGAGGTTCAGCACAACTCCGGAAACATTGTTCCCAAGCAAAGGCAACTTCTGTTTTACCTCCTCCACAAGTCCCGGCAGCAGATACTCATCGGCATCCAGACGCAACACCCACTGGGTGGTTGGCGGTAGTTGGTCAAGTGCCCAGTTGAACTGATGGGCATAACTGTTTATCCATTTGTTCTGAAAGATCTTGACTTTCGGATATCTGGACGCAATCTCCAATGTCTTGTCGGTGGAGAAGCTATCGATAACATATATCTCCTTGGCGATGGGCAACACATTCTCAATGCATCTCTCGATATGGAGCTCCTCATCCTTCGTCAAAATAACAACTGTCAAATCAAGCATATAAATTGAATTATTTAATTGCCCTCTTTTTTAGAGGCTTCGCTGGATTGCCACCAACCACAGTCCATGGTTCGATATTTTTGAAAACAGCGGCGCAAGCTCCCACAACAGCTCCTTCTCCAACTGTGACACCCATTCCCACAAAAGCACGCGTTCCGATCCAGGCATCGCGCTCAATTTCTATTGTTGCGGTAATGAGACGGTTGTCAGCGTCAGTGATGTCGTGAGATGCGGTACACAACATAGCTCCTTGGCTAACGGTAACGTGTTCTCCTAAAATCACTGGGGCCACGTTATAACACTCAACATCTGAAGCCAAACAGCTGTATGGATGCATTGTGAGATTAGAGGGATAATATATTCTTGCAGAACTATATACGACTGCGGTAGGTGCTATTTCCGCACCGAACATTTTTAACAACAGACGTTTCCATCCGCTACCTATTGATCGAGGGAGCCAACGAGCAGCCATATTCCATACAAATGACCATAAAAGTCGTATGATTTGATGTTTTAGGCCAAGGTGATTGACGTAAGGACGGAGATGTTGCTTGGTTTCAGTCATATTGTTGGTATGATTGTGCCATAAATGCTGCTGAACAAGTTTGCCAAAAAATGGGAAACAGAAGAGCGCCGCTGAACATCAGCCATCCTTCAGCGATTCCATCTACGAAAAAAAATGTCAAGAGGGCAATTGTAGGGATGACATATTTTTTATGGCGATTTGCGGATATTTTACTAAACATCTTATATGAAAACCAGCCGAATATTCCTAATCCGATAATTCCTCCGTAGCTGACCAAAGAGAGCCATGAGGAACCCGGTTCAATGTTGGTAGGTTTATGGGTGGCATTTTCGGAAGATAATGCGGTGGATTCGTTTGCATAGCCGATTCCGATGAGAGGAGAGGTGCGGATTTCGTCAATACGGGTTGTCCAAAGTTTCTGACGTGAATAGATTATGCTGTTGTGAGCGTGTCCGATTGAAATTTTGTGATTGATGACTTTGAATGCCGCAGGAGAAATCGCGACAAGTCCAAGTAATACAATAATGGACGCGATTTTATATTTGAAATCAGAAAATATATCCTTGATTTCATTTCTCATTAAGACAAACTCAACAATGAATGCTGTTATCATACCTAATACGGCAATCCTGGAGCCAGCAGCAACGCAGGTGGTTGCGCTGATGAGTGTCGTCGTCAACCATAATATTCTGGGGGATGAGGTTGTTGTCAGTGATTTGTGAAGAGATATTATCGCGACAACGCCGGCGGCGGGGGATAGCACCATTCCACTATCGAATATCCCTTTGAAGCCATAATAATAGAAGTGACTGTCGGAAATCTCATATCCCATAATCGTACAATAAATCCATATGAAGAAGGATATAAGGACCATCAACAGTAATGTCCGGAATATGGTAACAAAGATGTATTTACGCGCCAATGTCAATTGTTTTGACATTAATAATGGGGAGAAAAGCAGT
Organism: uncultured Porphyromonadaceae bacterium; assembly: GCA_900548705.1. Taxonomy (GTDB): domain Bacteria; phylum Bacteroidota; class Bacteroidia; order Bacteroidales; family Muribaculaceae; genus UBA7173. Next base: position 22,531 of record URLF01000009.1, on the reverse strand, counting down.
ATGCCTATCGCGAATGCGACATAGCGTGAAAAGCGAAGCAGTGGTTCCGAATATGGATGAATAAACAGTGTTGCTCCGTAATAGAGCAGGAATATCAACAGGGGGATGCAATATTTGGTATTACGATATATCCGGGCTAACAGTATTATTACCAGAGACAGTGCGGTTATAACCGGGAGTGGGATGGTTATGTATACGGCATAGCGCAGGCATATCATTATGCCAAGAACTATTGATATTCCGGGTATGATGAACCTATCAATGGAGTGGCTGTAATTGCTGTTTATATCAGGATTCGACATTGGTCGGGATGCCTGGTTTTCTTAGTAATTTTAAGATTACACTGCAGAGGTCGGTCTGGAAAGCCATAGACAACCCTCCGTAGATAAGTATGCCGGTCGCAATTCCAAGGCAGACCTGGAGCCACTCTCCTTTGACAAGGAATTGTACCCCATAAACTGTTGCTCCCATTACCAAAGCACTGATTAGTGTAGGCAACAGGAGCTTGAGTTGACGTGTAAACCCAAGATTGATACTTTTGCCGGATATATGGGCGTTTATTGCAAAACTTATGAATCCACAGGCTACCATTCCAAGACATACTGCCGATAATCCGAAAGGAATAAGAATAATCAGGAGGCCAAGCCCTACGGCAATGTTTATTGCTTTGAGTTTCAGGTAGGTGTCACCTCTCCCATTTATCTCCAGAATCATGAAATTGATTGAATTGAGAGGGAAGAACAGGAAATAGACGCAGATTATCCTGAGCAGTCGGGCTGTGTAGAGCCATTGGGAACCGATTAATGCGATAGTCATTGACTGGGAGAGTGAGGAGATGCCAATCATAAGAGGGGCGATGAAGAAGAATGTCAGTTTCAGATAATTGGCGATCATATCATGGAGTTTCTGCTTGTCATCCTGGTAACTGCAGAACATCGGGAACGCGGCCCGGTTGACAATGCGCGTAAGATTTTCGGAGGATATGCTGCCGAGCTGACGCGCATTGGTGTAGCATCCTAACGCGTAAGCAGAAAATACTTTTCCAATTGTAAGGGTGTATATGCTTGTATAAACACTGTCGAAAACATTGCTTACCAATAATTTGTACCCGAAGCCATAGAGAGATTTGAAAGAGTTCAGGGAAAAGCGGCGTGTTGGATGCCATTCCGTGACAATCCACAGGGTGATTGAGGTGACAATCTGATTGGTAAGTTGAAGACCCACGATTGCCCACGCGCCATAACCGCGATATGCCATATATATGCCGATGAGACCAGATGACAATGCACCTACGAATGTGGATTTTGCCTGGGTCTTGAAATCAAGTTTGGAAGTCAGTATCGCCCGATGGACGACCAGTGATGACTGTATTGGAATACTCAGTGCCATCACTCTGAGTAAAGCGGTGAGCTGTGGCTCTTCGTAGAATTTTGAGATTGCCGGCGCTGAGATAAAAAGAATCAGATACAGTAAAATGCCACCCGTCACATTGACAAAGAATGCGGTTGAAAGGTCTGTCTCATCCCTGTTGAGTTTACGGATAATGGCTTGAGGCAACCCGCCCTCGGCAATCAGTTGGGATATGACAATAAAAAATGTCAGCATCCCGACCAGCCCATAATCAGTAGGGGAGAGGGCTCGGGCCATAAACACAAAGACAATGAACTGTAGCCCCTGCACGGCGAAGCGTTCGAATGCGCTCCAAGAGATGCCGTTTTTTAAGGCTGTGTAATCGTCTGTGTTTGCCATCTGGAATTAAACTTCGACGAATTCAGGTTTGGGGGCTTCTCCCAATATCCACCGGTAAAGCTCCATAAGGCGAGATGCTATCACCGGTGCCGCAAATTTGTCACGCACATATTGTGCCCCACGTTTTCCCATTGATTTCAAATCAGCGGGAGACATCCCGACAATTTGGTCTATGACTTGGGATATTGATTCCGGGGATGCTTCTGTCCACCATCCGCATCGGTTGGTGTTCAACGCTTCCCATGGCGTCCCTAAGGAAGCCATGACCGGCGTGTTGACCAACAGTGCTTCGGGGATAATCATCCCGAAATTCTCCATATCAGACGGGACAAACAAAGCGGACAAGCGGGATAGCAGCTCAAACTTCTCGCGTCCATTGATGAATCCCTTGAACTCGACTTGACCCGCCAGACCGAGTCTGTCTACTTCCTTATGAAGGAATTCTTTATAGGCCGCATCTCCATCACCAATAATGACGACTTTTATTCGTTTCGCATCGGGGTGGAGGGATAGCCCTTGCAGTATCAATTCCACTTGTTTGCGGGGATGAAGCCTGCCAAGGAATCCAATGGTATATGTATTGTCAGGAAGAGGATTACTTTCAGTTCTGAGGTTTATATCGTCGATATATGAGGGTACTTCAATTGGGTTCCCGATGACAGCAACGGGCCCCTTGTAGCCATAATTACGGATATGGCGCATCTCTTCCCTGCATGTAACATGGATACAGTACGCTTCACGGATATCTCTTTTGTACCATAATGCTTCCAGAGGACGTTTTTTCCACCACGACCGCCGTAATGTTTCTTCATACATCATTCCATGGGGAGTGATGAGATATGGCTTTCCTTTGGAGCGGGCTATAGCGCAAGTCGTATGGTTGACATCCAGCCATAATCCATTGGTATGGAAGATTTCCGCATCGGAATTTTTAAGATACTGCCGTATGTTTTTCGAAATTCCGAGAGGTGTCCGATAATCATTTGGTAAGTTGACGAGCCATTGAGAGCCATCTCCCAGAACTTCGGTACCGGAATTCTTCGGTGCCATAGACAGCAACCTGACCTCGTGGTCGAGATTGTAGAGGGCGTTGAACAGCTGGTAAGTGCAACTGGATGTCCCTCCTCCCGTGGCATTCATCGATGCGATCGTTTGAAGCAGCTTCATATCTTGTGTTCTTGATACTGGTTCATTGGTTTTCCGCCAATAAATCATCCACGAGCCGTTTGACCACTTTTTCGGGATCGTAATATTTGGATGCAATCTGTATAGAACATTCGTGGGCCGCCTCTTTCCATTCAGCAGAGGAATCCAGCAGTTTGTTTATCGTGGAGACAGCATTCTCCGGATTGGAATAATCAAAAACATATCCATTATGTCCGTTTTTGATAACTTCCGGATAATTGCCCACATGTTTGGATACCAACAAAGGCAATCCGGACCATAATGCTTCTATGCAGGTCAAAGGATTCGGGTCTGACAATGATGGCAGAACGAAAAAGTCGGCAAGCGCATATAGCTCCATTACAATATTCTGTTGCTGGTATCCCAGTAACCGCGCATCTATTCCGGCATCCGTTATAGCTTTTTCTATCATGGCTTTATCTGGGCCAATGCCGGGTATTAGCATCGTTATATTGTCTTTTTTATCTACATTTTTTAGTAGTTCAACAAATGTGTGAATGCCCTTTACTTTTGACAATCGTGCGGGAGTGATTAATACATAATTATCTTCAGGAATGTTCCATTGCTTGCGCAAACGGTTCTTATCTTTTCTCAACCGTTGCACAGTGGTGAAATAAAGTTGATTGTCAATCAAGTTTGGTACAAAATGATATCTGGCATCATTCCTTGCATAATGAACGACAAGCTCTTTCGATAGCTTGCCGCTGTACCAAAAACCATCGAACTTCCGGTAGATGAATCTCCTGACAAATTCCCTTACTTTGAATTTCCACGGGGCATAGTCACGTTCTTCTTGAAAATGTGTTTCGCTCCAAAAGTAAATTGGGAATTTCAACCTTTTCTTTTGAAAAAGAACCAACCAATTCGTATAAAAAAAGTAGCTCCCGGCCATTATTACAATGTCAGGACGTAAATTTTTAATATACGATGTGACCTCAATATTTAGATGGTTAACTATGGGAAATGAGAAATGCGCTCCTTTCATGAGTATGGCATAATCAGATTTGACCTGCTCATAATTCCAATTATATCCATACTCAACTTTTGTCATTAATAGAACAGTGAAGTTGACCCCGATAGAAAGACAATACTTATATAGCTTATCGTAGAAACTCTTTCTATAAGGGTTTATCTCGTTGGTAACCAATATAATCTTTTTAGTCATAAACTACAGTTTTCTATTTTGACGATGTAGTTTTTCCACACATTGCTGTTGAACTTGTTCCTTATTAAATCTGATTGATTTGCATAAGATACTAATTTGTCAAGCGGCAAATTCGTTATTCCCATAAGGGATTGCTTGAAAGAATCTTTGTTGCAACCTACTTGGAAGTATTTGATTCCGTTTAATTGTTCGTAATGAAGGGTAGAAAGGATGATACGGTTATGTAATAACCCCTCAATGATTTTTGAGGGGAAATTGCATTTGTTTTCCGGCGAGTTTGGGTTGCGGGTACTCAGTAAAAAAGGAGTATTGTGGAGTATCTGCAAATATTCTTCCCGGCTCACCATGCCATGATAAATGATATTGTTACAGGAGGACGTGTACTTTTCTATCAGCGTTATGTCGGGTGCTTTTCCCGTGATATGTAGGGTACAGTGTGGCAACTGAGAAAAGACCTCAAGCAACATAGGCAACATTGATATATTGTAGCCCAATTCCCCGGATATAAGAAACTCCCGTTTTATATCTGTGATTTCAGGAAATTGTGGAGCATTAGAGGGAACAACCCCCGGCAAACAAACAGAATTTGTGCAGGTAAACAGTGGGGAGTCCGCCAATCTAATAGTACCATTCAGATGGTTGGAGACCCACAGCAAGAATCGAACGAAGATTTTCTTGCTTGGAGTGTAATCAAGAATTATAATCTGTTGTTTGACTTTGGGCTTTAATAACTTTAGAAGAAGTATGAGGGTTATGTTCAGTATCGTGCAATTGTAATACCAGACAGAGGCATCGCGTGGAATCATCCTGAAAATTTTAAGATTTTCCACAATAGGAGCAAAATGCCTGAGTTTGTTCTTTCTCAAAGAGGAATATACCAATCCGTCAAATGAGTCAATATTTCCTTTAACGAACGACGGCAGGATTGAGAACGTCTTGTCAAAAGCACCACTTTCAATAAGATTGTAACAAAAGTTGCAGGAAGCGGAAGACAAGTGGTATTTTAGGACCTTATCACGAGGCACGATATGAGTTAGGAATATGCGTTGCATATTATTCCGTTGTATTTTGAAGTTAGTCTTTCAAAACAAGTCATAAGGGAAAGACTCTCTCAATGCCGCCTGCATCTTTTGGAGGGATTGATTTATTTCTCCCGGTATTGTCATTGCTTCCTCAATACTGTTAGCCAATGGATAGTTAGTACGTCCGGTACTTTGATAATAATCTTCATATTTGAATGAAGAGTCGGGTATGTCGTTCAACCACACGCATGGGACGCCATAGGATTCGGCAAGGATGATACCGTGTAATGAGGAGCTGATTACCTTTTCCGCGCTTTTAATCTCACGAACAAAATTTTGCCAGTCGCTTGTATATGTATCCAACACATTTTTATATTGCGTCGAATACTTTTCAAATTTGCTGTGATGTGGAATGATGACAATTTTTCCAGCTACTTTTTGAATAGTCGGATTGTAGAAACATGGTAGTAGTATGGCAGGATCGCCGAATACTGATGGACAAATAAAGCCGGAATGGGTTAATCTTTCCCTCGTTTTAGGACCACGAACGGCCCTGATATCTAATTTTGCGTTCTTGGCAGTCAATGCAGTGACACATTCCGCATTCATAAGACCCGTCCCCCAAACCGTAGTATCTCCGCTGCCTACAAAGCTTAATACGCTTCCTATTGATACGATGCGTTTCGTATTAGGCGTGAGGGGGTGATGATTCACCCCCCTAATTTTAACATATTTTTGTAAACAATCAATGAAAGCAAATCTCCAACATTGTCGGTCGTTTTAGATGGCTTCCAGTATAACAGATTAACAGTGAATGGTATAATCGGACGGAATATATTTCCGAGGACAAACCATCTACTTATATATTTAACAATCTTGGTCATATGTGTTTTGTGTCTAAATAATCCATTATGAGATTGTCGACAGATATGTCAAATTTCCGGGCAAATAGTGCTTCCGCATTATCAATGACCGCGATATCACTCATTTTCCAAATTGCGGGATGGCCATCTGTGTGCTTGCCGTCCTCATACCATTTTATAAGTCTTAGAGAAGGATTGTCCATCTCTGAATTGGTGTTTTTAAATTGCTCTAATATGTTTTCCGGCAATTTCAATTCAGGCAAGGAAGATAATACGGTTTGGAAATAGCTTTCTTCTGGTGCGGCAATATGTTGAAATATGTCGTTGAGGGCCTTGTCGTGTTCATATACGTTGATGATATGTCGAATTGCTGTATCCGGCAACATCCAGAAATGCGATCCTGCTGAATAAGTGTATTCTGTTTGCTTGATTCTTTTCTTTGGGGAATAATTAATCCAGGTCATCACCTTGTCGTATATTCTTGGTATTATTTTGACTGGCTTTCCCCAAAAAGAATAGTAACGTTTTGATCCCAGCAGTTGCAGCAAACATCGTCTTAGATTTTGTGAGAAGTAGCTGATGCCGATATTGTCTACCCATTTGATTCCAGCACTGAGCGCGTCCTCCACTCCATACATATCAATAAATGCAGTAGGGTATGAGATAGATAGTTGGTTGTAAATATAATTATTGTCTTTGATAGGATAATCCTGACCGGTTAGAAGAACATAATATAGGTAATCTTCGCTGTAAGCTTCTTTCATCGCGTTATATGTGGCCGTTACAAGCGAAAAATCATTGAAATATGTCTTTACCCTGTTTTTAATCCAATGTATGTTCGATACTTTTATCTGTCTTTCTATCGACAAGAACGGTTCTATGTCGCTTTTTGCATCCACATGTATAAAGAAGTCGAACCGATCTTCATCCATACGTTTCAGTAAACGCAGAAGTTGCTCAGGAGACTTGTGTACAAGACACAGTAGTGCGATTTTTTTCATAAAATAAGATATTCCTGCGTTTACTGATGTATCGGCAGAATATTTTCCATTATTGTTTCCAGTTCTTTCCTGGAATATCGTTGGTCCGCATTGTATAATTTCTCCTCGTGGGCAATAATTTCATCTATTGTCCATTTGAATTTAATTACTTTTGCAGGGCTTCCTACAGCAATTGAATACGGTGGAATATCTTTTGTAACGACTGCATATGCTCCAATAATTGCACCCCGTCCAATACGTACACCTGCTAACAGTGTAACATTGACGCCTATCCATACATCTTCTTCCACGATAACATCTCCATATACGGCATCCTCATTGTCACTGCTAAGATATTTCCCGATTAGTTGACGATGGTTGGAGGTTACAACAGTAAGGTTCTCAGAGCATAGGCATCCTCGTCCGAGATAGAACTTCCCTTTCCCAGATGTCATAATGTTTGATCTTGGACCAATACGCGCAAAATCAGAGAGGTAAATATTACTTGGCTTCTTCAAATCACAAGGACGGGAGATTGATGCGTCGTTACCGAAATATCCAAACTTCGATGGATTCGGCTTGACATAGTAATGAACAAACATTCCGAATGCCTTTTTTATGCGCAATAAAATGTTCATATGTTTAGATAAAAAGCATAAAATATGGGTGGGAATTTATAGGGTATTGTTATTGCGGTGCGGTATTAAAAATATGGTTCTTCGTAAAATATAAATAATCAATAACCATTCAAAAGCCGGAGTATATACTGAGATGGGATTTCCGACAGGGGTGAGAAATAACATTATACAAATTTGTCCCATCAATAATACGGAGAATATAGAGTGCTTGTATTTTAGGCAAATTGCCCAGTACTCAATAAATATACATAATATGCACCAGAAAATAGCTCCTCCTAATTCTCCGAAATCATAATAGAGGGGTGGCATATATGATTTCACTGTTACGGATAGACCAATATCATCAGAAATTGATTCCGCAAATTCAGATTTCATAGATGAAGAAATAAATCCATCAGCTAATGATGACATTCCGTATTCCTCTTCATAGCTTCCTTCCGGGAATTCCTTGAGTACCAAATTTGTCATTCTTGCGCCATCTGTCAAATAGAAGAATTTGCTGACAAAAGTTGCGGAATCATTAGAGCTATGATTATTACGCACTATTCCAATCAATGAGAAAAGTGATACAAGTATGACTAAAATAGCAATTAGCTTCTTCCAATCATTGGTTGGCCTATTCAGCGGAATATTACCACAGTATTTTCTCGCAAACACAAAAGTTACAAGGAACGGTAAAGATGATGTCAAAATCCAACTCCTGCCAGCTATGGCAATATTAATAGCTGAGCATAAGAAGAAATATAGGAGAAATTTTCCAACTTTAAGTCCCGTCTGCCCGTCCCGATATCCTAAAAGCATTAGGTAAAATGTGCCCAAGAAATTAATATGTCCTGAAATGCGCTGAACAACCGCCATATAGCCGGTTTTTTTAGTGTACAGTGCTATTAATCGATAATCTCCAAGGTTATCAATTCCGCCGGCAAATGAAAGATAATAAATGATTAGAAGTATTCCTATGACACCGCACAGGTATGGAATCCATATGAATCTTTTTAGAATGATGTCAACATCCCTTACATCTACAATCCGGACTTTTTTGTGTTGTTTTGTATCGGCGAATATGTGAGCAATGGTGAAGCCAATGATCGCTGCAATAATCAGCATAAATGCAAATTGGGCGGATTGGCTAAAAATATCTTCTCCTGCAGCTTTATTAACAAGGAACCCTGTTATTTGACAAATCATAAGGAAAGAGGTGATAGCCCAAATGAATGAATAGACTACCGACGGAAGAAGAAGTCGATATTTACGCTTCCTAAGAAGTAGCAATAAATAAACTACTGTGATAATTAGGGAGCAATAGCAATAGTCAAGTGCGGTCATACAATGGGTTGATTACCAATAACAGGCTCCTTCAATGTTTTTTGCGGATTTTGGGGTCTCTTTTTGTGATGGTCTGACCCAGTAACTGTTGTATAGGCGGCTATAATTCGTGTCTAATTGGGGGAGCTCATTCCAATGATATCTGTTATCGTCCCAGCGTTTTCCCTTTATACCGAAAATGAGTTGAGACCCGCCTCCCATATGAAATGCTTTTTTCCCCATTCGTTTTACTGTGGCTGCCAACGGTAGACCGTATGCGCCACATCCCAATATGCAAATATCGAAATCTATCTTGGCAATCTCATCCTCCATCCATTTAAGGGCCTCGAACCAGTCTTTAAACGGCACCTTGTTTGATGCATTTGATTGAACAGCACGCAATGTCTTCAATTCGTAATCCGGCCAAACATCGGGATTGTCAAATATTAATTTATGGTTGGAATATTGAGATTTGATGGTTTCTACAAATGGATGAACGACTAATACCTTCTTGTCTTTGAGAGCAAGTGTCCAAGGCTTTTCGACAAAGAAAGGATAGAGACATTCCAAATGTACTTTCACCACATCACTCCGTAACGGCATAAATTTCTCCGTATAATTGAATGATCCCAGTAAATCTATTTCCGGAATATCCTGCAAATATCGCTCAGAAAAACGTGCAAGTATATCAAACGATTCCGGGAAAATACCGGCATTGTTCTTCATCGCCCTAAGATGCGCTTCATCCCACCAAGGCAAGCCTGTGTTATCTGAGATGAATTTGATACATTTTGAAATAAGGGACTTATTTTCGTGTTGCATTAAATAATTCACGAGAATGCCGATTTCCACTGCACCAAAACGTGAAATCATACATGGCTCTTTCCGTGTCAGGATATCGTAAATCAAATGGTTTGCTTCCTCTCGATTTAGGATGCATTCGGGAATAGCGAATTTAGGTTTGAAGATTACCCTATATGCTTTCCGCATCCCTTTCAAAATATAATCTTTTGTGTCCATAAGGCTTGTGCTACATTTCAATAATTATGCTTGTCGGGTCATCAAAAAATTTTGATGATGCAACAAAAGGTTCATTATTGTCTTTAAACAAAGAGTTTACTCGCATTTCTGTCTTAGGGGAAAACACTCTCTTTATCCCTCCCCTCACGATTTTCGCCGGCCTACCTCCAAGTAACTGATATTCCTGGGGATATTCAGAATAATCCTTGTTCAACAAACTACCGGTTCCTACGATTGTATCATCTTTCGTTTTAGTTTTACCAAGTATGGTTGTTTGATTACCAATCCAATTCCTTTTCCCGAGTTCTATGGTTGAAGTCCGATTGCAATAACCTTGCCGCTGCATATCATAAGTGTAATGGAAGCTGCTATTCATAATTGTGCAACCGAATGTGATTCCAGAGAACGCACCGATACTAATCTTTCCCCCATTGCATACCACTTTGGTGTCTGTTCCTATTCTCACATACTCGCCAAAACGCAATGAGCCAGCCACGACGCGTATTTTAGCGTTTAATGCTATGCGGCAAGGACCTTCGAATATTATTTCTGAATGTGGCGAACCTAATTGTATATATCCCGTATGGTCAAACAACGAAAAAGAGTCTCCATTGATTCCAATTTTAACCATTCCTCGTTTGATGGAGGTGCTTTCGAATCTAACTCTTCCATTCAACATAAAAAACCTTACTCTGCCGTATATATACACGGGAAATTTCACCGCTTGCCGAAACGGCAAAGTCCGGAAATTGAAGTATACTGTGCGTATAGGGTTAAGCCATGGTTGGTTCAGACGAGCTTCAAGGCTTCCTAAAACACGAGTTATAAAGGTCATACTGCTATTTTTGTTTTAATCATGCCTGTAACAAGGCCACGTTCTTGCCTATTGAGACCAAGAAACCAATAGAATGGGAGGTTTAAAATGAACAACAAACAGATACCTACGAACCAATGTGGATGGGTGGTTTTTAATAAGTATCCACAGATGAAACTGCATAAAGTTATGGTGCCACATGGTGTGAGCACATTGGATACAAATTTCCTCAAAGACAAGGAAATATTTTTCCTACAATAATACAAGTTGGTGATACCGCCCAAAATGCCTTTCCCGATTATCAGGTTGACCAAAGCCCAGTAAGGCTCACAGTCTACTATCCGGAAAAAAATTATACTGCAAAGAAGTGGGAGGATGTTGATGAATCCTTTCACGATGCTGTATCTTTTGATGTCTCCTTGAGCTTGTAAGGATTGATATAGAAAAATTGTCAGTTGGTCAATAAGAGTGGATGCCATCATAAGGAGACAGAATATAGCAGTCCATTCGGGTACATCTTTCAGCCATAATTTCAATATCGGAGAAATATATAGCATTATTGGTATGCAGAAGAAAGAAAATAACAAGAATGAGAACCTGCATCCTATGTACGTTATTTTTAGCATATTATCTCGTTCGCGTCGGCCTTCGCTTTTGACAAGTACAGGGGTGATAGCCTTTATCATATTCATAGATACTGCCATCAGGACCCCCGATAATTGAGTGGCGATTCCTAAAGCTGCATTAACTTTTGTTCCCCAAAAATGGTTTATAAAGATATTAGTTCCGTATAGGCAAAACATCAGAGTTGCTAAGTTTATTACATTCCATCCGGCAAAAGACGTTAGTTCTTTTATTGTGTCGCGATTGAAGTATCTGCGAAGCTCTTGTCGTTTGCATTCTGCATAGTGATGACTGCAATAACATTTGGTAACTATGCGTAGCCCCCATGCTTCAAGTGCCATCAGGAATGCGTATAGTACAAGCTGATCGAATGTGGCAAATGATACTGCTATTGCTATGGCTAATTTTACAAAGACATCGAAAATACCGATGATGGAATAATAACGCATATTTTCATGTGCGTTCAATACCCCATCGTAGGGTACGATTGTTATTGAATAAACAGTATTGAAGACCATACAGCCGTAAGTAAACAAGGCTGCGGATTCCATCCCCTCAGGAATATTCAACACGCCATTGAACCAGATGAATGAGGCCAGAATCAACAAAATGGCAGATAAACCGGCGATGCCATAATGCACGCACAGGGTATTGTTAAAAATACTTTTTAGTCGTTCTTGATTCCCTTCCCCCAAAGCATAGCTGATAAAACGCTGGGTTGAAGTGCTCATTGAAGCTGTTAAAAAGCCAAGCATGGTTATTGCTCCACCGATGACATTGTAAAGGCCGTAATCACTCGCACCAAGTGCTTGCAACAAAATGCGTGTTGTGAAGATGTTGGCAAGGATACTTGTCCCCATCCTTAAATAAAGCCAAAGGGTGTTCGTTATTACGCGCTTAGAGGTGCTCATAAGAAAATTTCTGTGGCTCGATGGAGTATGATATGCTCTATGTCGTTGTCCTTAACGGATTTTAATATTAATCTCGTGCTATTCAGATAGTCACGAGATTAATATAGGTGTGGGTGTCTTTTCATATTAAGACGGTGAGAGGGAGGAGGTAGGGAGGGTGAGGGTGATGGTGAGGAGGGAGGCAAGGGGAAGGGAGAGGCGGGTGGTGCGGGAGCGGGAGGTGATGGGGGTAAGGGTGGTGGCACGGAGACCGGCAAGAGGACCGGTGGTGATTTCGACGGGGGTGCCGATGGGGAGAGTGGTGCCTTTGTTGTTTGTGGGGGACTGGGGTAAGTGGTTTGTGGATGGGCCAGAAGGATTGGATAGGGGGGAGGGGTGACCCAGGAGTGGGGAGAGGGAGGCCTGGAGGGTGTCGCGGGTTGCCCAAATGGAGATGAAGGCTTCCATTTGGGGGGTAGGCACGGTCAGGTAGGCCTTGTCTGATGGGAGGTTGGGGGCGGCGGAGGAGACTATGGGGGTCATCTTGAATTTGAGACGGTCGTCTACTCGCCGTTTGTAGTCGATGATGCGGTTCCAGCTCGCATTGACAAATATCAATGTCGAGATGGCGGGGCGTTCAACTGCTACTGGCCGTCTCCGTGGTTTCTTCACATAAATGGTCTCTTTGGGAAGGTATACCTCGATTCCTGCTTCCCTGAGGGATGTCTCGGCCTTTAATTCGAATTTGTAGGCGGCCATGACATACCATTTTTCTATGTTCGCATCGGGAGGTGATACGGCCATCTATGTGGGAGAAATGGTGGAGGTGGATTTATTTGGTGTCTTGGGCGATTGACATAATCTTGGTTCCAGGGATTGTTTGCAAACCTCTGGGATTTAGATTGTTATAATAAATGTGCAAACTTTAGACACCGTAAGGGAGGGGTATAAAAGTATTTTGCAGTGATTCTGACCGGTTGATTTGGTCAAAATCACTGCAAAATTACAGAAAACTTAACAAATTACCCCCCCAACTTGTGAAAGTTTGTTAACAAACTTTGCGAAAGGTTTATTTGAGGGGCTATTTATGTGTTTTTAGCATTTGGGGGCAATCAGAGTCGGGCGGCTGGTTTGGTTGTCAGTTTGAGCGCGAGGTAGCCGAGGATACCGGCGGTCAACGAGCCAATTACGATACCGAGCTTTGACATATTGAGCAATTGCGATTGCATTTCGTCGGCCGGATTGAATGTCAGGTTGGCGATGAACAGCGACACCGTGAAGCCGATACCACCCAAAAGTGCAACTCCGGAAATCATAGGCCAGGTGGCATGGTCGGGCATGGGGGCGAGGCGCAATTTGACCGCCAGCCATGAAAATCCGAGAATACCGAGGAATTTACCCATAACGAGCGATATGATGATGGCCAGCGAAACACCCTGAAACGCGGATGCAGGGGGCATATCGAGAAGATAAATTCCGGCATTGGCGAATGCGAATAATGGCACAATCAGATAGTTTACAATCGGGTGGAGGGAGTCTTCAAGCTCCTGAAGCGGGGAAATCACTTTGTCGGAAGCCGATTCTATCTGCTTCAACCAGTCCATTTGCTGGCCGGAAAGGATGGAATAACGAGTAAGGGCTTCGTCATTTTCAGCGCGGAAATTTCCGATGGCGCGACGGATTGTCTTGATGTAACCTTTGGGATTGAACACCGGTTTGGCTGGGATGCAGAAGGCTACCAGTACTCCCGCGATTGTGGGATGCACTCCCGAGTTGAGAAACAGGAACCACACGACTCCGCCGAGTGTAAGGTAGAAAATCTTGCTCTTTATACGGATATGTTGGCCGATACAGAGGATTCCAAGTATGATTGCCGCGCCAATCAGATACCATAACTCCACATGGGCGGTGTAGCCGATGGCTATCACGAGAATACCACCGATGTCATCAACCACCGCGAGGGTGGTGAGGAATATTTTGAGGGAAAGAGGTACGCGTGATCCCAACATAGCAAGCACGCCAAGAGAGAACGCGATGTCAGTCGCCATCGGAATGGCCGCACCGCCGGAGTAGGGTGTGTTGCCCGACATAAACATGAATATGCAGACGGGCAGCAACATCCCTCCGATTGCCGCTACAATCGGCAACAACGCGTTCCTGAATGAAGCGAGCTGACCAACAAGGATTTCTCTTTTAATTTCAAGTCCGATGGTGAAGAAGAACACCGCCATCAGTGCGTCGTTGATGAATGAGAGAAGTGACATCGGATGCCCTCCGTGGGAAAACAGATTGAAACTGCCTATCTGGAGTCTCACTTCCTGCTCCCAGAAGCTGAAATAATATTGGTTGATGGCCGGGATATTGGCGATAACTAATGCGAGCAATGTTGAGATAATCAGGATATTACCACCCGATACATGGCGTCGTATCGCCTGTCGGGCAGCGTAAAACACACGTTGGTAAGTCTGAGGTTTTAAGTCTTGTGTATCCATTCAAAAAAAGTTGAAACGGGTAATAAGAGGGTGGCACGAAGCCACACAAGTCAGTCTACCATATTAATAATGGCAGAATGAGGGTAATGGTTTAATATAAACTGGTTTATTTTCCCGCGCCGATTTCAGCGTAGAGTGCCGGATTTACCGAGTCGAGAGTCGCAAGGAAGCTACTGATGTAGCTGTCTGCCAGTTCATCCTCCCCCTCACGGCGCAAGGTGTTCTCCCGGACCCTGACATCAATCAGGATTTTCTCCATTTCCAGGCTGTCCGGATTCTCGGTGACCGCGAGACGCAGCGCCTGTTGGCGCCCATAAGCGACTGCCGCACGGTTTTCATCCTCGACGTGGGCTTTGGGACGGCTGTCGGAACCAGAACAGGAGAGTAGCAAAAATGATAGTCCGGAAAGCAGAAAAGGTGACAATCCGGAGAGGAGACAAAGCGAAGTATGCGGTAATTTCATATCATTGCATGATGGTGAGTTGGAAACCGGCGGATTCAATCATCCGCGAAAAGTACCATGGCTACCTTGGCGCAGGCCTCGGCATCTGCCAGTGCGTTATGGTGATTGCTAAAAGGAATCCCGAAGAAATCACATATGTTCGGCAGCGAGAAACTTGGGCAGACTGTCCGGGGAATGGCCCGTCGTGCTTTCACGACAGTGCAGAAAAATGGACGGTCGGGGAAATCCATCTGGTAAACCTTGTGGGCAGCACGCAGACACCTTTCATCGAAAGCCTTGTTATGTGCGACGAAGGGTAGATTCCCCGCCATCGGCATAAGCCGACACCATACGCGGTCAAATGTGTCGCTGTCTTCGGTGTCGTGGTAGCCGATACCATGAATCTCTTCCGTGAAATATCTGAAATAGAATTCCGGTTCGGGTTTTACAAGTTCATAAAACCGGTCCACGATAACCCCGTCAACCACCTTGACGGCACCAATCGCGCATATCGACGACGGATGGTTGTTGGCGGTCTCCACATCTATGGCGACGAAAGAATTCATACGGTTGTTGAACTGTTTTCGTTATCGAGCAGCCGTTCGAGTCTTTGTCTTGCCTCCTCCATCAGCCATAATGGGGTGGAAGTAGCCCCGCAGATTCCTACCGAAACATCGTGGCAGTCAGCCGGGAACCAGCCCCGGTCTATCTGCGCGGGATTGGAAATCAGATGGGTGGAAGAGTTGACCTCCAAGCAGTTGCCATACAGCACTTTCCCGTTGGAACTCTTTTCTCCGGCAACGAACACAATCACATCATGGGCGCGGGCGAACACCTGCAACTGACCCACTCGGTTTGACACCCTCCGGCATATCGTGTCGAAGCTCTCGAAACGTACTCCGGGAGAAAGCCGGTCACGAATCATAGCGGCAATCTCCTTGAAACCTGCCACAGATTTGGTGGTCTGGGAGTATAACACCACAGGACGTGTCGGATCGATTTTGTTCAGATCTCCGCTTCCTTCCACCACAATCGCCTCTCCGGCTGTCTGTCCTACCAGCCCGTTGACCTCCGCATGGCCGTTCTTGCCATATATGACAATCTGCGGTCGGTCCTCCGGAGCGACATCGTAAGAGGCCTTGATGCGTTGTTGCAACCGCAAGACCACCGGGCATGTCGCGTCGATTATCTCGATGTTGTTCTTGCGGGCCATCTCGTAAGTTGATGGCGGTTCGCCGTGGGCGCGGAGCAGGAGTTTGACATCGTGGAGCGTCGTGAGATCGGGATGGGAAATGATTTTCAGCCCCTTGCGCTCAAGACGGCCTACTTCATCACTGTTATGCACAATGTCGCCCAGGCAATATAGAGAGCCTGCGCGGTCGATTTCCTCCTCCGCTTTATGGATGGCTGTCGTGACTCCGAAACAGAAGCCAGAGCCTGGATCAATCTCTATTCTTGCCATATTGGGAATGAATCAGTTATGCCGACTGTTGGCACGCGCTACCGCTTCGCGGTAACGTTGGAGAAGCCATGCGTTCTGCTCGTCTCGGGTCATATTGGAATTGTCGAGGTCGATGGCATCGTCAGCCCTGCGGAGCGGGCTTTCTTCACGGGTCTGGTCGATATGGTCGCGATGAACCACATTGGCGAGCACCTCCTCGAAAGAGGTGACTTGTCCCTTCTCAATCAACTCTTTAAGACGGCGCTGGGCACGGGTTTCCGCCGAGGCGGTCATAAACACCTTTAGTTCGGCCGAGGGGAATACGGTCGTACCGATGTCTCGTCCGTCCATTACAATACCCTTCTCTGCGCCATAGCCCTGCTGCATTTTCACCAAGGCGTGGCGCACCTCAGGGATTGCTGCCACATACGATACCTTTGAGGAAACATCCATCTTCCGGATATGTTCCTCCACGTCCTCGTCGTTGAGCATAATATGTTGCGAACCATCAGACATGATCCGGAAACTTATGCGGATGTCAGGGAGGGCGGCCACAAGAGAACCTGTATCTACTGCGCCATCCGGAGCTATCATATCATGATTCATCGCGTATAGGGTGACGGCCCGGTACATTGCGCCGGTATCGACATATCTGTAACCGATTTCTTTCGCCAAAGCCTTGGCGATGGTGCTTTTACCGGTGGAGGAAAATCCGTCAATCGCGATTATAATCTTGTTGTTTGAGTCCATTTCATTAATGATTTCACATATCAGCGCGTCTGCTGCCCGGTCATCTCACGAGATCCTGAAGGTTCATATTGAGATTGAACATCAGCGTCGTAGCTCCGGAGTGGGGCTGACCGAACGCCAGCGAGAAATTGAACCGGCTGACATTCATACCCGCTGCGAGAGAAAAACCGCTCAGAAACGACCGCTTGTAAGTGCTCATGTCGGTACGCGTCTTGTAGTTGTATCCCAACGCGACGAAGAAACGGTCGGACGGCACAAAATCAACTCCGAACACCATATGGCGGAAGAGGTTGGAACCGAACGACTCTTTTTTCTCGAAAGGCTCGGAAGAGGTGCCATCGCCGCTGTCATAATATGGGAGCTTCCACTTTGTGAGGTTCCATAATGTCACGGACACGCGTATAGGCACACCCGAAAAACCTTTTGTCGCGCCGAGGCGCACATCAATCGGCAGCCTGTCATAATTCTCGTGGAATTTTTTCAGCTGTCCGCCGAGATTGGCCACCACAGCCGAGAAAGACCAGTCTGTGTCAGGGTCGAAATAGTTGATACCGAGGTCTGTCGCCACAGCGAAGGCCGAATACTCCTCGTAAGCACTGTAAAGTAGTTTCAAGGAGATACCTCCCCTGAGGCGAGAGGTGATGTCATATGAGAATGTGCCGGAAAAATTGAGATCTTTGGGTGAGAATGTGCCGGTTATGACACCGGTGGCATCCGCGGCCTTCATCTCGCCGTATCCGAAGTAACGGATTCCGGCAGCCCACGCACCACGTTCACCGACAGCATGCGCGTATTTGACTCCCGCGAAATTGGAGTTGCCGAGATAACGCATATAATCCACCATCACTTGGTTATCCATCTCGAACCCGAGCAGACCCGGATTCTGGTCGGCGGTGCTCAGCTCATCTTCAACAGTGGATATGTTGACACCCCCCAGTCCATATATTCGGGCCGAGGAGGTGATGTTGAGATAATTGTATGCCGTGGAGCCATCCTGGGCCGACAAGCCGGCAGAGGACAGAACCGAAGCCAGAATGAGCAATCCCCCATTGAATATGCGGGGGAAGCGCTTCGCCTGATAGGTGGATTTCTTGTTCAGCAACGTCATGAATATACGTCAGGAGTTTAGTTCCATCTATTATTTAACGTTGATTTGTCAAAGATATTATTTCCGGCAATCATTCCGCACGTTTGGCGGCGTTGCCTTCATAATAATTTATATAAGCGAGGTTCACCAGCCTGACACCTCCGGGGGTGGGATAGTCGCCGGAGAAATACCAGTCGCCGGGGCATGTTTTCACCGCGCTGTGAAGTCCCGCGAGGGTCTGGTAGACAATCTCCACTTCGGCGTTTGTCCCCTCGGGGGTGAGCATGCGGGCCATCATCTTAGAAATCTCCGCATCGGTGAATGGCGCGTAAATGGCTTTGACGCAGTTCACCTGCTCTGCGGCAGGGAGAAGTGCCTGTTCCTTGCATCTCTCGTAAGTTTCGGCAAGCACATGCTCCATACCCCTCTCTTTCAGCAACGCGACAGCTGCCCGGAATGCGGCGAATTCGCTCATTCGGGACATATCTATACCATAATAGTCGGGATAGCGTACCTGCGGAGAGGAGGAGACGATGACGATTTTCTTGGGGTGTAACCTGTCGAGCATCGCGATGATGGATTGCTTGAGGGTCGTGCCACGGACAATGGAGTCATCGATGACAACAAGGTTGTCGATATCGTTGACCACACAGCCGTAGGTCACATCGTAGACATGGGCCGCCAGGTCGTTGCGCGAAGTGCCTTCGGCGATGAAAGTCCTGAGCTTGATATCCTTGATGGCAACCTTCTCTACACGGAGTTTGGTGTCCATCACCTGCTTGATTGTCTCTGGTGTGAGGGTGCCGCGCTGATGCAGCTCGGCGATGCGGTAAGCCTTTGTCTTGTCGAGCTGGCTCTCAAGGCCCTCCACCATTCCGATGAAAGCGACTTCGGCTGTGTTTGGAATAAATGAGAATACCGAATGGGGCAGGTCGCCACCGATAGCTTTCATCACCTCCGGCACCACAGCCCGGCCCAGTTCCTTGCGCTCACGGTATATGTCGGCGTCGCTTCCTCGGGAAAAATATATGCGTTCAAACGAGCAACGCTCATTTTTCCCCTCTCCCAAGATGTCGGCTACCTCTATCTCTCCGTTTTTGGAGACAATGAGGGCGGATCCGGGGGGTAGTTCACAGACATCACGCCGTCTGACATTCATCACAGTCTGTATTACCGGACGTTCGGATGCCAGAACCACCACCTCGTCGTCGATATAATAAAACGCCGGACGTATGCCGTGGCTGTCGCGTAACGCGAACATGTCACCGGAGCCAGTCGCGCCACAGATGACATAACCGCCATCCCAGGCAGGGGAGGCGGCTTTCAGCACCTCCTTGATATTGATATTGTCCTCGATTGCGATTCCGAGATCCGGGTCTTCAAGCGTGTCACGCAGTTCGCGGTAAATGCGGTGGTTCTCGCGGTCAAGCGCATAGCCGAGCTGCTCAAGCAAGACTATTGTGTCGGAGTAAATGCGCGGATGCTGCCCCTTTTTGACTATCGACTTGAATATCTCGTCGACATTGGTCATATTGAAGTTGCCACACATCATCAGGTTCCTCGAACGCCAGTTGTTGCGTCTGAGGAAAGGATGCACATACGATATGCCGCTTTTGCCTGTGGTGGAATACCGCAGATGCCCCATATATATTTCCCCGACAAACGGAGTCAGGGCTTCCACTTCCCCGGCAGGCTTGGAGTCAATCCCGTCCCTGTCGAACTGAGGCATAACCGAGGCGAAAATCTCGGTTATGGCATTCGCGCCCAATGCTCTTTCCCTGAATACATATTCATGTCCGGGGATGGAATGAAGCTTTACCACACCTAAGCCGGCTCCTTCCTGACCTCGGTTATGTTGTTTCTCCATCAGCAGATAGAGCTTGTTGAGCGCCCAAGCGTAGGTGCCGTATTTCTCCCTGTAATATTCCAGGGGCTTGCGCAGGCGTATCATTGCTACGCCACACTCATGTTTGAGTTGTTCCATCAAACCTTCATACTGTACCTGTCGGAAACCTGACAGGAATGATTGAAAAACAAAAGGGGGCATCCCACAACCTGCCGATTATGACATGCCCCCTTGATATGGGCTGTTTTAGATTTATCGGATAAACAGCATCTCGCGGTATTTCGGGAGAGGCCACATCTCATTGTCCACCATCAGTTCGAGCTTGTCGATATGGTAGCGGATGGTTTCCATCTTCGGCACAACATTGTCGTGATAGGCGATGGCTTTCTCACGCTCGTTCTCGATACGGTTGGCGTCCTTGCGGGCGTTGACCATATCCTGTACATCCTTGCGGATTTCGGCGATATGTTTTGAAAGCTTCTCTATCGCTGTCTTGTCGCAGGCTGTCAGTTCCTCTGCCTTCTCTACGGGGAAAATGCTATGGAGTTTAGCGACATTCTCAACGAGAATAGACTGGTAGCGGGTGGCTACCGGCACGATATGGTTGAGCGCGAGGTCGCCGAGGACACGGGCCTCAATCTGGATTTTCTTGGTGTAGGTTTCCCATTTCACCTCATTGCGGGCGCGGAGCTCAAGGTCGTTGAACACACCGGTCTTGTTGAACATCTCGACAGAAGCCGGGGTGAGGTATGCGTCGAAGATTTTGGGAACAGATGTCTCGCAGTCCAGACCGCGACGTTGAGCCTCCTCTTTCCATTCATCAGAATATCCGTTGCCGTCGAAGTGGATGGCTTTGGATTTGATGATAAGGGCTTTGGCTTCCTCCAGAATGGCGTGGTAAAGGGATTCCTCACGGTCGACGCGACGGTCGACGCGCTGTTTGAATTCGGCGAGCTGCTCGGCCACGGCTGCGTTGAGGGCAATCATCGCGGAAGCACAGTTGGCTGATGAGCCTACGGCGCGGAACTCGAAACGGTTGCCGGTGAAGGCAAACGGCGATGTGCGGTTACGATCGGTGTTGTCAAGCAGAATTTCGGGAATCTGGGATACCCCGACAGTAATGCCTTCTTTGCCGGCCAGCTCGATCAGTTCATCTTCCGTGCTCTTTTCGAGACGGTCGAAGATGTCGGCGATCTGTGAGCCGGTGAAAATCGAGATGATGGCTGGAGGAGCCTCGTTGGCACCAAGACGATGGGCATTCGTGGCGGATGAAATCGAAGCCTTCAGCAGGGCGTTATGCTTGTGGACAGCCGCCATCACATTGGCAACGAATGTGATGAAGCGGAGGTTTTCTCTCGGGGTCTTGCCGGGGGCGAAAAGGAGTGTGCCGGTGTCTGTGCCAAGGCTCCAGTTATTATGCTTTCCTGAACCATTGATGCCGTTGAAAGGCTTCTCATGGAGCAGGACGCGGAAATTATGGCGTTTGGCGACTTCGTTCATAAGGCCCATCAGCAGGAGGTTGTGGTCATTGGCCAGATTGGTCTCCTCAAAGATGGGGGCCAGCTCGAACTGGTTGGGGGCTACCTCGTTATGGCGGGTATGGGCAGGGATGCCGAGACGATGGCATTCATTTTCGAGGTCGAGCATGAAGGCTTCTACGCGTGAGGGGATGGCACCAAAATAGTGGTCTTCGAGCTGTTGGTTCTTCGCGCTCTCATGTCCCATAAGGGTGCGGCCGGTCAGCACGAGGTCGGGACGGGCTGCGTAAAGGGCCTCGTCTACCAGGAAGTATTCCTGTTCCCATCCGAGGTAGCTGACCACATGCTTCACATCCTTGTCGAAATAGCGGGCAACATCAGCGGCTGCCTTGTCAACGGCATTGAGCGCACGGAGCAAGGGGGTCTTGAAGTCGAGTGATTCGCCGGTGTAGGATATGAAGATGGTGGGGATACAAAGTGTCTTGTTGAGAATGAAGACAGGAGAGGAGATATCCCATGCCGAGTAACCACGGGCCTCGAATGTGTTTCGGATACCGCCGTTGGGGAAGCTGGAAGCGTCCGGTTCCTGCTGAACCAGAAGTTTTCCGGTGAATTCCTCCACGACACCGCCTTTGCCGTCATGCTCGATGAATGAGTCATGCTTTTCGGCAGTACCGCCGGTGAGGGGGTGGAACCAGTGGGTGTAATGACGGGCGCCATTCTCAATCGCCCATTGTTTC
>URLF01000008.1 GCA_900548705.1 uncultured Porphyromonadaceae bacterium | reverse complement strand
GTTAGCCGTAAGCTTTCGGACGGTCGAACTCAAGATAACGGTTGACCTCGAAGAAATGATAGTGAGAACCCACCTGTATGGGTCGGTCGCCTGTGTTGCGCACCTTGAGGGTCACTGTACGTCGGCCGGTGTTGTACTCGATGGGGGTGTCGGCGAGAATCACGCCGCCGACAGGGACATACTCTTTCGGGGTGAAGCCGGGGGTGTTTGGATATGCAATCTGGGGTTTCCCTTGGAAAACACCCATGGGAGTACCGTAACTGTCGGTGTTGTTCGGAGCGGTTGCGGGAGCCTTTGCAGCGGGGTTGTCGTTGTTGCTCATTGCTTTTTTGAATCTTAGTTACTTTTTAAAGGTCTGATGCGGAGAATCGCCCCGTGTCACTTGATAGGATGGTGGATGCTGACAAGGCGAGAGCCATCGGTGAAGACAGCCTCGACCTGCAGCAGGTCAATCATGTCGGCCACACCCTCCATAACCTGTTCCTTGGTCAGGACGTTGGCGGCGTCATGCATGACCTCCTCCACGGTTTTACCTTCACGCGCGCCTTCGAGCGCACAGGATGTGATATACGCTACCGATTCTGGATAATTCAGTTTCAGTCCTTTGTTGAGTCTGCGTTCGGCAATCATTCCGAGCGACAGCAGTTTGAGCTTGTCAAGCTCCTTAGGTGTAAGATGCATAGTTCAGGCGTTTTGGATGTTCCGTAAAACTTAACATCTTTTTAACGCCCTGATTGCGCCTAAAGTTCTTTCGATATGGGGTTATTTTCCGATAACCATTCAATCGGCACTTTGCTGGCCGAGGGCAAGGAGGTCGGCCACGATGAATGTCGAACCACCCACAAACACAAGCGGAGACCCTTCCCGGGAATCATCACCGGCCAACTCGGCAACCCGGCGACGGGCCAGTTCCAGAGCGGCAGCGACTGTGGGGGCTGTCTGGCCTGGACGTCCGGCGAGACGCCCTGTCTCAGCCAAGGTCTCCTCGGGCAATGCGCGAGGCACTGACGCACGGGTGTAGATTATCTCGGCACGTTCAGGCACCATCGGCAGTATATGGCTGATATCCTTGTCATTGACAAAACCGAGAATCATAATCAGCGGCCCGCGATGCGCCTCAAGCTGACGCGACAGATAGCGCCAACCACCCTCATTGTGGCCGGTGTCACAAATCACATCGGGATTCTCCCCTACCCTCATCCATCGGCCTGAAAGCCCGGTAAGGGAAACCACGTCGCGCAACCCGACGCGAACTGCCTCGTCGGGGAATTCCACTCCGAGATCACGCAACCTGAGCAGCGCGGTCACTATTGTCTGGAGGTTCTTCTCCTGACACAGTCCCGTCAAGCCATACTCTACGGCCCCGAAGGGAGTGTCAGCGGCAATCACCCCTTCTCTCCTATCGGGATTTCCGGCGGGACGCAGGTCATCGGCAAACAGTAGCTCACACCCAGTCTCAAGGCCTTTATGCTCGAAGACCTCACGCACCTCTCCGGCTGACTCACCGATGACACAGGGGACTCCCGGTTTCATGATTCCCGCCTTTTCGGAAGCGATGGAAGCAAGCGAGTCGCCCAACTGCGCCATATGGTCGAAAGAGATGTTGGTGATTACCGACAACAACGGGGTTATGATATTGGTGGAGTCGAGCCGTCCTCCGAGTCCGACCTCTATCACCGCGTAATCAACCGCCTCGCGGGCAAACCAATCGAAAGCCATCACTGTGGTCAGCTCGAAAAATGATGGTTCCAGCGGTTTTCCATCGGTCTTCTGCGAGTCAGCGAGTTGGCGGAACCTCTCCACGAAACCGGTCACCTCATTCTCGGGTATCATCGCGCCGTTGATTTTCATCCGTTCGCGGAAATCGAGGAGGTGGGGCGACGTGAAAAGCCCTACCCTGTAACCTGCCGACTGGAAGACTGCCGCGATGGAATGGGCTGTTGAACCTTTACCGTTTGTCCCGGCCACATGGATTGTGCGCAGCCTCCGGTGGGGATTGTCGAACGCTTCCGAAAGGCGTATGACTGTGTGAAGTCCCGGTTTATAGGCCGCGGCTCCGATTTGCTGGAACTGAGGTGTCTGGCTATAAAGAAAGTCGATGGTTTCCCGATAGGTTGACATAAGGCAATCAATAATATATAATGAGTCCGGCGATACCGGCGGCGATGATTACAAGGATGGGGTGGATTCGGGTGAAAAGCACGGTGACCAACGCAGCTACCGCGATGGCCGTCGAAATCAGTATGTCTGACATCTCTGTGCCGAAATTCTCACCGTTCATCAGCAACAAGGCAGCTGACGCGATAAGTCCGATTACCACCGGACGCAACCCGGCGAATATCCCTCGGATTGCCACACTCTCTTTGTGGCGCGAGATGAAATGGCTCGTGTAGGAGACCAGCAGGAATGAAGGCAACACCACGACGAGGGTGCAGACCAATGAGCCAAGCACACCCCAGAGGGGATTGTCATACCCGGCATGAAGCGGGGCGACATATCCTATATATGTGGCGGAATTGATACCGATAGGGCCGGGAGTCATCTGGGAGATGGCCACAATATCGGTGAACATCTTAGGGGTAATCCATCCGGGGCCGACGATTTCCCTCTCAATCAGCGAGAGCATCGCGTATCCTCCGCCGAAACCGAAGAGTCCGATTTTCAAATAACTCCAGATAAGTCTGAGATATATCATAATCCTTCCTCCTTCTCCTGCTTGTCAAGTTTCTCAATCTTTTCCTCTGACGCTGAATCGAGCTTCGCGATATGCAGCCGCTTCTCCTGACGGCGTAGCCACAGGTACCCTCCGAGTCCACCGAGAATCACGAACAGGATGGGATTGGAAATCACTGGCCATTTCGACCATATCAGCAACGCCGCCACCACCGGAATCCAGACTGTCTTCCATCCGATTTTCGCCGCTTTGCCGGATGTAATCACCGGGGCGACAATCAGGGCTACCACAGCCGGGCGTATCCCCTTGAATATCGCCGACACTATATGGTTGTTCTGAATCAAATCGGGGGTGAGGAAGATGGCGATAGCAAGAATTATAAGGAAACAGGGCATTATTGTCCCGAGAGCGGCGGCGACGCTTCCACGCATCCCTCTCATACGGTCGCCGACCGCCACCGAGATGTTCACCGCCAAAATTCCAGGCAACGACTGGGCCACGGCAAGCAAATCCAGGAACTCCTCGCGGGGAATCCATTGCCGTTTCTCGACAACCTCCCGCTCTATCAGGGATATCATCGCCCATCCACCGCCAAAGGTGAACGCGCCTATCCTCGCGAATGTGCTGAACAGTTTCCGGTAAATCCCTTTTTCTCTCCCGGGCTCCGCAGCTTTTTTCAAATCTTCACTACCTTTTCTTTTCTCGCGTGACATCGTTTGAAAATGAAATATGGAGATAAAATGCTGATACACAAAAAAAGAGACACCGGTGTGGTGTCTCTTTTGTAGCGAATCCGGGAATCGAACCCGGGTCTCCACCGTGAGAGGGTGGCGTGCTAGGCCACTACACTAAATCGCCGTTAGCGGTCGTTCAGGAGGTGTTTCCCTTTCGACGATGCAAAGGTACGCACTTTTTCCGAACTACCAAAATTTTTCGCGGTTTTTTTCAAAAAAAATTCAAATTTTGATGTGCTCGGTGCAATTCGCGCCCCTATGTTCCTGCACGACACGATAACAGAGGCATAAAAGAGAGACCATGCTACGGCATGGTCTCTCTTTAAATGTCAGGAGAGACGACGAAGCGTCTCCCCGTGTCCGGGAAATATTATTCGGGCTGAGTTACCGATGTGGCGGTATTGCCAGCACACCTTTTACATTGCCTACGGTATCGCCGAAAGGAACATTGCCAATCGAACCGAAACCCTTGTAGTCGTTGGTGCCATCCCAAAGAAGGGTGACATTAGTGGCGGTGTTGTCTGTGACATTGGCCGTCTTGGAGGCAAAGCCCACGATGGGGGCAAAATGGCGGTAAGCCTTTATGGTGAGGTTCTCGACGGCGCAGCCGGTAACCTTGTCGTTACCGACGCATCCATAGCCGAGGATACCGCCTACCTTGTCGCCATTGTCCCAGCTGCCGCCAACCATTTCAGTGGTGGAGGTGATGGAACCGCCGATAACCTGGCAGTTGGTGATTTGCGAACCGGTCTCGTTGTCGACATATCCGGCGATACCACCCGCATAGTGGGTGCTGGTGATGTTGACATTGCGCAACACCAGGTCTTTGACATGTCCTACAAGACCACCGAAAAGACCGGCGGCGGCATAGTTGGGGGTGTTGTCAGAAGCGGTGAGGTTGCTGATAGTGTGGTTCTGTCCGTCGAAAGTCCCTGCGAAGTGCTTGCTGGGATAGGAGGTGATGGCCACACCGATGGGTGTGAAGGCAACGCCTGCCATATCAATGTCAGCGGCAAGTTTCACGGTGCAGCCCGACATACGGTCGGCAGCGAACACACCGTCACGCCAATAACCTTCGTTGACCATCTTGGCAATCAGGCCGAGAGCCGCCGGGGAATAAAGAGTGAAGGTCTTGCGGTCGAGCGAGCTTACGATAGGCTGTACCTGCTCCACACCGTCAATGGTCACGGAGAGCATCTGGCCGGTCTTGGCAGCCCAAAGCTTGCTGTCGGAGAGGTAATGGCCGAGGAAGCCGGTCTGGCTGCAGTTGTTGAGGGCAAGCGTGTGCTTGAACTCACCCGTGGGCTGGGCGTTGGCGTAAACGATTGCCGACTGGGCATCCTTGAGGGCATCTCCATTGAAGGCGTTGGTGAAGCGGCATCCCTCAAAGGTCAGGTCGGTGGCGCAGTTGTATGCCGTCACAGCGGTACCCATATGGGTGATGAACTCAGTGTTGGTGATTGTACCCTTCTGCAGCTTTCCACCGTTGCGGTAACGGAAGCTGAGGGCATACTTGTACTGGGTGTCAAGGTTGGCCTGGGGATTCACAGTGAAGGTGGAGTTGGAGATGACCAGTTCCTCACAGAGAGGAGCAAGACATCCGTCGACAAAGTTGACGTTGTCATAGGTCTCGGTCTTCGCACCATTGAAGCCGGGGAAGTTGGAGCCTGCGATGACGGGAGTGCTGAAAGTGACATTCTTCAGTGTCACGGCTGCACCGGCGGCATCAATGTTGGCCACACCTTCGGGATAAACCACCTTTGCATCACCCGAACCATCAATGGAGACAGCAGTAAGACCATTCAAAGTGGAGGGAAGGGTAAAAGTGCCTACGCCCAGTGTCAGCTCAGCCGAACCGGATGCAGCTCCGAGAGCGTCGGCGATAGTCTCGAAAAGTTCAGCACCCATCATAACCTTTCCGGCAGGGATGTCGATAACCTCGTGGTCGAAACCGGGTTCATTGAAACCGGGCTTGATTTCGACAGTGTAGTCAACCTGCGACGAAAGAAGCGCACCATAAATATTGGTACGGTAATTGCGCTGAATCGGGAGGTTGCTAAGGGTAACGGTGTTGACAGGCTTGCCATTGGCGTCCACAACCTCGAACGAGCAGTTGACCAGCTCCTTCTGGGTGGTGTTGACGTTCCCGTCAAGCACCTCCGTGCCTGAGAGGATATAATTCATCGACAGGTATTCATATCCTGCCACGGGGAAAGTCTCTCCGGAAGGAATCTCGGCGAAATCATATACCACCTGGGTCGGCTTGGAAGCTTCACCGGTGAAGAGATTGAGCTTGGTGTAGACATTGTCAACAGTGAGCTTGGTCTGGCCGAGGGAAACACCGGCGGCAGCGAGGTCGTTGGTACCGACATTCACCTGGGCGAACGGACGGTAGAGGCTGATGGTCTTCTGGACAGGTCCATTCACCTCAAGGTTCTTTTCCACCTGGAAGAACGCGTCGCGACTCTCGTCGTTACTCTTGAGACCGTCGTAGTTGACGGTCACCGTCTGGGTGGTAGCCTCGAAAGTATAGGCGGTGTTGCCGGGCTGGTCGGCCCAGAAAACGATGTCATAGCTTTTCCCCTTGGCAAGATTGAGCGAAAGACGTGCCTGAAGTCCGGTGAAGGTTGCCGCAGGAGCACCCGGGTCGCCACTTTTGAGGAGCGGGGCAGTAGAACCGGCTTCATAGACGGCATAAGACAGCTGGGTCGCTGTGGTACCGTCGGCAAAGCTTCGGGAGTTGATACCCCCGGGCAGCTGGGCCACGAATGTCACATTGCCCTCGGAGGATGATTCCATCGAAATCGGCTCCTCATTCGAACAAGACATAGCCACCAATGCCGGCAATGCCAGGATTGCAAATAGGTTTTTCTTCATAAAGATCTGTTTTTGATTGGTTAAATGAATTGATTGTTGGTTATTGTTGATTATTTTGGTTATCTTATTTCAATGTTGAAGTCCCCGTCGAAACCGGGATGGATGCCAATGCCCCCTCCGGCCTCTGTGGTCAGAAACGGCCCACGGATTTCAGTCAGCTTGCCTCTCACCAACGGCACATCTATCGGCGATGTGGAGGCGATTTTCGAATTGTCGCGCAAGGAATAGATGTCAAGGGCCACCTGCACTGATGTTTCGTTGCCATTGACAAACACATGGTCGAATGCCAGTTCGGCGGTGGAGCTGTCAAGCCCTCTGACCACACCGTCGAACCATCTCCCGACAGCCGAATCAATAGGTTTGTCCGTGAGAGCGTTGTAGACCGAGGGCATATAGCCGGTATAACGGACAACAATACGGTAATCCCCCAACGCGGCGGTGACACCTTCGGGACGCACCGGCAAACCGGCGGCATGTTGCCCACCTTCCCGTCGGGTCAGGAACTCGCTGACATCCGTGGTGACAAACCTGAAACGCGCCATCGGGCGTTTCATCTCGACATACGCGTTGCCACCTCCCGAATTGCCACCTGATGGAGCCACTACTGTCAAGGGAGCCTCTCCCCTGAAAGCATCCCTGGCCTCCAGATTGCCGGGATGGCAACCGTCGGCTCCGGCTGTCAGACTTATATGCCGGAAATCTGACACTATATAATATAGGTCGGAAACCGAACCCGGCTCGACATAATCACCCCAGGCGAGAATCCGGTAGTTCCCTGCCGGGAGCCGGGTCTCAATGGAGGTGTCGAGACAGTCAAGCTGGGATGTGGTCAACACCATCGAGCGCACAAGCCCGGGAGCCTCCCCACGCGATTCAGCCGACGAGGCGGAGTATATGTTCACATTGTAACGGAAATCATGATCATTGCCGACATTGCCTCGCGCCTGTATGCCACCCGGTGCGGCGGGGTCATAGATGACAGTAGTGTAGAGGGGTATGTCTCCGGAAAGGAAATGCAAGTCTATGACACATTTCATCTCCTCCCGGGAGGGTGGCACGGGATTATCTTCCGGAAATTCATGCACATCGCATCCGGTTGCCACGGCAAGCAACAGGCAGACGCATGCTTTTCCCAATCTCCCGACGAGACGACGGCCACAAATCTCAAATTCCATAGTCTTCATCCCGTTTAAAGGTTAAGTGTGTAAACCAATGACAGGGCGACATTGTCAATGCCGACCCACACTTTGCTGACCGTGTCGTGGAAATCCCCACCTCGCCGGTTCTCAAACCTGTCATATCTGAGGGCATAGACTCCGCCACCCACCGCGCATTCCATATGCCAGCGGCCTGTATGGCCCAACGCGAACCGGTAACCGAAACCGAAGCCGCCACCCAGGGCAGGATGAGTGCCGGCTGCGTCCTGAATGCGCCATTTCCAGTCAGGAAGAGCGACGTTGTATGAAATCATTGCAAGATGCCCCTCCGCGAACCATCCTTTATGGCCGTCGAAAAACCAGTATCGAGCCTCGGGCCGGAAAAGGAAAGTGCGGAATTTACGGGTGCTTTTCCCGTAGTCCCACGCCGAATACCCCAAATCAAGAGCCAAAGACCAACGGTCGGCGCAATCCCACTCTCCGGCCACATTGACGATGGCCGCGCCCCAGGCGGGAAGCGAGGTTTTCAGATACCAGCTACCCTTGTTTCCTACATGAGACAATGAATCTTCCTTTACGCCGGATGCTGACACCCCCTGATAACCAACCCACATAAACAACATTACAGCCACCAAAATCCTGACAGGTTTTGGCAGGCACAAACGACCTGAATCAAGGTTGAGAGAGACAGACATATAAAGGTTTCGACGAAAGATTAAAGACAGGCCACGGGAATCATAGTGGCATATATAACATCACAAATATGTCGCAAAGCTAATTAATAACCATCTTATTGCAAAATTTATTGTGACATATTCGCGACATTTAACCAATTTTAACCACAATACTTATGTATATAAATGCATCTTCCGGCCACCAATTCATTGACTCATACCACTCCCCTCTCATTAAGCCGGAGTCTTCTCAACCATTTGGCACGGAGTTTGTTTTAAAATTAGATAAAAGAAATAAAAACAGATTCAATCCATAGATATGAATTTCAACAGTTTCACTATCAAGTCGCAGGAGGCTATCCAGAAGGCGCTCGAACTGACTCGCGGAGCCGGACAGCAGCAGATCGAACCCGTACATCTGCTGAAAGCCATAATGCTTGAGGGAGAATCCCTTGTGAAGTTCATCTTCCAGAAGGTCGGGGCCAACCAGAACCTCGCCATGCAGCAGGTAGACCGCGAGATTTCGACCCTGCCGAAAGTGTCGGGAGGTGAACCGTATCTGAGCCGCACATCCAACGATGTCCTGCAGAAGGCTCTCGACATAGCCAAGAAACGCGGGGATGAGTATGTCACCTTGGAAGCCATGCTCCTCGCCCTCTTCCAGATCAGCTCCCCGGCATCGACCATCCTGAAAGATGCCGGACTCAGCGAGAAGGAGCTGGAAAGCGCCATCGACGAGCTCCGAAAGGGGAAGAAAGCCACTGACCAGAGCGCGGAAGACACCTACAACTCGCTCAACAAATATGCCATAAACCTCAACGAACGGGCCCGCAGCGGCAAGCTTGACCCGGTAATCGGCCGTGACGACGAAATCCGCCGCGTGCTGCAGATTCTGAGCCGACGCACCAAGAACAACCCAATGCTCATTGGTGAACCGGGAACCGGAAAGACTGCCATCGCCGAGGGTCTGGCACAGCGTATCGTCCGTGGAGATGTGCCTGAGAACCTGCGCACCAAGCAGATTTTCTCACTCGATATGGGTGCGCTGGTCGCCGGTGCGAAATACAAGGGTGAATTCGAGGAACGCCTGAAGGCCATCGTCAACGAGGTGACTCAGAGCGACGGCGAAATCATTCTCTTCATCGATGAAATCCATACCCTTGTCGGAGCCGGAAAGGGTGAAGGCGCGATGGATGCCGCCAATATCCTCAAACCGGCCCTGGCCCGTGGCGAACTCCGCTCCATCGGTGCCACCACTCTCGATGAATACCAGAAATATTTCGAGAAAGACAAAGCCCTCGAACGCCGTTTTCAGAAGGTGATGGTCAACGAGCCTGACGAGGCTTCGGCAATCGCAATCCTCCGTGGTCTTAAAGAGCGTTACGAGAACCATCACAAGGTACGGATTCGTGATGAGGCGATTATCGCCGCCGTCACTCTCTCCGAACGTTACATCACCGACCGTTTCCTCCCCGACAAGGCCATCGACCTTGTGGATGAGGCAGCTTCGAAGCTCCGTCTGGAGATGGACTCCGTGCCTCAGGCCCTCGACGAGATTTCCCGTATGATTGCCCAGAAGGAAATCGAGCGTGAGGCCATCAAGCGCGAGGGTGACAAGGAGAAGGTGAAGGAAATCGAGAAGGACCTCGCCCAGATGCGTGAGGAGGAGAAGGAATTCACCGCCAAATGGAAAGCCGAGAAGGAGCTTATCGACAAGGTACAGCAAAACAAAATCGACATCGAACAGCTCAACTTCGAGGCTGACAAAGCCGAACGCGAGGGTGACTACGCAAAGGTAGCTGAAATCCGCTACTCCCGCATCCAGCAGAAAGAGAATGAGAACAAGACCATCCAGGAACAGCTCAAGATGATGCAGGGGGAGAAAGCCTTAATCAAGGAGGAGGTTGATTCGGAGGATATCGCCGATGTTGTTTCCCGCTGGACCGGAATCCCCGTCAACAAGATGGTGCAGAGCGAGAAAGAGAAGCTGCTCCATCTCGAAGAGGAGCTACATGACCGTGTGGTAGGTCAGGATGAGGCCATACGCGCGATAGCCGACGCCGTGCGCCGCTCACGCGCCGGGCTTAACGACCCGCGCCGTCCTATCGGCTCATTCATCTTCCTCGGCACCACCGGTGTCGGAAAGACCGAACTCGCCAAGGCGCTTGCCGAATACCTTTTCGACGACGAGAACATGATGACCCGTATCGACATGAGCGAATATCAGGAGAAACATGCCGTCAGCCGTCTGGTCGGAGCGCCTCCGGGATATGTCGGTTACGACGAGGGTGGCCAGCTCACCGAAGCCGTGCGCCGCAAACCATATTCCGTGGTGCTGTTCGATGAAATCGAGAAAGCCCATCCCGACGTGTTCAATATCCTCCTGCAGGTTCTCGATGATGGCCGTCTGACCGACAACAAGGGCCGTATGGTCAACTTCAAGAACACCATCATAATCATGACCTCCAACATGGGTTCGTCAGTCATCCGCGACAATTTCTCCAAGATGACACCCGACACCAAGGATGAAGTCGTCGAGAAGACCAAACAGGAGGTGCTCGATATGCTCAAGCAGACAATTCGTCCCGAATTCCTCAACCGTATCGACGAGACCATAATGTTCACGCCTCTCAACGAGAAGGAAATCGAAGAAATCGTGGGGCTGCAGGTCAAGAGCGTCAAGAAGATGCTGTCGGCCAACGGCATCACCCTCGAGGTGACACCCGCCGCACTTCATTTCCTCGCCGAGGAGGGTTACGATCCGGAGTTTGGCGCACGACCCGTCAAGAGGGTAATCCACCGTCTGGTGCTTAACCGGTTGTCAAAAGACATCCTCGCCCAGACCGTCGACAAGACCCGTCCCATCATAATTGATGTCAAGGATGGCGACCTGGTATTCACCAACTGAACCGACTACTAACTCACCAAAAAGGGATAATTATGAAAAAGTTTCTTTACTTGCTTTTGCTGCTCCCGCTGGGACTTCTGCCGACATCATGCGATGATGATGACGACAAGGTACCCGATGTAGGGGTTCAGGCCACCGTCTCAGGAGGCGTGGTGGACAACAACACCATTTATGTCGTCCAGGGCGAGCCGCTCGTCATCGAACAGATGCAGATTGTCAACCACACAGGCAAGGATGCCGCCATCGGCGTGGTCAACTACTATATAGACGGCGTGGGCGCAGGTCAGTCTCTTGTAGCCCCCTACCGTTTCGAGTTCTTCACCGACAACCTCCCTGTCGGCAATCATGTCCTTACGGCTGAAATGCCTGTCTATGTAGTCGATTACCCGATTTGTTTCGGAGCATTCAGCTTCCCCCTCCAGGTTGTCGAAGACGCGTCGGCACTTCCCGGCGAGCCCTCCACCACCACCTTCAACGGAGTAATCCGCGAGAAGTAAAATCCTTCTCACGGCCATAAGAATGCCGCAGGTGATAAACACACCTGCGGCATTCTTATGGCCGTTTACCAGACGATTCCGAAGGAATCATTCAGGTAATTTGACTTGTAGGGAGAAGAAGGATGTATTCGGTCAGCGGCGACGGCGCAGGCGGGGAAACATCTTCCGGACATGGGTGAGCGGCGTCGCGATGCCGGGGCCGGCTATCACGAGAATCACCGCCACGATTATCATCACCAGTCCGCAGATGATGCGCGGGGTCAGCACTTCTCCGAATGCGAATCCCCCGATAATGACCGCCGTAACAGGCTCAAACGCACCGAGGATGGCGGTAGGTGTCGAACCGATTGACTGGATTGCGCCGTTGGTGCAGCCGAATGACAAGGCTGTAGGGAATATCGCCAGACCGGCCACGCATCCCCACAATTTCCAATCGGGAAGCGTCGGGAAAAGGGGCTGTCCGGAAGCAAGAAGCCTGACAAGAAACAGGCTCAGACCGAACAACAGCACATAGAAGGTGACCGTCAGTGTGGCGACTTTGGCCAGGGAGGTCTTGTTTACCGCGACGATATAGACGGCATATGTGAGAGCCGAGGCCACGACGAGTATCGTACCGGTGATGCTTACGAATCCTCCGTCAGGGTTCCCCATCAGCAAACCGATGCCGACCGTAGCCAGGGCTATGCAGACGATTGTCATCCATCCCGCTTTCTCTTTGTAGACAGCCGCCATTATGACCGCCACCATAATCGGGTAGACAAACAGTATGGTGGAAGCGATACCGACATCCATATAGTTGTAGCTCATGAACAGCGTCAGAGAGGAGACCGCCACAAGCAGCCCCAACACGACAAGCGTCAGCAGTTCGCGCCTTGTCACCCTGAAGCCACGTCCACGCAACAAAATCATTGCGGCCACCACCGGCAACGCCACAAGATAGCGCAGAAACAACACCGAATCAGGGGTCAGACCGGCCCCATAAAGAGGTATGGCGAAAAGTGGGTTTGTGCCGTAGCTGGCGGCGGCGATTATGCCGAGAGCATATCCTTTTATGCTATTTTTCATGACTCAACTGGTTAAAATTCCCGGTCTGTGGGAAAAACAGACGCGGGAGATAATTGTTTTATGCAAAGGTAATCTTTCCTGACACAACACCACCCCTAAAGTCAAGATTTTTTTGGAAGCTTGGGGCAGTTTAGTTAACTTTGCAAGTCGGATGGATACATTGTTCCACATATTGACCAGCGGACTTCTCATCGGCATATTCGTTTCCGCACCTATGGGGCCGATCGGGATGCTCGTCATACAGCGCACCCTGAACAAAGGACGACGCCCGGCGTTGTTCACCGGAATCGGAGCGGCGCTGTCTGACCTCACATACAGTCTGCTGACCGGTCTTGGACTGTCATTCGTCACCGACTTCATCACCGCCAACGAGATGCTGCTCCAGATTCTGGGAAGCCTCGTGCTGCTGGCATTCGCCTTCTATCTTTTCAAGAAGAACCCGACAATCGCCCTGCGTAAACCTGAGGATGTCCCCAACAGCTTCTGGAAAGATTTCGTCACGGGCTTCCTCTTCACCTTCGCCAACCCCCTGATTCTCTTCTTCATAATCGGCCTGTTCGCCCGTTTCAACTTCATTCTGCCCGAATTCAGGTATTACCACTACATCCTCGGGTATGTGTCGATATTTGCCGGCGCACTCCTGTGGTGGTGGCTGATCACCTACTTCGTCAACAAAGTCAGGACACATTTCAACATGCGTTCGCTCTGGATATTCAACCGCATCATATCCGGCATCCTTACCATAATGGCGCTTTACGGGCTTTACAACGGTCTTGAGACATATCTGAACCTTCCTCAGATTTGACCCGACATATACCAGGCCCCCTTCCTCAAACCAATAAAAGCAAACCCGACAATGAAAAAAGAAATATCGGCATCCCTCCCCTGCGCTCCCAACCTCGAAGACCATTCCCTGTCCGAAACAGCCGGGATTCTCGAAGAGGTAGGCACACGCCTGTCGGTGGAGTCGCTCAACTGGCCGGACGAGTTTCCATACCGTCCGCTGACAGTGGTCTCGGCGGCCCATTCCGGCAAACACATATTCCTGGATTTCTTTGTCAGATGCAACTACCTGCGGGCAGAGAACTACACCCCCAATTCACCCGTAAGCGAGGACTCATGTGTAGAGTTTTTCGTATCCACTCCCGGCAATCCGGAAGCATATTGGAGCTTCTGTTTCAACTGCATAGGCACTATCAGGGCAAAATGGCGCGACCGTGACAACTGCCGCTTCCTCTCCACCGACGAGCTGTCGCGGATAAAAGTCCACGCCTCGGTTGGCAACCGTCCGTTCCAGGAGGTTGAAGGGTCATTCATCTGGAGTGTCACCGTTGCCATCCCCGTCGACCTGCTCGGCATCAGCTACAACGGTGAGCCTGTCGGGTTGCGTGCCAATTTCAACAAATGCGCGTCATCGACCTCCCAGCCCCACTACCTCTCCTGGGCTCCAATCGACTCCCCTCATCCCGACTTCCACCGTCCCGACTGTTTCGCTCCCCTCACGCTGGAATAACCGCCGCAGGAAACGGCTGTCTTTAACCCTCTCTACGACCTATCCCGCCCCTACTCTTTCGCCGGGAAGCTCACATCTCAAAAAAAA
This sequence comes from uncultured Porphyromonadaceae bacterium, assembly GCA_900548705.1. Lineage (GTDB taxonomy): Bacteria > Bacteroidota > Bacteroidia > Bacteroidales > Muribaculaceae > UBA7173. Next base: position 30,257 of record URLF01000008.1, on the reverse strand, counting down.
TCGGCAACGCAGGAATTTAGCGGCATTGTTGTTAGAGGAATGTCGAAAAAAAACGCTAACTTTGCAGTCTAAAAATGGCGGCTTCGGTAACCGGAAGCCTTTCAGCCGTTTAGCCGCGTCCTGTCGATTCCGCGCCGGAAACCGACGATGCGGCGGCTCAGTCATTTTCCATTTTTAAGGAATCTGTAAACGCGTTTTTAGCACAATGTCAGACATCAAGGAAATCAAAACTGCTCTGGTATCGGTCTTCCACAAAGACGGCCTGGAAGAAATCCTCAGCCTGCTCGACAAGTCAGGTGTGAAGTTCATCTCGACGGGAGGAACCCGCGAGTTCATCAAGAGCCTCGGCTATGACTGCGAGGCCGTTGAAGACCTGACGGGCTATCCATCGATTCTGGGAGGCCGAGTGAAGACCCTCCATCCCAAGGTGTTCGGTGGCATCCTCAACCGCCGCGACAACGCCCAGGACCAGGAGCAGACCAAACAATATGAAATCCCGGCAATCGACCTGGTGATTGTCGACCTCTACCCCTTCAGCCAGACCGTAGCCTCGGGCGCGTCACAGGCCGATATCATCGAGAAAATCGACATAGGCGGCATCTCCCTCATCCGTGGCGCCGCCAAGAATTTCAACGACGTGGTCATCGTGGCCTCCAAAGGTCAGTATGAGCCCCTCCGTAAGATGCTTGAGCGCGAAGGCAAAGCCCAGTCGACACTGACCGACCGTCTCTTCTTCGCCAAAGAGGCATTCGCTGTCTCATCCGAATATGACTCGGCCATCTTCAACTACTTTGACTCACTGGCCGAGCATCCCACCGCCCTGCGCGTGGCAATCGACGGCGAGAAGACAATGCGTTACGGCGAGAATCCCCATCAGAAGGGATATTTCTTCGGGGAATTCGACAAACTTTTCGAACAGCTCCACGGCAAGGAGATTTCCTACAACAACCTGCTCGACATCGACGCTGCCGTAAGCCTCATCGCCGAGTTCTCCGAACCCACCTTCGCCATCCTCAAGCACAACAACGCCTGCGGAGTGGCTTCGCGTGACAATATCCTCGACGCATGGAAAGACGCCCTTGCCGGCGACCCCGTGTCAGCCTTCGGCGGTGTCCTTGTGGCGAATCGCGAAATCGACGGCGCGGCCGCCGAGGAAATCAACAAGATTTTCTTCGAGGTGGTAATCGCTCCCTCCTTCACTCCCGATGCCCTCGGCATACTTGAGCAGAAGAAGAACCGCATCATCCTCCTGCAGAAAGAGAACCTTAAGACCACCCGCCAGTTCCGCTCGATTCTCAACGGAGCCTTGGTCCAGGAACGCGACCTCAAGGTGGAGACCCCCGAAGACCTCCGTCAGGTGACTGTAAAGGCTGTCGATCCCTCCCAGATTGAAGACCTCCTCTTCGCCAACAAGCTGGTCAAGCACTGCAAGAGCAACGCCATCGTCCTGGCCAAGAACCGCCAGCTCTGCGCTGCCGGTGTGGGTCAGACCTCGCGTGTCGACGCTCTTCGCCAGGCCATCGACAAGGCCAAGAACTTCGGGTTCGACCTCAACGGAGCAGTGATGGCTTCCGACGCGTTCTTCCCCTTCGCCGACTGTGTGGAGATAGCCCACAACGCCGGTGTGGATGCCGTGATTCAGCCCGGCGGTTCCATCCGCGACAACGACTCTGTCAAGTATTGCGATGAAAACGGCATCGCTATGGTCATGACCGGGTTCCGTCACTTCAAACATTGACAAACTTTTCCCCTTTAATAAATCAATGAGATTCTTTTCTCTCACAAAAGAAATCGCCATCGACCTGGGCACGGCCAACACCGTGATCATCCACAACGATAAAATCGTCATCGATGAGCCTTCGATCGTGGCTCTCGACCGACGCACCGATAAGCTGATTGCCGTCGGCAAAGAGGCCCAGCTGATGCAGGGCAAGGAACCTGAAGGCATCCGCACCGTCCGCCCCCTGCGCAAGGGTGTCATCGCCGACTTCAACGCCGCCGAGCTTATGATTCGCGGTCTGGTTAAGAAAGCATCGGCCAAGAGCAACTGGTTCTCACCCTCGCTCCGCATGGTTGTCGGCATCCCCTCCGGCTCGACCGAAGTGGAAATCCGCGCCGTGCGTGACTCCTCGGAGCATGCCAACGGACGCGATGTCTACATGATTTACGAGCCGATGGCCGCAGCCCTCGGTATCGGTCTTGATGTGGAGGCCCCGGAAGGCAACATGATTGTCGACATAGGTGGCGGTACAACTGAAATCGCCGTCATCTCCCTCGGTGGCATTGTCTCCAACAAATCAATCCAGATTGCAGGCGACGACCTCACCGAAGACATCATGAACCATATGCGCCGCGCCCACAATGTCAAGGTCGGCGAACGTACAGCCGAGCTTATCAAGATGAAAGTCGGCTCAGCCCTGACCGAGCTGGAGAATCCCCCGGAGGATTACGTCGTACACGGCCCCAACCAGATGACAGCCCTCCCGATGGAGATCCCGGTGTCTTACCAGGAGATTTCCCACTGTATCGAGAAGTCGATTTCGAAAATCGAGACCGCTGTTCTCGGCGCGCTTGAGCAGACCCCTCCCGAACTTTACGCCGACATCGTGCGCAACGGCATATGGCTGGCCGGCGGAGGTGCCCTCATCCGAGGCCTTGACAAACGACTCACCGACAAAATCGGCATCCAGTTCCATGTGGCCGAGGATCCCCTCCTGGCCGTGGCCAAAGGTACAGGCGTGGCCCTGAAGAACATCCAGAATTTCTCGTTCCTCATCAAATAAGGAGTGTCCACCACCATAACGGCTGACGGGATTTGAGAAACCTGCTGAACTTCCTTATCAGATATAGTTCGTGGTTTGTGTTCGCGTTCTATGTCGTGGTGTCGTGTGGACTGCTGTTCAACCGCAATCCATACCAGCACTATGTGTTCCTGACCTCGGCCGGAGCCGTGGCCGCGGGACTCCACGACGTGTCGAGCAACATCACCGGCTATTTCAGCCTGCGCGATATCAATGACGACCTGCAACGCCAGACGGCAACCCTCCAGGCGGAGGTGCTGACCCTGCGCGAGCAGGTTCGCCGTTATCGCGAGGCAGAGTTGCAGGACTCCCTGCGGGGCCTCGACTCTATCGGCAAGTTCAACTTCATCATCGCCACTGTCATCAACAACTCCATCACCCGTCCCTACAATTATGTCACCATAAACAAGGGACGGCTCGACGGTGTACGTCCCGAGATGGGTGTGATGGACCAGAACGGTGTCGTCGGGGTGGTGAATGTGGTGTCAGACCACTATGCGCGTATCATCTCGCTTCTCAACCCCAACTTCCGTCTCTCATGCAAGCTTCGCGGCTCAGACACCTTCGGCTCGCTGGTATGGGACGGCAACGACCCTCAGAGAGCCATCCTGGAGGAGTTGCCCAAGCACACGATTTTCCACAAGGGTGACACTATCGTAACCTCGGGCTACTCCGCAGTGTTCCCCGAAGGACTCCCTGTGGGGACAATCGAAGGCACCGCTCGCGGGGCTGATGACAACTTCTTCACCCTGAGGATAAAGCTGCTCACCGACTTCACCGCCCTCTCCACCGTCAAGGTGATTTCCAACACCGACCTGCAGGAGATTCAGTCAATCGAGACTGGCCCGACAACCCAGACCGAACAATAGCATTGGCGCATTATGGCAAAGGAAATACTCAAATATCTGTTGCTGTTTGTGGTGCTTGTGGTGGCACAGGTGGTGGTGTTCAACCACCTCTGCCTCTTCAATGTGGCTGTTCCGCTGGTATTCATCTACTTCATCGTCAAGCTTCCGGTAAACCTCTCGGTCAACTGGGCGATGGCTGTCTCTTTCCTGCTTGGGCTGATGGTCGACATCTTCTCGAACACCCAAGGGATGAACGCGCTGGCCTGCACTGTGCTGGCCGCGATACGCCTGCCGATGCTTCGGCTCTATTTCCCGCGTGAAGAGGACATGTCGAATCCAGAGCCATCATTGCGTACCCTCGGACCGGCGGTCTATATGAAATATCTGCTGACAGCTGTCGCCCTCTATTGCGCGATGTTCTTCCTCATCGAGGCGTTCACCTTCTATAACTGGGGACTGATGCTGCTCCGCATCGGGGCATCCACATTGCTGACCTTCATCATCCTGCTCGCGTTCGACTCCCTGACAGCCAAGACCCGCTGACATTCCTCCTCCCCCCTCCAGCTTCCTCTCCCTTATGCGCAAAGACTACAGACTCGAAAAAAGGAAATACGTCATCGGCGGTTTCATCGTCGTCATTGCCGTCATATACCTTATCCGTCTCTTCGGGCTGCAGATTTCCGACTCGAAATACAAAGACTACGCTGACAACAACGCTTTCCTGCGCAAGACCGTGTACCCCTCGCGTGGACTTATCTATGACCGCAACGACTCGCTGGTGGTTTTCAACCAGCCGGCCTACGATGTGATGATGATTCCGCGCGATGTCCATGATTTCGACACCATAGATTTCTGCAACACCCTCCAGATTACCCCCGAGACATTCAACAAACGTCTGGCGGCGATGAAAAACTCCCCCAACTATTCGTCATACACCCCCCAGACACTCATCACCCACCTCTCGGCCAAAGATTACGGCCGACTCCAGGAAAAGCTATACCGCTATCCGGGATTCTTCATCCAGAAACGTATCCTGCGCCAATACAACTATCACACTGCCGGAAACATTCTCGGCAACATCCGCGAGGTGTCACAGACCGACATAGAGCGTGATCCGTATTACGAGCCGGGAGACTATTGCGGCGACCTCGGTATCGAGAAAAGTTATGATCATCATCTGAGAGGAATCAAAGGGAAGGAAATCCTCATCCGCGACGCCCGTGGCCGAATCCGTGGCCGTTACGACAACGGGGCACGAGATATCGCGCCGGTATCGGGACGCAACCTGAAACTGAGTATCGACATCGGCCTGCAGCAATACGCGGAGTCCCTGATGGTCAACAAAATCGGTGCGGTAGTGGCTATCGAGCCGGCCACCGGTGAAATCCTCGCCATGGTCTCCTCCCCCACATATGACCCCACATTGCTGATAGGGCGTGAACGCGGAAAGAACTACAAGGCTCTGGTCAACGACCCGTTGAAACCGCTCTTCGACCGTGCGCTCCAGGGAGCCTATCCCCCCGGCTCGACCTTCAAGCCGTCGCAAGGTCTTATCTTCCTCCAGGAGGGTATCGTCAACCTGGCCACCCCATATCCATGCTATCACGGCTTCATCAACGGACGTCTCAAGGTAGGCTGTCACGGCCACGCCTCCCCCATCACCCTGAAACCGGCATTGCAGACATCATGCAACGCCTATTTCTGCTGGGGATTCAAGGCAATGGTCGACAACAAGCGGTCGAAATATGGCTCATCGGCGAATGCCTTCGAGGTATGGAAGAAGCACCTTGTGTCGCTCGGTTACGGCTACAAACTCGGCGTTGACCTTCCCCACGAAGGACGAGGTTTCATCCCAAACGAGAAATTTTACAACAAAATCTATGGCGAGGGGCATTGGAGCGCCAACACCATCATCTCCGTCTCGATCGGTCAGGGTGAGATTCTCGCCACCCCTCTCCAGATTGCCAACCTCTGCGCCACGGTGGCCAACCGGGGATGGTTCATCACCCCCCACGTCGTGAAAGAGATTCAGGATACCGTGCTTGCTCCCGAGTATCTTGAAAAACGTCTGCCGACAATCGACGCCAAATATTTCGAGGATGTCGCCGAGGGCATGAGGATGGCTGTCACGGGTGGCACCTGCCGTCTGGCCAACCTCCCCGACATCGAGGTTTGCGGAAAGACCGGAACAGCCCAGAACCCCCACGGACGCGACCACTCGGCATTCATCGGTTTCGCCCCCTATCGCGACCCCAAGATTGCCGTCTGCGTCTATGTCGAGAATGCCGGTTTCGGCGCGGCCTACGGTGTGCCGATAGGCTCGCTCGTGATAGAGAAATACCTCACGGGGCATATCTCCCCTGCCCGGAAATACCTCGAAGAGCGTATGCTCGAATCCAACACCATTATTTACAGCGGAGTAAAGAAACACTGACGTGAGAGACTACAGAAACCCAAATGCCGGAACACTGAAACATCTCGACTGGTTCACAGTCGTGCTCTACCTCCTGCTTGTAATCGCTGGGGTAGTCAGCATCTACGCCGCCAGCTACGATTTCGACCACGCGTCCATCTTCGCCTTCGACGAGTTCTCGGGAAAACAGATACGATGGATCGGTCTGTCACTCCTGTTGGGGGTGTTCCTGCTTGTCATAGACGCGAGGATGTATGAGACCTATGCCTACCCGATATACTTCGCGTTGCTGTTGTTGCTGCTGGTCACGATATTCATAGCCCCCGACATAAAAGGCTCCCGCTCATGGCTTGACTTCGGGCCTATGAGCCTTCAGCCGGCGGAGTTCGCAAAATTCGCCACAGCCCTCGCTCTGGCCAAGCTGTTCTCGTCATACAACTTCAACCTCAACGCCAAAGGCTCCAATTATGTCAAGGCGCTGGCCATAATATTCGTGCCAGTGCTGCTCATTCTTGCCCAGAAAGAGACAGGTTCGGCACTGGTCTACCTCTCCCTCTTCTTCGTCCTTTATCGCGAGGGGATGAGCTGGCTGGTATTGTTCGCGGCCCTGGTGGCAGTGGTGATATTCGTGGTGGCCATCAAGTTCACCGACTCGGCGGTCATCGGAATGCCTGCCGGAGAATTTGCCGTGATGGTGATGGTGATGGCCCTGATGACGGGGATGCTCACCCTCTATGTCCGACGGTTTGAAATCGCCCGGAATGTATTCCTCTGGTTTGTCGGGACAGCCATAATAGAGGCGGTATTGGCTCATTGGGATCTCCATCTTACCGGCTACGCCTATTTCCTGAGCGTCATCGGCGTGGCGGTCGGATATTGCCTGTTCGAGATGCTGAGGGTCGAGGCCAAGAAACTCGCCATAACCGTACTGACTGTCGTGTTGTCAGTCACCTTCCTCTTCTCGGTCAATTTCGTGTTCTCGCATATGATGCCCCATCAGCAGAAGCGAATCCAGGTTGCCCTCGGTGTGGTCGACGACCCCCGTGGCGACGGCTACAACGTCAACCAGGCCAAAATCGCCATCGGTTCGGGGGGCGCCACCGGGAAGGGATTCCTGAAAGGCACCCAGACAAAACTCAAATATGTCCCCGAGCAACATACCGACTTCATCTTCTGCACCATCGGTGAGGAGGAGGGATATGTCGGGACCTCTGTTGTCATCCTGCTCTTCCTGATGCTGATTCTGCGGGTCATAGCTCTGGCCGAACGCCAGCCGACCACATTCGGCCGCGTCTATGCCTACTGTGTGGCCTCTTATCTCATATTCCATTTCTGCATAAACATCGGCATGGTCATCGGTGTCTGCCCCGTGATCGGCATTCCGCTCCCCTTCTTCAGCTACGGCGGTTCTTCGCTGTGGGGATTTACTATTCTGCTGGCCATACTGTTGCGTCTCGACGCGTCACGCTCCTCACGTCACGGCCAGTAACACCCGGTTGACAACGTTCCAAACGGTATCTGACCCGGATTCATCCCGAAGCACCAGTTATTTTGCCGAAAGGGATGGTAATGCGGGGATTTTTGCGTAAATTTGCAGGGAAATTGAAACGCATCATGGCTGAACATTCATCTTCCACGAAGCCTTACAGACTCGGCATCGCCCTCAGTGGCGGAGGCGCGCGCGGGTTCGCCCATATCGGCGCGTTAAAAGCCATAGAGGAAGCGGGTCTGAAACCTGATGTCATCGCCGGAGTGTCGGCAGGCGCGATTGCCGGAGTGCTGTATGCTTCCGGCAAGCCCCTTGATGATATTCTGCCTTTGTTCTCCGACCTGAAATTCTCCGACTTCTGCAAGCTCTCCATCCGCGACGGCGGAGGGCTGTTCAATCTCTCCGGACTTAAAAAGTTCATAGTCAAGCAGACCGGGGTAGAGAATCTCGAAGACCTGCCGATTCCGACATATCTCGGTGCTACCGACTTCGACAACGGTGTGGCGGCTGAATTCCATGAAGGGCCGATAGGCGACCGCGTGATAGCCTCCTGCTCCATCCCCATCGTGTTCCAGCCGGTGAGAATCAACGGCGTAAATTATGTTGACGGAGGGGTATTGCGCAATCTTCCTGCGTGGATAATCCGCGACAAATGCGAGAAACTCATCGGCATCAATTGCTCCCCGCTGACCAACTACCGCTACAAGAAATCGATTTACGACGTGGCCCTGCGGAGCTACAACCTTATGGCCAAGTCAAACCAGGCGGTTGACATGGACATGTGTGACCTCGTGATAAAGACCCCCGACATAGCGGCCTACCAGGTTTTCAACCTGAAGGATATCCGCAAGGTCTACCTGAGCGGATATTCCGCCGCCCACAAGGCGGTAAAGGAATGGCTGAAATCAAACCAAACCTGAATTCCCTCTCCCAACCAATCCAAAAATGGCAAAGGAAAAGACAACCGTGAAAAAAGCCCCGGCAAAGGCTGGGAAAACAATCGAGACCAAAGGGCAGGAAAATGCCCTCATACAGGACCGACGCCCGGTAATCTACCAGATGTTCCCGCGTCTGTTCTCCAACACGACAGCCGACTGTATCCCTGACGGCGACATCTCCCGCAACGGTTGCGGCAAGATGAACGACATCACCCCCAAAGTGATCAAGGCCATCAGCGGGCTCGGAATCACCCACGTCTGGTACACCGGCGTGATTGAACACGCCCATGCCACCGACTACTCAGCCTACGGCATCACCCCCGACAATCCCTATGTGGTCAAAGGGAAAGCCGGTTCACCATACGCGATAAGCGATTATTACGACATCGACCCCGACATCGCGGTCAATGTCCCTGAGCGCATGAAGGAATTCGAGGCTCTTATGGAACGCACTCACGCCGCCGGTATGAAGGTGCTTATCGACTTCGTTCCCAACCATGTTGCCCGTCGATACCATTCGGATGTGGCTCCTGCCGGAATCGAGGATTTCGGACAAGGTGATGACCCGACATATTTCTTCTCCCCCCGCAACAACTTCTACTATATACCCCGTCAGCTTTTCCAGCCCGGGTTCGACATCGGTGACTACACCGAATTTCCCTCCAAAGCGTCAGGCAATGACTGCTTCAATGCTTTCCCGTCGCGCAACGACTGGTATGAGACCGTAAAGCTCAACTACGGGGTGGATTATGGCGACGGCTCACGTCATTTCGACCCGGTGCCTCCGACATGGTTCAAAATGCTTCACATACTCCGTTACTGGGCATCCAAAGGGGTTGACGGATTCCGGTGTGACATGGTGTTCATGGTCCCGGTGGAGTTCTGGGAATGGGCGATACCTCAGGTAAAGGCCCATTATCCCGACATCATCTTCATCGCCGAGATTTACGATGTCGGCCAGTATCGCGAATTTCTCGAAAGAGGGCATTTCGATTACCTCTATGACAAGGTAAACCTCTATGACACCTTACGCGCCGTCCAGTGTTACCATCACTCCGCCGCCACCATCACTGACTGCTGGCAGCGCGTGGACGGCATAGGAGGCAAGATGCTCAACTTCCTGGAAAACCATGACGAACAGCGTTTCGCCTCGGAGCAATATGCAGGTGATGCCGCCAAGGTGTTGCCGTCGCTTGTCGTCAGCTCGATGATTTCCACCGGCCCATTCATGCTTTATGCGGGTCAGGAACTCGGCGAGAAGGCCGAGGATGCCGAAGGATTCTCAGGGAAGGATGGTCGCACCACAATCTTCGATTACTGGTCTGTGCCGACACTTCGCCGATGGTTCAACAACGGCAAGGCCGACGGGGGACAGCTTTCAACAGTCGAGAAAGACCTGCGCGGAGTCTACGCCCATGTGCTTGGTCTGCTCAACTCCGAGAAAGCCCTCGCCGAAGGGGAATTCTTCGACCTGATGTATGTCAACTTCAATAATCCTGATTTCAATCCCCACCGTCATTACGCGTTCCTGCGCCGCCATGGCGACGATGTGATACTGATTGCCGTCAACTTCTCTGACGTTGCGGCCCAGCTCGCCATAAACATCCCTGCCCTCGCCCTCGGAATGTATGGCATAAAGGAGGGGACCAAAAAGGGGAAAGAGCTGATTTCCGGGAGGGAGGCAGACCTCACCGTCAGCCGTGACGAGCCATTCACCACCCATATCGCACCCTGGGGAGCCGTGGCGTGGAAATTCTCCGCGTCACGCAACCGACGCAAAAATATTTGCCGTTCCAAGGAATAATTTTTACCTTTGCACCACCATTTCCAAGCTCATATTCGATTTTATGAATCCTATGTTACCGCCAATCAAGGTTTTCGCAGGCACAAAGTCACGTTACATGGCTGAAGAAATCTGCGCTGACCTTGGAATCGAACTCGGCAAGATGAACATCCTCCATTTTGCCGACGGGGAATTTGAAGTCTCCTATGAAGAATCAATCCGTGGCTGCGAGGTCTACCTCGTGCAGTCCACTTTCCCCAATTGCGACAACCTTATGGAACTGCTGTTGATGATCGACGCGGCCAAGCGTGCTTCGGCCAAATCGGTCATTGCTGTTATTCCTTATTTCGGCTGGGCCCGTCAGGACCGCAAGGACAAGCCCCGTGTGTCTATCGCCGCCAAGCTTGTCAGCGACCTGCTTGTGGCTGCCGGTGTAGACCGTGTCATCACCATGGATCTCCACGCCGACCAGATCCAAGGCTTCTTCAACGTCCCCGTAGACCACCTCTACGCCTCGACTGTGTTCCTGCCCTACATCAAACAGCTCAACCTTCCCGACCTGGTGATTGCCACCCCCGATGTCGGCGGAGCAAAACGCGCCAACAATTACGCCAAATACCTCAATGTGCCCCTGGTACTCTGCCACAAGCAACGCGCCAAAGCCAATGTGGTGGCCAATATGACTGTCATCGGTGATGTCAAAGACAAGAATGTCATCCTGGTAGACGATATGGTGGACACCGCCGGAACAATCACCAAGGCCGCCGACCTGATGCTCGCCGAAGGAGCCAAGTCGGTACGCGCCCTCGCCTCCCACGCCATCATGAGCGACCCCGCCACAGAGCGTGTCGAGAAATGCGGCCTGACTGAAATCATCTTCACAAACTCCATCCCCTTCAACAAGGAGTCGAAGAAGGCCACGATACTCTCTGTCGCCAAGATGTTTGCAGACACCATCCGCCGTGTCCACAACAACGAGTCGATTTCATCGCAATACCTCATCTGATAGAAATTCCCAATTGCTTAGACATACCTCTCCCACAAGCATTTCACGCATTCTGCTCATGGCCGTCTTTGTGACGGCCATGGGTTTTGCATTCCATACCGGAGCCCGTCAGCCCCAGCTCGCCCCGTCATATTCCTGGAAGCTTCTCCCTCCTCTCGGACTCAGGGAACCGGCTGAGATGGATACCCTTTACACTGACTATTCTCTCCGTTTCGTGCCGCAGACCGTGTCGCCCGCATACGCCGCCACCGGCAACTATTGCGCCGAAGGCTACAATATGATTTACTTCGACCGCAAGCCGATAAGCGACTTCATGTTCCGCGACGCGATTTCCCATTGGGTGCCTGACGAGGAGAAAATCCGCTTCTTCAACACCCGCATACCTATGACCCTTATGGGTTACAGCTTCGGTGGCGGTAAAGACAACGGCCAGGATGACCTCTCGCTGGTCTTCTCGGGCAACGCCAACAAGCGGCTCCAGTTCGGGGCCATGCTCGACTATCTCTACTCCAAAGGCATGTATGCCAACCAGGCGGCCAAAGACCTGACCTGGGGGCTTTCCGGCTCATACATCGGCGAACGGGTCGAGGCACAGGCCTACGGCTACCACTTCGCGCTGACCGCCCTGGAAAACGGCGGTATCACAGATGACCTCTACATCACCGACCCGGCAGAAGTGCAGGGAGGCCAGAACTCCGTCGAGGCCAAACAGATTCCCACCCGTCTCACCGCCGCGCAGAACCGCATAACCGGAGGTGAGTTATACCTCAACGGGCGATACAAACTCGGCTTCTATGAGGAGGAGCAAATCAACGACACAACGACGGTAAAACACCTCGTGCCGGTGACATCCATTATCTGGACACTGAAATACCGCGAGGGCCGCCGTCGGTTCAAAAACAATGACGCGACCCAGAATCTCGAATTCTGGGACAACACATATTTCAATCCCGACCTGACCAACGACCTCCAGAGCTACTGGAGCCTGCGTAACACTGTCGGGGTCTCACTCCTCGAAGGGTTCAACAAATACGCCAAGGCCGGTCTGTCGGCCTATGCCACCCACGAAATCCGCAATTACAGTATGGAGACCCTGATCGCGGAACCCGTCGACATACCTGAAGGTGAGACCGATCCGCTCGCCCCGAATCCATTCCCCAACGTCAGAGACCACGAGAAGCAGAACCTCCTCTGGGTAGGCGCACAGCTGACCAAACAGCAGGGCCGCATACTAAACTATGATGTCACCGGAGAAATCGGCCTTGTAGGCCCGGCAGCCGGGGAAATCAAGGTGGACGGGGGCATCACCACCCGTATTCCCCTCTTAGGCGACACGGTCAACATCTCCGCCAACGGTAAATTCACCAACCTCTCAGCCCCATGGCTGATGCAGCACTATCTCTCCAACCATTTCATCTGGGACAACGATTTCTCCAAGACACGCACATTCCGCGCGGGAGGTGAAATCACCATACCCTGGACATGGACGCGCCTGTCAGCAGGGGTGGAGAACATTCAGAATGCCCTCTATTTTGACGGGCAGGCACTCCCCCGCCAGCATGGCGGCAGTGTGCAGATTTTCTCTGCTACCCTACATCAGGACCTCCACGCCGGATGTTTCCATTGGGAGAACCGGATAACATACCAGACATCATCCAATCAGGATGTAATTCCCCTGCCTCAGCTGGCGGTGAACTCAAACATGTATGTCACATTCCGTGTGGCCACACTGCGTGTGCAGTTCGGCCTTGACTGCGACTACTTCACCCGCTACAAGCCGGTCAGTTTCCAGCCGGCGACGATGCAGTTCTACAACACCGACGGGGCCTGGATTGGCAACTATCCTTTCATGAGCCTGTATGTCAATTGCCGCCTTTCAAAGACCCGCTTCTACCTGATGATGTCACACATCAACCAGGGACTTACCGGCGACAACTACTTCTCCATGCCACACTACCCAATGAATCCGCGCCGTTTCCAGCTCGGACTGTCGGTGGACTTCGCCAACTGACCTGTCCCCCCAGGTAAAGCATAACACTCCACATCTTACTATGAGTCATAGGAAGGAGTTCCTTATCAAACAATCTTCAATCTCCTGAATTATGAAAAGAAGCCTGATTGCGTTGGCTTTCGGCACATTCGCCCTCGGTATAGCCGAGTTCGGAATGATGGGAATCCTCGGCGAGGTCGCCACCGGCATCGACGTTGACATCGTGAAAGCCGGCCATCTCATAGCGGCCTACTCCCTCGGGGTGGCCATCGGAGCCCCGTTGCTGATACTCCTCCGCAAAATGCCGCTCAAAAAAGTGATGCTCCTGCTGGCGGCCACCATATTCCTCGGCAACCTCGGAGCCGCCCTTTCACCCAACTTTGTCACCCTGCTCTGCGCCCGACTCCTGTCTGGGCTTCCCCACGGCGCATACTTCGGCGCGGGAGCCATCGTATGTTCACGGCTCGCCGACAAAGAGCATGGTGCCCAAGCGGTAGCCGTGATGGTTGGAGGGATGACCATCGCTAATGTCTTCGGTGTGCCACTCGCGACATGGATTACCGACACCTTCAACTGGCGTATCGCCTTCGGAGGGATATCTTTGTTCGGACTGCTCGCATTCCTGTTCATCAAGATATGTGTACCATACCTCCAGCCCCTCCCCGACACCGGGCTAAAAGGACAGTTCCGTTTCCTGCGTGCTCCTGCGCCTTGGCTGATATATGCCGGTGTGTTTTTCGGGCAGGCCAGCGTTTACTGCTGGTTCAGTTACATAAACCCGGTAATGACCGAGGTGACACATTTCTCAACCGCCGACATGACATGGATAATGATGTTGGCGGGAGCAGGAATGGTAATCGGCAACGCAGTGGCCGGAAAACTTGCCGACCGCTATCAGGCATCACTCGTGACAGGTTGCATAGCCGCGTCACTGATAGTCATCATGCCTTTGATTTACATCTGCGCGACCATGAAACTTCCCTCACTCCTGCTGATGTTCCTCGCCACTGGAGGGCTGTTCGGCATCGGAGGGCCGCTTCAATATCTCATCGTGAAATACGCCAAAGGTGGGGAAATGCTCGGTGGTGCAGGCATCCAGATCGCATTCAATGTCTCAAACGCCATGTCAGCCTCACTTGGCGGAGTCGTCATACAGCACGGCCTGGGTCTCGCCTCACCGGCTTTGGTCGGCATCCCCTTCGCCGCTATCGGAGCCACAGCCCTCTTCATCCTCTACCGCCTCACCAACCGGCCATCCGCTGCCAAAAAGACCTCCTGACAGAGATGGGAAATACGCTGAACTGGTCTATTGTTCCGCTCTGTCTTCCTCAAACGGAATCATCGGAATAGAAAAAAATCGATAAAGGTACACAAACAAAAAGCAAGCCGAAATGACTTGCTTTTTTGTTGCGGAAGGAGAGGGATTCGAACCCCCGGAGGTGTGACCCTCAACGGTTTTCAAGACCGCCGCAATCGACCACTCTGCCATCCTTCCAGGCAATTTTCAATATGTCAGAGGGAACTCTCAAGGAGCATTTCCTCCGTTTGCGGTGCAAAGTTACGATTTTTTTTCGTAATTGCAAAGATGTAATGAAATTTCCGGTAATTTTCTGAAAAATTATCCCACGGAGACACCCCGAATGAATCCTCATCCCACTCCGAGGTAGTCAACGTAACGGCTCGTAGACCCGTTCACCGATTTTAGTGGCGAGGTCGGCACAGAATTGCTGCCACCTGCGCTGCTGCCCCATCAGTTCGAGTATCGCGTCAAGGTCATAATCGGGCTGCTGCTGCATCTGCTGAATCTTCTGGGAAAGGTCATAGAAAAAACAGCGGGCAATGTCATATTTCAGTTCCAGCAACGCACGGGGGACAAGCTCGTCAAGACGGTCCTCCTCGGTCTCTACCTTCGTGTTGTTCTTGAAATAGATTTTGCTCAGCTGATGACGCTCGACCACGAGGTCAGTCGCAACCTTACGGATAGTGTCGTCAGGATGAGAAAGCAACCGCCGCTGGAAAAAATCCTTCGAGAACTCGATGATTGAACGGCCATAAGCCTCCTCCACTCTCTCTTTCAGCAAAACCTCACGCTGACGAATCTCCTCAAGGTTTGACGCGTCACGCGCTATCGCGTCAATCCCCTCCTTCATCTCGCGCTCCTTCTCCAGATTCGCCTTTTCGAGGAAAGCGGCGTAGTCCTCCTCCCAATGACGCGCACGGAGGTCAACCACACATTCATACACCTTGAGCAAATCCGGATTCTCGAATGTCAGGCCATCCTGGTCAAGGTCTTCGACAACATAGTCTATCACCTTTATCAGCCGTCCGGCCTCATCCGTACCGTAATCCTCGCCGAGGTCGAGCATACCATATTTCAGCACAAGTCTCAACAACGACTTTTCCTGAGGGGCGAGTATCATGGCACGGTGGGAGCGGCCCGTCTTACCGATAAACGCGGAGTAATCAGACTCGGTAAGTCCGTCGGAATTTTCAGCCGGTGCGACGGCTGAAGAGGAATCAGCGGCAACCTCTCCGCTCTGAGCCTGCGCGGGAACAGCAGGAGTTTCCCCCTCATGGCTGTCAATCGGAGGTTCTACCGGAGGAAAATCATCCGCGCCCCCCTGAGCCTGAACAACGGGGGGAGCAGTCACCCCGGCCGGAGTGCCCCCCGGAGGATTCTGGATACTGTCGCGGGCAGCCTGCCGTCGAGCCTCGTCGGCCTGCTGTTCGATGCGCTTGGTGCGGGCGACCGCCACCTGCCTTGTGAGCAACGCCTCATCCATAGCGAACCGTTGGGAACATTCACGGACATACACGTTGCGCGTAATATCGTCAGGTATCACCGCGATCGACCTCACAATGTCGGCCACCGCCCTTGCGCGGGCGATAGGGTCATTGGCCGAATCCTTCAGGAGGATGTCGGTCTTGAAGCGGATGAAGTCGACCTCATTCTCAGCCAGGTATTGCTCCACCTCCCCGGTGGTGTGGGACTGGGCGAAAGAATCCGGGTCATCCCCCTGCGGCAGCAGGCAGACCTTTATGTTGAGCCCCTCGGCAAGCAGAAGGTCGATACCCCTGAGCGAGGCCTTTATTCCCGCCGGGTCGGAGTCATAGATGACGGTGACATTCTCGGTGAAACGATGGATGAGCCTGACCTGACCGGTCGTCAGGGAGGTGCCCGAGGAGGCCACGACATTCTCGATGCCGCTCTGGCTCATGGATATGACATCCATATACCCCTCGACAAGGATACATTTGTTGTTCCTGACTATCGACTGCTTCGCCTGGTAAAGTCCGTAAAGCTCGCGGCTCTTGGAGTAGACCACACTTTCGGGAGAGTTGACATACTTGGCCAGCTTCTTGTCGTTGGTCAGTATTCGGCCACCGAACGCCACCACCTTCCCGGCGATTGTGAACACCGGGTATATCACGCGGCCACGGAAACGGTCGCGCAGCTCACCACGGTCTGTGGCGAAACAGAGCCCGGTCTTCTCCAACGCCTCGCGGGTATATCCGGCCTTCAACGCGGCCTGCGCGAGGTCATCGCGCTTGTCGAGGGCGAACCCGAGATGGAAACGGCTGATGGCGGCCTCATTGATGCCGCGATGGCGGAAATAGCTCAGTCCAATCTCGCGCCCCTCCTCGGTCGAAGCCATCCGCTCCTCGAAATGCTTCATCGCAAACTCGTTGAGCGACAGCAGCGTCTGACGTTCACCCTGCTGGCGGCGTTCTTCATCGGTCAGCTCATGTTCCTTGATCTCGATATGGTATTTACGGGCAAGGTAACGCAACGCCTCCCAATAGGTCATTTGCTCATGCTCCATGATGAAGTTGACCGGACTGCCACCCTTTCCGCAGCTGAAACATTTGCATATGCCCTTGGCGGGGGAGACGGAGAAGGAGGGGGTACGCTCGTTATGGAACGGGCAGAGGCCTATGTAATTGGCTCCGCGACGTTTGAGGCTCACGAAATCAGAGACCACCTCCACGATGTTGGCGGTGTCTATGATTCGCTGGACAGTCTCACGGTCTATGACAGATTTCTTCATCATTGCAGATGCAAAGTTACGCTTTTTCCCCGTATCCACCGCCCCCCTCCCGGTTGTCGAATGTTAAAAATAACATCTGTGACTAAACGTCATCACTTCCGCGGATGTTATATTTCCAAACCATTTGCCTGCGGAGATTCCCCCGCCGGGCGATATCGGCGTTTTCAACTATCAACCAAAAGAGATTTGCCCATAACATGACTACGACAACCGAGAGGATGACACTCACCACATTGGCGACAATCATAATGATAGTAATGGTCTCTTTCACCGCCCATGGCGACGAACCCTTGCAGGCCGACAGCCTGCCGCAAACATGGAGCTACACCCCTGACACATACCAGGAGATACCCGGAGGCCCGGAGGACAAATGGTGGAGCCGCTTCTCCGACCCGCTGCTCGACTCCCTGATTGTGCTTGGTGTGGAGCGCAACTACGACCTGCGCATCGCCCACCGCCGTCAGGAAATCGCCCGTGCGGCCATGAACCAGGCCCGCGCCGGATGGTTCCCCACAATCGGCCTGAGCGCGGGATGGACAGCCGCCAAGGAATCGGGGGCGACCACCCGGGGAGCCTCCACCTCCATACCCACGGAGTCTTACTTCAACGCCGGACTGAGCGCGAGCTGGGAGATTGACATTTTCGGCAAGGTGGCTGCCGGGGTCAAGGAGAAGAAAGCCCAGTATAACGCCACCCGCGCCGAGTATGCCGGCTCGATGGTGTCGCTGACCGCCCAGATAGCCTCTACCTACTTCACCCTACGATGCCAGCAACGCCTGCTCCAGGTTGCCCGTGCCCATTGCGAGAGCCAGATGAAGATAGTCAACATCGCCCGCGCACGATTCGAAGCCACCCTCGCCTCGAAACTCGACGTGGCCGAGGCCTGGCAGACCTACTACTCCACAGCCGCATCCATTCCGATGCTTGAAAACTCGATACAGGCCTCAATCAACTCACTGGGAATCCTCATCGGGGAATTCCCGCCCGAGGCCGCCCGTCTCCTCTCCGAACCGGGCCCACTCCCCAACTGGAAGACCGAAATATCGGCCGGTGTCCCAGCCGACCTACTCAGACGCCGCCCCGATATCGTCGAGGCTGAGATGGAACTGGCCGTGGCCGCCGCCGGGGTCGGCATCGCCAAAAAGGATTTCCTCCCCACCCTGACCATCGAAGGGAATGTCGGCACCTCGTCCCGGCGGCTCGGCGACCTCTTCTCGCGCCATTCATTCACTTGGTCGGTGGCCCCCACCCTTTCCTGGACCCTTTTCGACGGCTTCGCGAGGAAATATCAGCTTGTCTCGGCCCGCGAGCAGATGCAGTCAGCCATAGACAGCTACAACCTCACGATACTCAACGCTGTCGGGGAAACCGAGAACGCCATCTCTTCTTATGACGCGTCGCTGCGCCATATCAAACTTGTCGAACAGCTCTGCGTCCAGAACGAGGAAGCCCTCGACCTGGCCATCAAACGTTACAAAGACTCCCTGTCGCCTATGACCGATGTGGTCAACGCCCAGCTCAACGCCCTGGCCGGCGAAAGCGAACTGGTGCAGGCCCAGGAGTCAGCCCTGACCTCACTGGTGTCGCTCTACGAAGCTCTCGGCGGTGGTGTCACTCTGGATGAATAGCAACAACCCCCCTCACAATTTCATATCCTCAACACAATTACCCACAACCCACATAAAGAATTCACCATGACACGGAAACATCTCATACTGCCAGTCGCCTGCGCCGCTTGCGTGTTGCTCGGACTTTTTTCAGGATGCGGCAAGAAGACCGCCGCGACAGAGACCGAACCGGAGGTGTCGGTAGCCACCCCGGAAGTGGACTCGGTCGTTCTCCGTCAATCCTACCCCGCCACCCTCTCGGCCACACAGTCGGCAGACGTGGTTGCGAGGGTCAACGGCCAGATTCTCCAGATACTCTTCACCGAAGGGGATTTCGTCACCGCCGGACAGCCACTGTTCACCATCGAATCGACCACATACCGCGACGCGGTAGAGCAGGCGCAGGCAGCCTTGCAGACAGCCATCGCCGAGAATGAATACGCGTCGAAACAGAGTGTGGCCATGCAGAAAGCCCTTGAGGCAGACGCGGTCTCGAAGATGGATGTCATACAGGCCGAGAGCAACCTGCGCCAGAGCGAGGCCGCCATCAAACAGGCCCGCGCCCAACTGGAGACAGCAAAGACAAACCTGAGCTACTGCACCGTCCGCGCCCCATTCTCCGGGATGATCACCGAGTCGGTCTACAGTGCCGGGGCATACGTCGGTGGTGGTGCCGCGCCTGTCACCCTCGCCACCATCTATTCCACCAAGACGATTTACGCCATGTTCTCGGTCAGCACCGAGAGATACATGCAGATAGCCGACACAAACAACGGCAAGAAGCTCGACCTCGACCATGTGCCGGTAGTGATTGGCGACACCACATCGACGGTCACCTACACCGGGAAACTCGACTATGCTTCCCCCGATGTCAGCAAATCGACCGGAACCGTCACCCTGCGTCTGATTCTCGACAACCCCAAGGGTGAGCTGCGTGACGGCATGTTCGCCACAGTCAAACTCCCCTACGCCACCGAGTCCCACGCCCTTCTGGTGAAGGATGCATCAATCAGCACCGACCAGCTGGGAAAATATCTCTACACCCTCAACGATTCCGACAAAATCGTCTACACCCCCATCCAGGTCGGTGACCTCTATGACGACACCCTCAGGATTGTCACCAAGGGGCTCCGTCCCGACGACCGTTACGTCACCACCGCCCTGCTGAAGGTACGCGACGGAATGAAGGTGAAACCTGTCGAATAATTCATCCGCCACGCCTATGTTCTCAAGATTTTTCATCGACCGTCCGATTTTCGCGACGGTACTCGCCATTATAATGATACTCGTGGGGGTCATCACAGTAAAGACCCTCCCTATCGCCCAGTATCCCGACATCACCCCTCCGACCGTGATGGTGAAAGCCACCTATCCCGGCGCCGACGCGAAGACCGTGGCCGAGACTGTCGGAGTGCCTATCGAGGAGAGTGTCAACGGAGTGGAAGGCATGATGTACATGAGCTCCAACTCCGGCTCCGACGGCTCATACAGCCTGACGGTGACCTTCCAGAACGGCACCGACGTTGACGACGCGACAATCAAGGTGCAGAACCTTGTAAACCAGGCCGAGCCGCAGTTGCCCTCGGCGGTCACCCAGCAGGGTGTGGATGTGATGTCGGAGTCGACCAGCATCCTGCTCTTCGTGGCCCTGGAGGGTGACGAGCGTTACGACGCGCTTTACCTTACCAATTACGCCCAGCTCCATATTGTCGATGCCCTCAGCCGTCTTGAAGGTGTCGGCGGGGCGAGCGCGTTCGGCGGCGGCGACTACTCGATGCGCGTCTGGCTCGACCCGGACGCCATGATGGCCCGTGGGATAACCCCCGCCGACGTGATTTCAGCAATCGAGGCCCAGAATATGGAGGTGTCGGCCGGTTCGGTCGGCGCGCAGCCCGCGTCTACCCCCTCGGCGTTCCAGTTCACACTTTCCTCCCAAGGTCGTCTGACCTCCGCCGAGGAGTTCGGCGACATCATCCTGCGCAGCGGGGCCAACGGAGCTATCCTGAGGCTCAAGGATGTGGCCAAAGTGGAACTTGGCAGCAATTCCTACACCAGCATCAGCCGCGTCTCGGGGAAACCCGCAGGTCTGATTGGTATATACCAGCGTCCGCAGGCCAACGCCCTCCAGGTGGCAAACGAGGTTGAGAAGGAGCTTGAATCGCTCGCGCCATATTTCCCTCCGGGAGTCCATTACCGTGTGCTGATGAACACCACCGACTTCATCTCCGCCTCGGTCGACGAGGTGCTTGTAACCTTCGTCGAGACCACGTTGATTGTGATGGTGGTGATTCTCTTCTTCCTCCAGAGCTGGAGGGCCGTCATAATCCCGATGCTCACCATTCCGGTCTCGCTGATTGCCACATTCGCGGTGATGAAACTGATGGGCTTCACCCTCAACACCCTTACCCTCTTCGGACTCGTGCTGGCGATCGCCATTGTGGTCGATGACGCGATAGTGGTGGTGGAGGACTGCGCCCGACTGGTTCAGGAGGGCACGATGTCGCCCCGCGACGCCGCCCGCAAGGCGATGGTCGAGCTTCAGGGGCCGGTCGTCGGCGAGGTGCTGGTACTGCTGTCGGTGTTCATCCCGACCGCCTTCATCTCCGGCATCACCGGTGAGCTTTACAAACAGTTCGCCCTCACCATCGCCGTGTCGACCGCTTTCTCGGGATTCAACGCCCTGACCTTCACCCCGGCCATGTGTGCGCTTTTCCTCCGCAAGCAGACCAAACCCACGAGCTTCATCCTCTTCAAATGGTGGAACACCGCATGGGGCAAGACCGTCAAGCTCTACACCGACATGATAGGCCAGTTGCTGAAACGTCCCTGGGTGGCCATCGGCATATACGCTGTCCTCTGTATCGCCGCGTTCTGGGGCTTCGCCAAATGGCCCACGAGCTACCTGCCCGAGGAGGACATGGGATATTTCATGGCCTCCGTGCAGTTGCCGACTGGGGCGTCGCTCGAACGCACCGACAAGATGGTCAGCCAGGTTTCTTCCATCATCAAGGAGATGCCCGAGGTCGATGATGTCATAGAGATGTCGGGATTCTCCTTTATGGCCGGAGGATCGGGGAGCAACCTCGGTTCGATGTTCGTGATGCTCAAGCCATGGAAAGAGCGCAAGGGTAAGGACCATTCGGTGGAGGCGGTCATCGACCGCATCAACGAGCGGTGTGCGTCGCTCCAGCAAGGAGTGGTCTTCGCCATCAATCCCCCCGCCATCCCCGGACTCGGCACTACCTCCGGCCTGTCGATGCAGCTTCTTGACATCAATTCCCTCGGGGCTGGCCAGATGGACCAGGCACTGAAAGATATCGAGGAGGCTGCCGCGAAAGACCCGCGCATAGCGTCGGTGCAGTCGCTCTACGAAGGACTTGTGCCGCAATACAGCATCATCATGCAGCGCGACCGTATAGAGATGCTGGGAATCAACTTGGACGCTGTGTATTCCACCCTCAGCAGCTATATCGGTGGCTCGTATGTCAACGACTTCGTGAAGTTCGGCAACGTCTACCAAGTGAATGTCGGCTCTACCGACAATGCCCGAGCCGACATCAACGATGTCCTCAAGCTTTCGGTCAGGAACTCCCAGGGCGACATGGTGCCTTTCTCGGCGTTCGCCACCGTGAAACCGGTGATGGGTTCCGCCTCGGTAGGCCGCTACAATATGTATGAGACCGCCGCGCTGACGGCGAATCCAGCCAAGGGAGTAAGTTCCTCGGAAGGCATCAAGGCTATGGAGGAGATTGTCAAGAAAGCCACCGGCGACCGATACAGCTACGCGTGGACGGGCGAGGCATATCAGGAGAGCCGCGCGGGCACTACCGTCTCGGCAGTGCTGCTCTTCGCCGTGGTCATCACCATCCTTGTGCTGGCGGCACAGTATGAGAGCTGGACCGACCCGTTGGCCGTCGTCATCTCGATGCCTACCGCGATTCTCGGCACCGTCTTCGGATGTATCTGCATGAGCCAGTCGATAAGCATCTACACCCAGATCGGTATCATCCTCTTGCTCGGCCTGTCGGCCAAGAACGCCATCCTTATCGTGGAATATGCGATGGACTACCGAAAGCAGGGAATGTCGATACGGCAGGCCGCCTACCAGGGTGGTATCGTCCGCTTCCGCCCGATTATGATGACGGCACTGGCATTCGTCTTCGGTGTTATGCCGATGCTCTTCGCCACTGGTGCGGGAGCGGCAAGCCGAGTCAGCCTTGGAGCGGCGGTTGTGTTCGGTATGGCAATAAACGCCATCATCGGCACCCTCTTCGTCCCCAACTTCTGGGAACTCTTCCAGACCTTCCAGGAGAAATACCTCTCGAAGATGTTCGCCTCGGCCGACAAAACCGCCACCTCTACTCCCGAGCCTGAAACCAAGAAACAATCCACTCCCTGAAATAATCTCTCGCAGATTACACAGATTACGCAGAGGCCATCCGGTTTGCCCATTTAGAGCTTTCCGGATGGCCTCTGCGTAATCTGTGTAATCTGCGAGAGATTTTTATATCTGCTGATTAACGCAATCAGCGACGGATTTCAGTCAAATATGTCAACGGGCGATGGAAACCTTCTCCACCTTGCTGCCCTGGCGACGGATATAGATTCCAGGCTGGTCAGCGGCAACGCGCACACCCTGCAGGTTGAAGTATTCAACAGGAGCATTCTCGTCATCAGCAACAACACCCTCCACGCCGGAAATCACATTACCGGAGGCATCAACGTTCTTCACAAGCTCTTCGGAATGCAGCCCGTTGAGGACAGACTTAGCACGGATAGTCAGATAATTGCCATCGGTGGTAGGTACATCGATTTCATATGTCACACCCTCATCGGCAACCTTGTTGGTCCATGTCTTGTCATCAGCAGGTGCTTTTGCCATAATTGAAACTGGCTTCTCCTCACCATTCTCTTTTACAAGCTTGCCGTCTTTGTCATACTCCATAGTCCAGACATGAAGCTCACCCTTGGTCGATGTCATAGAAACCTTTGTAGCAACATCTTCCATCTGGTCAAATGTGGGAACTTCGGGCTGCGAAACCACTTCTCCCTCTTTATAATAAAGAGCTACTGAATTTTGACCAGATGCGACATAGCAGCCAAAAATCGGGCCCGAACTATTGGCAGAATTAAATCGCAGATATGCACGCGATGTCTCTTTCCCATTTAGGAATTGTATTGTCGCATTCTTCTGCGTTGTTAATGAAATGGCAACATCCTGAGGAGTCTCTTCCGTCAACAGCTTATTTTTGTTCGCTTCATCTGAATTATTAAGATACATTCCTGTGCCAGTTTTTATATACCAGTTATCTCCATTCTTGACCAAACTGAATACATCAACTTTATCAAGATCAACGGTAGCTTTGTCATTGGCAACAGACACCACATATGCCTGACGGTTATTACCAGAAGCATCTGCAGCATTCAAGGAATTTTTACCTGCGCCATAAAAAACTCCACCTGAAGTGCCGATAATCACATATGTATTAGCCTCATTAAGTTGGTCGAGAGAGGTCACTTTCACGAATTCATTTGCCGGCTTGACTGGCTCTGTTACAGTCAGGAGGAATGTCAAAGTTTTGCTGTCAGTTCCATCAGTTGCGGTAACGGTGAAACCATCCTGCTCAAATGCAGACTCAGGAGTCCAGGTTGCGGAATTTGCATTTTCATTCACCACAACCAAAGATTCCATAAAACTCTCGACTTTGATGTTTGTGGCATTTTCAGCTGAGAAGGTGAATGTCGTACCAACCTCTACCGAAATCTCATCATCTTCGTTCACTTGAATTCCGTCACCATAAGTAACAACGAGGTTACCGAGTTCAGGTTTAGGAGCTTCGGTTATCTCCAATAAGAATTCAAAGGTCTTGGTATCGACTCCGTTTGTAGCGGTAATAGTCAATCCCTCCATCTCTTGAACTTCATTGAAAGTCCAGGATGCATTATCTGAATCCACATCTACTACAATCGTTTCGTCTGAACAACGTTCTGCGCTGATATGAGTGGCATTTGTGGCGGAAATATAGAACGTAGTTCCTGTCTGAACTGAAAGCCCCTCCAAGGTCCCATTTTCCACATTGATTCCATCACCATAGGTGACAACAATATCACCGAGAACAGGTTTAGGAGCCTCAACAACTTCCACCATAAAGGAGAAGGTTTTCTGTGCATCTCCCAGTTTTGCAGTTACTGTCAGTTCTTCACCCTCGGTCACTGTAGCAGTCCATTCAGCAGTGGTGAAACCCTGTGCAATGGTAGTATTTTCAGAATTTGTCACAATAATTGATTCTGCATTTTCAGCAGAGAATGTAAAGACAGTGCCCTCTACAATACCTTCAAGAGTTTCATCCTGAACAACGGGGGTCGCATTCGCCCCGTAGGTGACAGTGATGTCACCTAAAGTAGGAGTTACAAAGGATTCTTCATAGACAACTTCCAATCCAGTAAATCCTATGTATTTACCATTTGCATTATCAGATAATATTATCTCTATTTTACCAGAACCATTTCCAGTAAATTCACAGTCAGCCGCTGTAGTTAATAATGTTTTTGATTGGGAATCGTTGATTGTAAATTCAGACTCACCAACTTTCACTGAAATTTTCGCAGAGCCGTTAGACTTTGCTCCTTTCAACGTAACCTTAGAAATTGTACCTGAAAAGTCTTCGGAAGAAATCGTCATTCCTTTCACTCCTGCACTTCCAGAACCAAACTGAAGTCCATTTTTACCTCTTGAATAATAAACTTTGCCATCCGTCTGCCATGTGTAATCTAAAGACCAAGCGACATCAGGAGAGGCGGACGAGTCCTTCCAGGTCGTAGGGGCAATTGTAGTTGTACTGGAACTGGGACTCATAACAGCATCCCATCCCGAAGCACTCGTAGGTGCAGATGACCAGGTGGCGGCGGATGACGTCATCACAGCCATAACACCTGCAACCATTAAGAGTAGCAGTTTTTTCATAAGTTGTTTGATTTGAAAGTTTTAGTATAATTGGTTAAAGATTGTTTCGCCCTCTGGGAAACATAGAAGTTTTAGTGATGGCAAAGTTACGGAAAATGAGGGTAAACACAATGGTTACAGTGTTAAATTTTTGCGAACTATCATTGCCGAAATTCTCCGTAATTTAAGCCGTCCGTTGAACTCTTGACATAGTTTTCGCATTAAACAATATGAAGGGTTAACATTTGACTGTCAAAATTCCGCAACTATATAAATTCATTTTATTATGCTGATGAAAATTTACCTGAAATGCGATTCGCCATCGCTGGCAACACTTCTTAAAGCAAAGATTTTATCTAATGTGGAGAATAGGAAATTCAAGAGCTGGAACGCCAACCAGATTGCGACCCCAAACAATACTCAAAAGACGGTCATTTTCCACACCCCATCTTCGGGTCAGTATGACGAAGAGGGAAAAGATGTCTGTTTCGGATTATTTGTGGATGGAAACACCGTAGTTGTTATACCGGGCCTGTTGTCAAACTGGTGCGCCGCCCCTGATTTCGAGCAACAGCAATTACATCTGGGTCGCCTGACCTCCCTGCTCCTCTCCTACCGCCCCTACTACCACTCCCTGACCATAAGCTGACCCCAAAATAAGACCGCCGTTTTTACCCAAAGGTATCAACGGCGGTTATTTTATGTCATCAAAACTTATTATTTTTCATTAACAATTGGCTCAATGCATCTTTAATCTGCCGCAGGATATTCACCACAAGGGGATTACTGGAAAATGACGATTCCATCTCGATCAATTTCACCTTTTAAAAATGGGTTCATATGTTTATGCAACCTGACAACATCGACGGAGGTTCCAAGAACGGCTTCAAGATAGCGTTTGAGACGTATGACCAGGAACATCTTCGGAGACATATCAACACACACATCAACATCGCTGTTGGTGGTCTGCTCTCCCCGCGCCACAGAACCGAACAGGCGCAAGCTTTTTACGCCAAATTCATCTCGTAGTGTCACGGATTCACGAGATAATATTTCCAAATAATCCTGTTTTGTTCGCATAGCTCCATAAATATCTGCAAAATTACAACAATTTACAGACTACGCAAGTTTTTACGTTGCTTTCTTTACTGTTGTTTGCCGAGCCAGAGGTTGAGGGAGTCGCGCAGGAGGGAGTCGCGGGGGGCGAGGGCCCAGGACTGGAACTGGTTGAATGAGATGTTGACCGAGAGGTCGAGGGACGGGTAGCGGTCGCGGAACGACTCGGCGGTGGCGCGGTTGACAACGGCGCGGGGAATTTCCCCGAGGGCGGTGAGTATCACGAGTTGTTCGGGGGAATATTCGGCGTTTTCGATGATATAGATTGTGTCACCGATTTCGTGGGAGAGGTTGCGGAGCCGCTGTATGTAGGGTGACTCTTTGGGCACATAGACCGTCTTTCCGGCAAGGTCAATCTGGGTTCTGACGGCGTTTCCGGTGGTGTCGGCAAGTTGCACCAGCACCTGTTTGTCTACCCCTACAGGGTTTACGAATATGAGACGGTCGCGCATCTCGGCGGTCACGGGAAGGTCGCCGACAATGAGGCGGCAACGCCCCTCGTCAAGCCATTGGAGCGCGTCTTCAAGACGGGTGTAGGGATGGAACTTCACGGGTTGGTTGTGACGACGGCAGATGTCCCGCAATAGGTCGTAATAGGTGCCCGACAATGTATCCCCCGCCAGTGACAGCCCTGTGGGGGAGATTTCGATGGCGACATTCAGTGTGTCTCCACCGGCAATGTCATCGGGGCGTTCACCGATTCTTTTTGTGGAACATTGCCTGGCGGTCAGCATAAGGCCAAGGGCCACTGCCAGCAATATGACGTACATCGCCATGGCTCCTTTCTTCACTTCAAGTTTCCTGTATCCCATAATGTCGCAAAGTTACAGAAAAGATTCCACAGAGTCAACAGATTGGCCCCGAAAGGTCTCACGCAGATTCCGCAGATTTGCAGATTTCTCGCGGATTGCTTTGATTGGGGGAGATTGATGCGAATTGTATGGAGACGGTCTCACGCAGATTCCGCAGATTTGCAGATTTCTCGCGGATTGTTTTGATTGAGGAGAGATTGATGCGAATTGGATGGATAAAGTCTCGCAGATTACACAGATTACGCAGAGGCCATCCGGATTCTATGTGGGGGCGGAAAGGTTTCTGTGTAATCTGTGTAATCTGTGAGACCTTTGATTAGAGGAGGGTCTCACGCAGATTCCGCAGATTCGCAGATTTCTCGCGGGTTGTTTTGATTGGGGAGAGATTGATGCGAATTGGATGGAGAAAGTCTCGCAGATTACACAGATTACGCAGAGGCCATCCGGATTCCATTGGGGGGTTTCCGGATGGCTTCTGCGTAATCTGTGTAATCTGCGAGACTTTTGATTAGAAATACGAGGATTAAAGTTTAATCTGTCGAATGGCTATAATCATTGAATCGCTATATATCTGCGGGAAATCTGCGTATCTGCGGAATCTGCGTGAGAGGTTCCGTGAGACGGTTTCCGAGAGACGGCGCGTCTGCGGAATCTTATTCTCCTTCGAGGATTTCCAGCATGCGGATGGCAGAGGCGGGGATGCGTGTGCCGGGGCCGAAGATGGCAGCGACACCTGCGCGGTAGAGGAAGTCATAGTCCTGGGCGGGGATGACACCTCCGGCGGTGACCATGATGTCGTCGCGGCCAAGCTTCTTGAGTTCCTCGATTACCTGGGGTATGAGGGTCTTGTGACCGGCGGCAAGCGAGGAGACTCCGAGGATATGCACGTCATTCTCGACAGCCTGGCGGGCGGCCTCGGCGGGAGTCTGGAACAGCGGGCCCATGTCGACATCGAATCCGCAGTCGGCATAACCGGTGGCAACAACCTTAGCGCCACGGTCATGGCCGTCCTGACCCATCTTGGCAATCATGATACGGGGCTGACGGCCCTCACGTTTGGCGAATTCCTCGACCATCTTGCGGGCGCGGAGGAAGTCGGGATCATTCTTGGTTTCGTTGGAGTACACGCCTGAAATTGTTCTGATGACAGCTTTGTAACGGCCCACGACCTCTTCGCAGGCATCGGAAATCTCGCCGAGAGACGCACGGACTCCGGCAGCCTTGACAGCGAGGTCAAGGAGATTGCCTTCACCGGTGCGGACACATTCGGTGATTGCGGCGAGTGCCTTCTTCACGGCCTCTTCGTCGCGGTCTTTGCGCAGCTCTACCAGACGGGCAACCTGCTCGTTGCGCACCTCGGTGTTGTCAATCTCAAGGATGTCGATGGGATCCTCATGGTCGAGGCGGTATTTGTTGATACCGACGATGGTCTGACGGCCAGAGTCGATGCGGGCCTGGGTGCGGGCGGCTGCCTCCTCGATACGGAGCTTGGGCAGACCGGTCTCGATAGCCTTGGCCATACCGCCGAGCTTCTCGATTTCCTGGATATGCTCCCATGCGCGGTGGGCGATTTCATTGGTGAGCGACTCCACATAGTAGGAACCTGCCCAGGGGTCGATTTCCTTGCAGACCTTGGTCTCCTCCTGGATGTAAATCTGGGTGTTACGGGCAATACGTGCCGAGAAGTCGGTAGGCAGGGCGATAGCCTCGTCAAGCGCGTTAGTGTGGAGCGACTGAGTATGTCCCAAGGCTGCACCCATGGCCTCGATACATGTACGGCCGACGTTGTTGAAGGGATCCTGCTCGGTGAGCGACCATCCGGAAGTCTGGGAGTGGGTACGCAGAGCGAGGGATTTGGGGTTCTTGGGGTTGAACTGGCTGACAATCTTGGCCCAGAGCATACGGGCGGCGCGCATCTTGGCAACCTCCATGAAGAAGTTCATACCGATGGCCCAGAAGAAGCTCAGACGGGGGGCGAAGGTGTCGATGTCCATGCCCGCGTTCACACCTGCGCGGAGGTATTCAAGACCGTCGGCGAGGGTGTATGCAAGCTCGATGTCGCAAGTCGCACCAGCCTCCTGCATATGGTAGCCGGAGATTGAAATCGAGTTGAACTTGGGCATGTTCTGCGAGGTGTACTCGAAGATGTCGGCGATGATACGCATCGAGAACTCAGGAGGATAGATGTAGGTGTTACGCACCATGAACTCCTTGAGGATGTCGTTCTGGATGGTACCGGCCATCTCTTCGAGTTTCGCGCCCTGTTCGAGACCGGCGTTGATGTAGAAGGCGAGCACAGGAAGCACCGCGCCGTTCATTGTCATCGAGACGGACATCTTATTCAGGGGGATTCCGTCGAAGAGCACCTTCATGTCCTCTATCGAGCAGATCGACACACCGGCCTTGCCGACATCACCGACAACGCGGGGATGGTCAGCGTCATATCCACGGTGTGTGGCGAG
>URLF01000007.1 GCA_900548705.1 uncultured Porphyromonadaceae bacterium | reverse complement strand
AAACGGAATCAGCCCTAATTTTCAGTTGACCTCAAAAGTTTAGCGGACAGTAATAGAATGAAATAGACTCCAACGCCTTTTACTATTGTAAAAAACTGGTATCAGTTGTCATCCCATCAAGCATAACAACTGGAACAATCACTTTCAAGGTGCCAGACCGTTACTCTGGTTGCATGCTTGATGACATAATCTCTTTCTCCCCCTGCAAGATAACCATCTCGAACAGTGACAAGTATGGGCGTAAATTCAATCTATACGCCTCGGAAGAAGTACTTTCTGGTGTCTACAATTCTCTGGTAACAGAAATTCCTTTATTCAAAACAGTCAAAAGCTCAAAGCTAAAGACAGTCTCCATTAAGGTTACAGATATCTGCAATCTTATTTCATTCAACGGATTCAACCTTGACAACCACGAGGTTACATATGACAACGAGCTGTACACTTTCAGCGGACTTAAATGGGACACTGAGTACAAACCTAAGGCAATCTGCTCATATAACGGTAAAGATTATGAGGTCACGGTGAGTGTCAAGACCAACAAAATATATTGTTATATCCAAGGCTATACAAATCAGACATCCTTTAATGGACACATTCTATACGCCAGCGATAATACCCTTACGCCGGATGAGGTCGGCCTGACATCTGGTGAACCCGTCGACAACAATGGCAACTTCAACCTTTCAGGGCTTACTCCCAACTCAAAGTATTCGTTACGTCCTTACGGGATTTATGATGGGGAACGCATCTTAGGAGACACCTATGAACTTAACACCAGAGGCTTTTCTCCTAAAGTTGAATTAATCAGTAGCGCCCCTAATGAAATTTCCCTAAAAGCAAAAATCAGCATTTATGACGCTACGGTGGGGGATGAATATTTTTCTGTGGAAGGCACTGATTATCCTGGACGTGAGCTCACTCTCTCCAAGACCGAGCCAAGCACAGATTATACAATAACTTACACAATAAAAGCACAAGAAGGCGGAATGCCTGAAACCGCAATATTGAAAGTCCATACACCCGATGTCGTTTTTGACAACAATTCCCCCAAAATTGTAAGTGAAACAGAGGCCATTGTAAGTTCGACCACCAATCTGGCAGACGAAGAATCAGGAGCCGGCTTTGAATGGAGAAAAATAGACGCTCCAGATGTCGTCCCCTCAAAAGAAGGCAATGCACGTATCTATCAAAATGTTATGGAGGGACGAATTATTAGCCTGAACCCAAATACTTATTACAAGGTTCGTCCTTTCTATAAATCCAAATTGGGTAATATTTCCTATGGAGAATGGATTGGTTTTGACACAGGAGATTTCAGCTATTATGAACCGATAATTCACACTTACCCGATTGAGCCCTCTTTTATTTCCGGGACATCAGTCATTCTCAAAGGATATGTTGTCCAGGGCACAGATATCATCATACGCCAAGGGTTCGAATTCTATCCAGAGAATAGCGATGCAGCAAAAGCAAAAAGAATCGAAGCTAAGAACAACTCAAACCCATCAATCATTCTGGCAACAGGCCAAGTAATGACAGCAACTTTGGAAGACCTACTTCCTGACACGAATTATAACGTACGGGCTTTTGTGGAGACATCTTCTGGTACATTCTTCGGGGAAGAGCAAACTTTCAGAACAGAAACGACAACTGGCATAAATGCCGTAACAGCCGACATGATGTATGAAGAAATAGAATGTTATTATGACATACATGGAATTCGTCACGCTTATCCCCTTCCCGGTTTGAATTTTATTCGATATACCAGTGGAAGAATAGAAAAGGTTTATCTCCAATAATTCGTTTAAACCCGTTGTCATTCATAAATCAGGCACCCCGAACAACGGGGTGCCTGATTTGCAAAAATCGTCAGGTTATACAGGGAACACTTAAGATGATTAGAAAATAATGTATGGTGATGAGACGTTGGTTTCGTCATCGTAACTTCCCATCCTCCAATAAAGAAGTTTTATCTTGTTAATCGAATAATGGAACTAAATTCAAAGCCTCTCCCCAAAAAACCCAAAGATTACCACAGAAATAACCCCAGATTTTAATCCAATGCACTTTTTCGATTCTCTCATCCGCCATCGTACTACTCCAGGATTGCCCATTCTCAAATATTCTTACTTTCTTCTTTCCCATTCATCACATTTTTATTAGGTGTCTATCATTCATCATCCCATAATTTGCTTGAGGTCTCAGATATTATTTGTAACTTTGCGTTAATCTCAAAAATATGTTAATGATTTAACAGTACCTTACGTCAATCAATTATGGATATAGTTTACTTAATTGGAAATGGATTTGATAGAAACTTGAACCTTAATACTGATTACAAAAGTTTCTATCAATATTATATTGCCCAAGCATCTTATTCTCCTGTAATCAAACAGCTTAAATCTATCATAAAATCGGATTACGAGAACTGGGCAGACCTGGAAGAAGCGTTAGGAAAATACCTAAAAAATCTTACCCGGAAAGAGGATGCCATATCGATACATAAAGACTTATTGAACCATTTGCAAACTTACATTTGCAAAGAGGAAGCAAGGTTTGTCCCCCCTAAAAATAGCTCCAGTGAGATATTAAAGGAATTATTCTACCCCATAAAATCTTTAAGGAAAAATCAACGAAAAAAACTTGAAAACAGTATTCTCAAAACTGAGCAGCTTCGAGATCTTTATATAATTACATTTAATTACACTCAAACTATTGAGAAATTAATTGATTACAAAGGAGAGCCCATAATTGCTTCTACTTTTAGGGGTGGTTACTATAGCCGGTTACTCGACATTGAGCATATACATGGTTTTTGTGACCCTGACAAAGGCAGAATGGCATTAGGTTTAGATAATCCAACACAAATATGCAACGAGACTCTTTCAAAATCGCAAAACATATGTTATCGTTTCGTTAAGCCAACTTTTAACGACCTAACCGGAGAAGAACATCATCTGAAATGTCTTCAATGGATAAAGAGAGCAGACTTCATATGCATTTTTGGGATGTCAATTGGTATTTCAGATCAAACTTGGTGGGACGCTATTGGCAAAAGGCTCTTAACATCTAACGCAATTCTATTGTATTTTTACCACGAAGGTTTTGAATTGCACAATAATAATACGCCTGAATTCCAGGAACAAGTAGATTCTGTAAAGGATTGGCTGCTACCCAAACTTGGAATTGATGATATCTCAAACGAAAATATAAGAAATCGCATTTTCATATCTTGTGATAAATCAATGTTCAAGTACGGAATACCTGAGAAATATATAGATGAACCTGATCATTTATACTTACAAAGGATGAGTCACAACATCTCATATTGAGCGGAGTGCGCAGACAACATATGTAGTACTAAATGAGTAAGAAATCTATACGATTTTTCAATGACCGCGAGGTTCGGGCGGTTTGGGATGACGAGAACAGCTGCTGGTGGTTTTCGGCTACGGATGTTGTGCGGGCCATCAATGACGAACCGGACTATACAAAGGCCGGTAATTATTGGCGTTGGCTTAAACGAGAGCTAAGACAGGAGGGCATAGAACTCGTGAGCGCCACTCACGGGTTCAAGTTTGAGGCTCCTGACGGGAAGCAGCGTATCGCAGACGTATTATGGAGTCGGATTGACAAGAATGAATACTTAGGTGCGATGCG
The DNA here is from genome assembly GCA_900548705.1 of uncultured Porphyromonadaceae bacterium. GTDB lineage: Bacteria > Bacteroidota > Bacteroidia > Bacteroidales > Muribaculaceae > UBA7173. Next base: position 44,370 of record URLF01000007.1, on the reverse strand, counting down.
TGAAAGCGTAGTTGACTCCACACATATCAAAGCGTTGTTGAGAGGAGCTTTGACCGACAGAATCAACAACCGCGAGATGTTTATGAAAGGGATTGACTACTCATATTACTATGAGGAGGAATAACTGGCTGGCGCTTGTGGATTTTTGAGTGAAAAACACAACTTTTTTTGCTAATTTTGCAATTCCGTCTTAATTGAGTATTGATATGTCCGAATCTGTGACAGCTTCCTCCGCGGAGGGGGTGTGCCGGCTGGAAACGCTGGCGAAGGGATTTTTGTCACCGGCCAGGGAAAAGGCCATGGCCCGTGCGCTTGAAATCGCACGCGGGGGTAGCGTCGTGACCCTCGGTGGGCTTGCGGGTTCCTCAGTGGCTATGCTATTCGGGGGAATGGCCCTCGCTGCCAATGGAAAGGCCAATGGGAAAGCCACCGGGAAACAGAAGGGGACACCGGAGAATGTGCCGGCGTTGCTTGTCGCCGACTCGATGGATGACGCGGGATATCTCTACAACGACCTTGTCAAGATACTGGGTGACAGTGCGGTGATGATTTTTCCGTCGGGTTACCGCCGCGACATCAAGTATGGCCAGGTAGACCCTCCCCAGCAGATTCTGCGCACCGAGGCCCTGAGCCACTGGACTACTGACCCCGAGCTGCGTTTCGTGGTCTCTTATCCTGAGGCGATGGCCGAGAAGGTGGCGTCGCGTCAGGTAATCACCGACAAGACGGCGACTTTCTCCGTCGGTCAGGAAATCGACCTGGAGAAGACGCGCCGATGGCTTCTCGACAATGGCTTCCTCCCGGTCGACTATGTGTATGAACCGGGACATTTCGCCATCCGTGGCTCAATCATCGATATTTTCGGATATTCGGGGGAACTCCCTTACCGTATCGACCTGTTCGGCGACGAAATCGAGTCGATACGCACTTTCAACATCGAGACACAGCTGTCGGAACAGAAGGTAGACTCGGTTGCCGTGACCGCCAATGTCTCTTCCGATGGTGACGCGGGGGAGAGCCTGCTTGACTTCATCCCCCCCTCCACCGTCATAGCCACCGCAGACTCCTCCCGGCTTCTCGGACGAATCGAGGCCATCGCCAACGACAGTTTCTCATCCTCGGCGGTGATTGCCGGGGAGGGGGACGCCCAGGCCATGAAGCAGCTTGTCGACCCGGCGAAATTCGCCCGGAAATTCGCAGGCTTCACCCGTCTGGAATACACCGCCGCCACCCCGGCCAAGGAGTCGGAGACCTCCCTCGATTTCAGCTGTTCCCCGCAGGGACTTTACCATAAGAATTTCGACCTCATATCAGCCTCTTTCCTGAAATTCCTCGGTGAGGGCTACAAGATTTATATCCTGACCGATTCCCAGAAACAGGCCCAGCGTCTCCACGCCATCTTCGAGGAACGTGCCGACGAGATTCCTTTCACCCCCGCGTCGGCCACCCTCCATGAGGGGTTCGTCGACCACCGGCTGAAACGCTGTCTCTTCACCGACCACCAGATTTTCGACCGTTTCCACAAATACTCCCTCAAGAGCGACCGTGCCCGGTCGGGGAAGCTCGCCCTGTCGCTCAAGGAGCTGTCGGCCATCGAGACCGGAGACTACATAGTCCATGTCGACCATGGTGTCGGTAAATTCGGGGGGCTGCTGCGCACCCAGGTCAACGGCACCACCCAGGAGATGATCAAGCTCATCTACAAGAACAACGACTGCATCTTCGTCTCAATCCACGCCCTCCACAAACTCGCCAAATACCGAGGCAAGGAGGGTGTCGAGCCTACCATCAACAAACTCGGTTCCGGGGCCTGGAACCGGATGAAGGAGAAGACCAAGAAGAAACTCAAGGACATCGCCCGCGACCTCATCAAGCTCTACGCCGCCCGCAAGGAGGAGAAGGGTTTCAGCTTCTCTCCCGACAGCTACCTGCAGCATGAACTTGAGGCATCCTTCATCTACGAGGACACCCCCGACCAGCTGACCGCCACCCGCGATGTCAAGGCCGACATGGAAAGCGACCGCCCGATGGATCGCCTGATATGCGGTGATGTCGGTTTCGGCAAGACCGAAATCGCCATCCGCGCGGCGTTCAAGGCGGCCACCGACGGCAAGCAGGTGGCGGTGCTGGTGCCTACCACAGTGCTGGCCTACCAGCATTTCAACACATTCCGCGACCGCCTGAAAGATTTCCCCGTCAGGGTAGACTACCTTTCCCGCGCCCGCACCCCCAAACAAATAAAGGATATCCTCAAAGACCTCGCCGAGGGGAAGATAGACATCCTGGTCGGCACCCACCGCCTTGTCGGGAAGGATGTGAAGTTCAAAGACCTCGGGCTTCTCGTCATCGACGAGGAGCAAAAATTCGGTGTGGCCGTAAAGGAGAAGCTCAAACAGATGAAGGTCAGCGTCGACACCCTCACGATGTCGGCCACCCCCATCCCCCGCACCCTCCAGTTCTCCCTGATGGGTGCCCGCGACCTGTCGTCGATAACCACCCCGCCGCCGAACCGCTACCCCATCCTGACCTCGGTCAACACCCTGACCGACGACCTCCTGGCCGAGGCCGTCAACTTCGAGATGTCGCGCAACGGCCAGGTGTTCATCATCAACAACCGTATCGAGGGATTGATGCAGCTCGAGCAGATGGTCAAGCGGGTCGTCCCCGACGCGCGTACCATCGTGGCCCACGGCCAGATGCCACCCGAGAAACTCGAACAGGCCATCATCGACTTCACCAACCACGACTACGACGTGATGCTGGCGACAACCATCGTGGAGAGCGGCATAGATATGCCCAACGTCAACACCATGATTGTCAACAACGCCCAGAACTTCGGCCTGTCGGAGCTACACCAGCTCCGCGGACGTGTCGGGCGCAGCAACCACAAGGCGTTCTGCTACCTGATGGTTCCTCCCGGCAATCCCCTTACCCCGGTCGCCCGTCGCCGCCTCCAGGCCATCGAAGGGTTCTCCGACCTGGGGTCGGGCATCCACATCGCCATGCAGGACCTCGACATCCGTGGAGCCGGCAACCTCCTCGGAGCGGAGCAGAGCGGCTTCATCGCCGACCTCGGCTACGAGACCTACCAGAAAATCCTCAAGGAAGCGGTCACCGAGCTTCGAACCGAAGAGTTCGCCGGAACGTTTACCAAAGAGGAGCATGGCAACTCCCCGGAGGAGGAGACCGAATATGTCGCAGACTGCGTCATCGAGAGCGACCTGGAACTGCTGCTACCCGCCTGGTATGTCCCGCAGGAGAGCGAGCGAATCTCCCTCTACCGCGAACTCGACTCGATGGAGCGCGAGATGGACATCCGAGAGTTCCGCTCCCGCCTGGTCGACCGTTTCGGCAAGATACCCCCCGAGGCGGCCGAGCTTACCCGGGTGCCGCGACTGCGCCGTCTGGCCCGTCAGCTCGGCATCGAGAAGGTGGCCCTCAAGCAGGGGACGATGTACACCTATTTCGTCGACTCCCAGAATGTCGCCTACTACCAGTCGCCGATGTTCGGCCGTATGATAGCCTACCTCCAGAGCCATCTCTCCACGGTCAAAATCCGCGAGAACGGCCAGAAGCGGTCGTTCGCCTTCTCAAATGTCCCCAGCGTCGAGACCGCCGTCTCGATTCTCTCAGAAATCCTCAACCTGGAAACAACCAACTAAAAATATATACAACATCATGGAAAAAATCCAACCCGGCAAATATGTCGAACTCGGCTACGACCTCTACGCTGTCGAGCCTGACGGCACCGAGAAACTCGTCCACCAGACCGATGCCGAAGACCCTGAGAAGATTGTCTTCGGTGTGACCCGTGGGGTTATCGCCCCTCTTGAAAAGGCCATCGAAGGTCTCGAGAAGGACGGGAAGTTCAATGTCACCGCCACCGCCGACGAGGCATTCGGCCCCTACGACCCCGATCAGGTGGTCACCCTCGACAAGGACCTCTTCCTCATCGACGACAAGTTTGACGACGAGGCCATCAAGCCCGGCGCACTCGTGCCGATGATGACCGCCGACGGTTTCCGCATCAACGGTCTCGTAAAGGAGGTGACCGCCGACAAGGTGAAGATGGACTTCAACCATCCCCTGGCAGGAAAGGCCGTGCGTTTCGACGGCAAAATCCTCGCCGTCCGCGACGCCACGCCCGAAGAACTCAAACCCGCCCACGGCTGCGGTTGCGGATGCGACCACGACCATTGTGGCGAAGACCACGACGGCGGATGCTCCGACGGATGCTGCGGCGGAGGCCACTGCCACTGATTCATTGGGAAATAATTTAACTTAATTTGTGGCAATCCTTTTGCCGGATTGCCACAAATTATCGTAACTTCGCGTGTCAAACACAGACGTCTGCAACCGATGAGAAAACTCCCCATACTGCTGCTTGGGGCTTCCGCCGCCGCAATCGTGGCCGGGGCCGCCACCCGCAGCCCGAAGAATGACATATCCCGCAACCTTGACATCTTCACGGCTGTCTACAAGAACCTCCAGACAAGCTACGTCGACTCCATCGACGCGGACAAGTCTATCAACACCGCCATCTCGGCCATGCTCAACGAAATCGACCCCTACACGGAATACATTCCCGAGAGCGAGCAGGAGGAGTTCATGACCATCTCCACGGGCGAATACGGCGGCATCGGCTCATTCATCGGCACCCGTGACGGCAAGACCTTCGTCTCCGAACCCCGCGAGGGAAGTCCGGCCGAACGTGTCGGGCTGAAACCGGGCGATGTCTTCATCACCATCGACGGCGACTCTGTGACAACCCTCTCCTCCGACCTCATATCCAAGAAGCTGCGCGGCCAGGCGGGTACCAAAGTGAACGTAACCGTCAACCGTCCCTACGGCTCGGCAGCCCTGTCTGACACCACTCTGGCATTTGAGATTACCCGCGAGAAGATAGATGTCAACCCCGTACCGTATTACGGTGTCGTGCGCGACGACATCGGCTACATACAGCTCTCCACCTTCAACGAGAAGAGCTTCCAGGCCGTCAAGGACGCCCTGATTGACCTGAAAAAAGACCCCAGGGTTAAATCGATAGTCCTCGACCTGCGCAACAACGGCGGCGGCCTGCTTGAAAGCGCCGTCCAGATTGTCGGGCTGTTTGTCCCCAAGGGCACCGAAGTGTTGCGCACCCGTGGCAAAGGGTTGATAAACGAAAAAATCTACAAGACCACCCACAAACCTGTCGACACCGAGATACCCCTCGCCATACTGGTCAACAGCTCATCGGCCTCCTCCTCTGAGATTGTCACCGGAGCGATACAGGACCTCGACCGTGGTATCATCGTCGGTGAACGCTCCTTCGGCAAAGGGCTTGTGCAGTCTACCCGCGCCCTCCCCTACAACGGCCTGATGAAGGTGACCATCGCCAAATACTACATCCCCTCGGGACGTCTAATCCAGGCCATCGATTACAGCCACCGCAACCCTGACGGCTCGGTGGCCCGCATCCCCGACTCCCTCACCACCGTATGGCACACCCGCGCCGGACGCGAGGTGCGCGACGGCGGCGGCATCACCCCCGACATCAAGGGGGAATACCCCGAAGGGAACCGTCTGGTCTACAACATAGTCCGCGACGGATGGAGCTTCGACTTCGCCAACAAATATGCCGCCCACCATCCCGAAGGTGTTCCGGCTGAGGAGTTCGAGGTTACCGACACCATCTTCTCGGAGTTCAAGAAATTCATCGACCCGGAAAAATTCAAATATGACCGCGCATGCGAGATGGTGCTTGACCAGCTTGAGAAGTCAGCCAAGACCGAGGGTTACCTCAACGACTCCGTACAGGCCCGCATCGACGGGCTGCGCTCGCTGCTCCAGCATGACCTCGAACATGACCTGAACCTCAACCGCGCCCTCATCGCCTCATATCTCGGCCCGGAGATGGTGATGCGCTGGCATGGCACCCGGGGATCAATCATACAGACCCTGAAGACCGACCAGGATGTCGACTCCGCCGCCAATGTCCTCCACGACCAGGCGCGCTACCGCCGGATTCTCGGGAAGAAATAGGGCTAACACAACTCAATAAACCAATCTGAATGAACACAAACAAAGACTTCAAAGCCGACTTCATCCGCCGCGTAAAGGAAAACAAACCCACACGGTGGGTGCGCTTCGGCATCGTCTTCCTGATATTCATCCTCTGGGTCATCTGGATGGGCAACCCCTGGCTGCTGCTGGGAGGTGTCCTGCTGTTTGACATCTACATCACCGGCTACATACCTTTCACATGGTGGAAACGGTCAAAGAACCCCGCCGTGAAGAGCGTCATGTCATGGGTCGACGCGATTGTCTACGCCCTGGTGCTTGTCTATTTCGTCTTCGCCTTCGTGGGACAGAACTACCAGATACCCTCCTCTTCGCTCGAGAAGACCCTCCTGACCGGCGACTACCTCTTTGTAGACAAGACAGTCTACGGGCCGCGTGTCCCAATGACCCCGGTATATTTCCCGCTCGTCCACAACGAACTCCCCTTCGGCCTTGGCAAGAGCTATCTCGACTCCCCCTCCAACAGCTACAAGCGTCTCAAGGGGCGACGCGACATCGAGGCGGGAGACATCGTGGTATTCAACTTCCCCGCGGGTGACACCGTTATGTCGAAGGTCTCCAACCCTGACTACTACACTCTGAAGAAATGGAAGGGTGAGGCGGTGCTCAACACCGAGACCGCCGAGTTCGGCAAGAAGATATGGCGACCGGTAGACCGCCGCGAGAATTATGTGAAACGCTGCGTGGGGCTCCCCGGACAGCGCATCAAGATTGTCGACGGAGTAATCCACATTGACGGCCAGCCGTTTGAGATTGTGCCTGAGAATGTGCAGTTCAACTATTTCTACCAGGTCAACGGTTCCCCGCTTACCGAGGAGGAATTCGAACAGATGGGCATTCCGGTGCTTGACCGTGGCATCGCCGAGCTTGACCAGATTACCCCCCAGCAGCTCGCCATGCTCGGCTACAAGGTCAACGATGACGGGTCGGTGCCCCCGATTTATGTCTCCCCGATGACCGCCGCCATGGTAGAAGCCGCCGAGGCCAACCCGCGCATCGGCAAAATCGAACGTCAGGAGCCTGCTCCCGAAACCCTCTACTCCCTCTATCCTGAAGCATTGTCCGCCGACTGGACCCGTGCGAACTATGGCGGCGACAAGGGCCTGCTGATTCCCAAGAAGGGGATGGTGATGGAGATGAGCCAGACCGCCTGGGATATCTATGGGCGCGTCATACGCGTGTATGAGGGAAATCCGACAGCCGAGTTCCGCGACGGAAAGCTGTATATCGACGGGAAGCCGCAGGACTATTACACCTTCAAGATGGACTACTACTTCATGATGGGTGACAACCGCGACAACTCCCTCGACTCCCGTTACTGGGGATTCGTGCCTGAAGACCATATCGTAGGCACCCCCCTGCGTGTCCTCATATCCTTCGACCAGGACAAGAGCCTGTTTGACGGCAAGATACGCTGGAACCGCATACTCAAGGATGCCAATCCCGACAAGTGATTCATCCCCAATGACCAACAGACCGTCGGATTATGGAAGGTGAACTGCCGAGATATTTCGGATCCGTTGATTACTGGCTTAGACGCGCGGCCGGAATGCCTGTGGTCACCGACGCGCTGTTTGACAAACGGCGCAAGGAAATCCACCGCTACGACATAGCCGATGTCAACGGCCACCTGACCCTCACCCTCCCCATCGTCAAGCCCCACGGCATACCCAACGCCACCTGGAGGGATGTCCGCGTCAGCGACCACGGCCAGTGGTGGCATGTCCACCGCGTCTCCCTTGAGTCGGCCTACGGTCGTACCCCCTTCTTCGAATTCTACATCGACCGCTTCCTCCCCTTCATCTCGCGGGAGACGGTCGACCGCTACCCCTCGGTCATCGACCTCAACCTCGCCATCGACCGGGAGATAGAGAGCCTGCTGCTCCTCCCGCCCAATCCCCCCAAAACTCCCAATCCTCCCATTAATCCCAATCCCCCTCTCCCCTACTGGCAACCCCGCCAGGCCCGTTTCGGCTTCCTGCCGGGTCTCTCCATCCTCGACCTCCTCTTCTGTCTCGGCCCGGAAGCCGCCCTCTGGATTCGCCAATAACCCCATCCCGTATGTTGCCCCTGAGAATCGCCCTGCGCTACCTGCTGTCCCGCAAAAGCCACGGAGCCGTCAATATAATATCGGCGGTATCGATGGCGGGGGTCGCTGTGGCCGCCGCCGCGATGATAGTGGTGCTGTCGGTGTTCAACGGGTTCTCACAGCTTGTCGAGAGGAAGACATCCAATTTCAATCCTCCGCTGCTGGCAAGGATGGCCGACGGTTCGGTAATCGCCAACGCCGACTCCATCGCCTCACTGTTGCAGGGGTTGCCATCCGTGGCGTTGGCCTCCCCGATGATAGATGAGCAGGCATTCGCCATATCACAGCAGGGACAGATGCCGGTCAATATCCGGGCTATGGAACCTGCGGCCATGGATGCCTCCGGACTGGACGGGATTCTGATAGATGGGGAAATCGACCATGCCCAGGCAACCCTCTCGGTGGGGGTGGCCGTGAATCTCAATGTCAGGCCGCTTGCCGAAGAACGGCAGCTTGTGGATGGCCCTGTGACCGGCTGGATTCAGGTGTTCGAACCGACCCGCACCGGGCGCGTCAACCCCGCCAATCCGACCGGCGCGTTCCGTGGCGACTCCTTACGGGTCACTGGAGTCTACCAAGTGGAGCAGGAAGAACAAGACCGCGATATGCTCGTCATTCCCTTATCGGTCGGGCGTGACCTCCTCGACTACACGACAGACGCCACTTCGGTGGCCGTATATCCCCTCTCGGCCAAAAATGACGGAGATATCCGCAAGACGCGGGAAGCCATCACTCCCTTGCTCCCCTCCGGAATGGTCATACTCGACCGGATGGAGCAGGAGGCTGATGCCTACCGCATGATTGCCGTGGAAAAATGGATTACCTTCCTGATGCTGCTCTTCATCCTGGCTGTCGCGTCGTTCAACATCATCTCCACCCTCTCGCTGATGGTGGTTGAAAAGGAGAAGAACATGGCGGTGTTTTCAGCCATGGGAGCCTCTTCAGGACTGATAAAAGGGATTTTCGCCAACCAGGGATGGCTGATAACCTTCGTCGGGGGCTGTGTCGGTCTCGTGATAGGTTCATTGCTGACCCTCGGACAAGAACATTTCGGCTGGATCAAGCTCAACTCCTCCAACCCTGCGATGATGGCTGTCGATTATTATCCCGTTTCCCTCAGGCTCTCCGACCTCCTGGCCGTCACCGCCGCCATCCTTCTTACCTCCCTCCTCATCGCCGCCGTCGGCGCGTGGCTCGCCCGCCCCGCCCGCGACACAAAATCATAATATCACAACTCCAGCATATACTGGTCGTACACGATACTCCTGCCCCCGAATTCCTCCTTGTGTCTGACCATCCCCTCGTTTAGAAAACGACCCGCATCCTCATTGGATGTACCGAAATCAAACCAGCGGGCATCCCTCAGCCGCTCGAAAATCAAGTTGTTATAAATGACATCAACCGCATACAATTCCTTTCCAAGTTCGGTTGCGGCAGCATATTGCAGATGCAAAACCCCTCCCGCACGATATATAACCGCACCGGCAAGTATTTCTCCCCCCGCCTCAGCCACAAAAAACAGTATCTCGTCAGGGAATTTGTCGCGGAGCGACTGCATCTCATCCAAGGTATGAACCGGGGTCGTGTTATGACGTACCCTCCTGTCATCGACTATGATCTGCCAGAATTCATTCGCATCAGCGGTCTGCCTCACAGTAATTCCTGCCGAATCACGCCGTTTTATGGCTCTTTTACCCAACCGTGAAGAGCGTATGGGATTCGCCACATCTATGACCGTGGCCATATTACGGCAACATATCTTTCCTCCCATACGCCATAAGGCATACAGGTCTTCCTCGGCCGGATAACGGTGATATATATGTGGGACAGGTTTATAAATCATCCTTGAAATCCCCTCATTCTTCAACACCGCAGTCAACGCTTCAAGCCATATGGCGGGAGAGACACCTGATGAATGTCCCCCCAGGATGAAACCGCCGTAGGTCAACCCACCGTGGGAACGCAGTTCATCGCCATGGAGAGAACCAGGCAATAATGTCTCCACCTTACCCTTATTGTCAAGAAATACATATGAGCAGTCTGTGAAGCGATCGGAATGGTATTCCATATAGTCACGGGTAAGCAGGAACGTCGCATTGCGCGACTCCCTCACAAACCTGTCCCACATCGGCTTCATTTCCGGGTTGTAACGGCGTATTTCCATCTCTTGACTATTTAATCCGGTCGCAAAGTTAACCGTTTTTTTGGACAATTGGCGGGAAAAGGGTAATTTTGCGGTAACAAAATGACTGTCACCGATGACTAAGGAATATGACTACCTTGTTATAGGCAGCGGCATCGCCGGAATGAGCTTTGCCCTGAAAGTGGCCTCCCCGCAACATAGGGTCGCCTTGGTTTGCAAATCGAAGCTTGAAGAAGCCAACACCGCCCTGGCCCAGGGGGGAGTGGCCTCGGTGACCGACCTGGAGGTTGACGACTTCGACAAACATATCCATGACACGATGGTGGCCGGCGACTGGATCAGCGATCCGGCGGCTGTCGAGAAGGTTGTCAAGGAGGCCCCCGGTCAAATCAGGCAACTCATACAGTGGGGGGTGGACTTCGACAAGAAGGATGACGGCTCGTTCGACCTCCACCGCGAGGGGGGGCACTCCGAGTTCCGCATCCTCCACCACGCCGACAACACCGGCTTCGAGATTCAGGAGAGCCTGATCAAGGCTGTACGCGAAAATCCATATATCGACATCCTCGAAGACCATTTCGCCGTCGAGATAATAACCCAGCACCATCTCGGGAAATTCGTCACCCGGCGCACGCCCGACATCACCTGCTACGGGGCGTATGTGCTGACCCCGGAGGGGAATGTGGACACCTTCCTGGCCAAAGTGACCCTGATGGCCACCGGCGGCACAGGTGCCGTCTACCAGACGACGACCAACCCGCTTGTAGCCACCGGTGACGGCATAGCCATGGTCTACCGCGCCAAAGGGACGGTCAAGGACATGGAGTTCATCCAGTTCCACCCCACCGCCCTCTTCCACCCCGGCGACCGCCCCTCGTTCCTCATCACCGAGGCGATGCGCGGCTACGGCGCGATACTGCGCAACCTCAAGGGTGAGCGCTTCATGGAGCGTTACGACAGTCGTCTCGAGCTTGCCCCGCGCGACGTTGTGGCCCGAGCAATCGACTCCGAGATGAAGCTCCACGGCGATGACCATGTATTCCTCGATGTCACCCATAAAGACCCCGAGGAGACCCGCCGCCATTTCCCCAACATCTACAAGAAATGTCTCTCGTTAGGCATCGACATAACCAAGGACTACATCCCCGTCGCACCCGCCGCCCACTATCTCTGCGGAGGTATCAAGGTAGACCTCAACGGTGAGTCGAGCATCAAGCGTCTCTATGCCGTAGGGGAATGTTCCTGCACCGGACTGCACGGCGGTAATCGGCTGGCCTCCAACTCCCTGATCGAGGCTGTCGTCTATGCCGACACCGCCGCCCGCCACGCTTCGGAGCAGATTTCCGACTACACATTCCGCCACGATGTGCCGGAATGGAACGACGAGGGCACCCGCCACCCCGAGGAGATGGTGCTGATTACCCAGAGCATCCGCGAGGTGAACCAGATAATGGGAAGCTACGTCGGCATTGTCCGCTCCAACCTCCGCCTCGACCGCGCCTGGAACCGTCTCGACATCCTCTACGAGGAGACCGAACGGCTATTCAAATGCTCAAAGGTGTCACGCGAGATTTGCGAGCTCCGCAACATTATCAATGTCGGCTATCTGATAATGCGCCAGGCCAAGGAGCGCAAAGAGTCGCGCGGCTTGCATTACACCCTCGACTACCCCCCTGTAAACCACAACTCCTAATCCATAATCGACCATTGCAGATTCCTCTCTCAATTTCAAGGCTCCTCTTAACCGTTCTCCTGCTGATTTCCGGCGGGATGACCATCTATGCCCTCCCGCAAAAGAAACTCAACGACTTCAAACCGGCCCTCGCCACCGCCGCCGCGAGGGTGATTCTCCCCTCCCAGGCTGTCGCCTCTGACAACAGCGACCTTGTCGACGCGCCCACCTCCGCCCGCGACATCAATAATCCCGGAAGCGGCATGCAGAAGGTGTTCCGGGGGAAATACCATACCGTCACCCCCGAGGGGGACACTGTGCTGGTGGTGATTTTCAATGAGATCACCGTCTTCCCCCCGATGAAGTTCAAGAACAAGAAGCAGGAGGAGTTCTACTGGCGCACAGTGCGCGACGTGAAAAAGACACTCCCCTACGCCAAACTCATATGCGAGACCCTCGTGGAGACCTATGAGTACATCGAGACCTTTCCCGACCAGAAGGAGCGCGAGCGCTACCTGAAAGAGATGGAGGGGGCGGTATTCGAGCAATACAAGCCGGTACTCAAGAAATTCTCCAGGAACCAGGCCAGAATGCTTGTCAAGCTTATCCAGAGGGAGACCAACCAGAGCGGCTACGACATCCTAAAGGCATTCCTCGGCTCGTTCCGCGCCACCTTCTGGCAAGGATTCGGACGACTGTTCGGGGTCAACCTCAAAGGTAAATACTCCCCTGAGACCGACGACAACGATGCCATTATAGAGCGGGTATGCACGATGGTCGAGCAGGGTCAGCTTTGAGAATTGGGGGGAAATTCGTAACTTTGTGGGTTAAACATCCGATTTTTCATTATGTCAGACAATATAAAGGACAACACCCAGGATACACCCCGTAAACCGACCGTGCTCGATGCCGAGGATATCGGCAAGATGGTGCCGTTCCTCGGCCGCCATCCCCGCCTGCTCAACCGGCTTATCAAGCTGCTGCAGATGGACAAGGTCAACAAGCTCCACGCCGACAACTGCAAGACCCCCGGCCCGGGCTTCGTGCGCGGCTGTCTCCATGACCTCGACATAACCGTGGTGGCCGAGAACGGCGAGGTGTTGCGCAACCTCCCCGAAGGAGCCTTCATCACCGTCAGCAACCACCATTTCGGCGCACTCGACGGTATCATCCTCATAGACCTCATCGCCCGGCGCAGGCCGAAATACAAGGTGATGGTCAACATGTTCCTCAACTACATCTGGGCGATGCGTCCCAACTTCATCGCCGTAGACCAGAGCGCGTCGGCCGACCCCAAGAAAAAGGCGGTATCGATGGCCGGAATCAAGGAGGCCATCAAGCTTGTCCGTTCCGGGGAGCCTGTCGGCTTCTTCCCCGCCGGTGCCGTCGCCAAGACCAACTGGCGGTGTCGCCTGAAAGACCGCGAATGGCAGGAGTCGATCATCCGCCTGCCCCAGCAGCTGAAAGTGCCGGTAGTCCCGATTTTCTTCCACGGCAGCCAGTCATGGTTCTTCAACTTCATGGGAGTGGTATGCTGGCAGCTGCGCACCATCCTCCATCCCCGCGAGGTGTTCCGCAAACGCCACAAGACCTTCACCGTGACCGTCGGCGACCCGATTTCAGTCGAGGAACAGCAGGCCCATATGGGGTCGCTCAAGGAGTTCGGCGACTTCCTCCGCGCCCAGACCTACGGGCTGCGCGACGACAAGGAGTTCCGGTCACGCGCCAAACTTGTGATTACCCCTGACAACCAGGAGCGCATAGTACCCTGACCATGGATGATTCGCGAATACAGCAGGCAAAAGCCCGGCTTGGCATAATCGGCAACGCCCCCGCCCTGACAAAGGCGGTGGGAAGGGCTTTGCGTGTCGCGCCCATCGACCTGTCGGTGCTGGTCTGCGGTGAAAGCGGCGCGGGAAAGGAGGTTTTCCCCGCCATCATCCACCAGTATTCCCCCCGCAAACACGCCAAATACATAGCCGTCAACTGCGGCGCGATTCCGGAAGGCACCATCGACTCGGAGCTGTTCGGCCATGAGAAAGGGGCATTCACCGGGGCAGTCACCTCCCGCAAAGGATATTTCGAGGAGGCAAACGGCGGCACCATCTTCCTCGACGAAGTGGCCGAACTGCCGCTGACCACACAGGCGCGGTTGCTGCGCGTGCTGGAGACCGGCGAATACCTCAAGGTCGGTTCCTCCGAGGTGCAGAAGACCAACATCCGGGTCGTCGCGGCCACCAACGTCGACATGGCACGCGCCGTGGCCGAGGGTCGTTTCCGCGAAGACCTCTACTACCGTCTGGCGACGGTTCAGATTGTCGTGCCGCCGTTGCGCGAACGCGGCAACGACATCCTGCTGCTGGCGCGGAAGTTCGCCTCCGACTTCTCGGAGAAGAACCGCACCCCCCAGATAACATTCGCCGACGCAGCCCGTGACCGGCTGCTCGCCTACCGCTGGCCGGGAAATGTCCGTCAGCTGAAAAATGTGGTCGAGCAGATGGCACTCTTCGAAGCCGGTTCTGAAATCTCAGCCGAGACTTTGTCCGAATACCTGCCGGAAGCCTCCGCGACCATGATGCCGGTGTTGAGCCAGAACCGCAACCTCCCGGTTTCGACCGGGCGCGGCGAGAGCGACCACACCTATGAGCGCGAACGCGAGATGCTTTTCTCCCTGATTTTCAAGATGAGGAAAGAAATCGAGCAATTGCGGACCGATGTCGACCAGCTGCGTGACAACGGCGTGAAAGGGATTGCCGACAACCCGCTATCGACCTCGCTGGTCAAGATACATCCCCCGATTATCGACGCGCCTGCCGAGATTTTCGACACCGCCGAGGAGATGCCTGCCGAGACTCCCGCCGTGTCGGAGAAGGAGGCCATAAGGCTCTCCCTGGAACGGAACTCAGGGCGACGCAAGGCGGCCGCCCAGGAGCTGAACATCTCGGAGCGCACCCTATACCGCAAAATCAAGGAGTACGGGCTGGAATAATCCAGGCGTGATAACAGAGAGACCATCCCATTTATGAAGAAACTGATATTACTGCTGACGATGATTGTCGCCCTGGGAGTCAACCAGGGATGCCGGATAAGCTACAAATTCAACGGCGCGGCCCTCGACTACAACCTCTACAAGACGGTGCATATCGGGGAGTTCCCGATACGCGCCGCGCTGGTCTACGCCCCCCTGCAACAGACCTTCGAGAATGAGCTTACCGACTATGTGACCCGCAACACACGCCTGCGCGTGGTCGAGGGGGCCTCAGACCTTGAAATCGAAGGGGAAATCACCGGCTACACCCTGACACCGCAGGCGGTCACCGAGGACGCTTACGCCTCGATGACTCGACTGACCATCACCGTCCGCGTCAAATATACCGACACCAAGAAGGACAACAACGACATCGACCAGAGCTTCTCGGCCTACCGCGACTTCGATGCCTCCCAGATGCTGATGGATGTCCAGGAGGAACTCTGCAACCAGATTTCAAAGGAACTTGTCGAACTGATTTTCAACGCCACCCTCGGAAACTGGTGACAACTGAAAACGGAGGACGCAACCCCAAACCGCCTTATGAACAACGACCAGGAAAAACTCCACTCCCTGCTTAAACGGCTCGCAGATCCTGCGGCCTCACCTCTGACACCCGAAGAGAACCGGTGGCTTGAGGATTTCAGGCGGCGTTACCCGTTCTTCACCATTCCGGCGGCTACACGGCAAGGGGAACCGCCCCTGCGCGACATACTCACCTCCCCCTCCCCCGAGGCCTTCGCCCGTATGCAGGGCAACCGGGAGGCATCCCGTTTCGATGACTTCTATCCCGAAAAGAAGAGTACGCCGACCCCCTCGACCTCTGCCGCCATCGATGACTTCCTCAACACCTACGGCCACCAGTCGGAAGAGGAGAACGAGCTGCTCGAACGGCTGATTTTCAATCCGGTAGCCGACTATTCCCAGCAACTCGCCCGCGAGGTGGAAGCGTCGCTCCCCTCCGAGGAGGAGACCGCTTCCGACCCCCAGTCGCCCGAATCGCGCCTTAACCGCTTCATTCTCTCCCACCGCGCCGGTTCCCCGACACCCCTGCCGGACAACACCACGCAGGCTCCCTCCAAGGAGTCCCCGGCCATCCCGGAGGAATCGAAACCGTCCCCCACAAAAAACTCCGCTCACCCCAAAAAGGAGAAAACCGAACCGAAAAAACCCGCCGCTCCCGACGGGCTTTTATCGGAGTCGCTGGCAAAAATCTACATAAAAACACGCCGTTATGAGCAAGCATATGAAATTCTTAACGGTTTAAGCTTGCGTTTTCCGGAAAAAAGTCGTTACTTTGCAGACCAATTGCGGTTTCTCCGGAAGCTCATCCTCAACGAGCGGAGACACCGGATTGAAAACGAAAGCAAAAACAATCCCAATCCATAATTTTCGTTTGCGAAAACAGTAATTTACGCGATATGTATATCTTAACCATCGTATTGACCGTACTTATCTCAATCCTCCTCATCATCGTGGTGCTGGTTCAGAAATCCAAAGGTGGAGGTCTCTCCTCATCTTTCGCAGGTTCGAACCAGATCATGGGCGTGCGCCGCACCAACGATTTCATCGAGAAGGCAACCTGGACCCTGGCCGGCATCATCTGCCTGCTTTCCATCCTCTCGGTGTTCGTAATGCCCAGCGTGGTCACCGGAGCCCGTGTGAAGCCCACCACTGAGATGCAGGTAATCAAAGGCACCGAGACCTCTGCTCCCGCGCCCGCAGCCGCTCCCGTGGCAGCCGAGACAGAAGCACCCGCCCAGGAAGAGGCTCCGGCTCCTGCCGCAGAATAACAGATTACGACTCACAACGACATACAGGGAGCGCTCAAATGGCGCTCCCTTGATTGCGTGAATGCCATACTGCCACCCCGACCCGTGATGAAACCCGAATTTGAAAAGATGCTCGCCTCGATGGGCGACCCCCGTTTCTCAACTCTCGCCGAAACTCTGGAGACCACCTCTCCGGAGGTGTCTGTGCGTCTCAACCCTTACAAAGCGGGCGACCAGACCGCAATCGCTACAGCGGCAGACGGCAATGTCGGATGGTGGGAAAAGGGGCGTTACCTCCCCACACGTCCGCGCTTCACGTCAGACCCGGCGTTGCATCAGGGACGCTACTATGTCCAGGACGCGTCATCGATGATCACCGCCGCGGTTTCCTCCCGGATAGCCGCAATCATCGCCGGGGAAGAGGGTGCGGAGGTTCCTCTCCTATGGCTCGACGCTTGTGCCGCCCCCGGCGGGAAGACCACAGCCGCTCTCGACGGGCTTCCGGAGGGTTCACTCGTGGTTGCCAACGAATATGATTATTCCCGGGCTGAGATTCTGAAGGAGAATGTGGCCAAGTGGGGCAACCCCGCCACCGTCATCACCCGTGGCGACACCTCGCAATACCGTAAGCTCCGGGAGACCTTCGACGTGATTGCCGTCGATGCCCCATGCTCCGGCGAGGGTATGATGCGCAAAGACCGGACGGCCCGCGAACAATGGTCGCCTGCGTTGGTGGAGGAGTGCCGCGAACGTCAATGGGAGATTCTCACCAATCTCTGGGAGGCGTTGCGTCCGGGAGGTTTCCTGGTCTATTCCACCTGCACATTCAATACCGCCGAGAATGAGCTTACCGCCGACCGCTTGCGCCGCGAATTGGGAGCAATCCCGGTCGATACCGGACTTACAGCCATCGATGGAATCGACATCGAGGTGACGGTTCCCGGGGTGGAACCGCTCCACTCCCTGCGATTCATTCCGGGACGCGCGAGAGGGGAAGGGCTGTTCATGACCCTGCTGAGAAAGCCCGGCAATCTGACCCCGGCCATCCGCGACATCCCGGACGGCTCTTCCAGACAGAAGAAAGGGAAGCAGAAGGGACAATCATCCGACAAGCAGAAACTCCCTGCCGAAATGATGAAGACCTGCCGGGAATGGTTGTCAGCCGAGGGGATGGATTCTTACACGCTGACCGCGACTGAAGATGGCGTGAGGGCATTCCCCACCAGCTGGAGCCAACTGCTCCCCGCGATGCTCAAAAACCTCCAGGTAATATCAGCCGGAACCGAGATGGCGGTCATCAAGGGGAGGGACATAATCCCGACCCAACAGCTCGCCCTCAGCCAGATTCTCTCCCCCGGGGCATTCCCGACAGTGGAGACCAGCGAAAAGGATGCTGTTGATTTCCTCGCCCGGGAGGCGGTGACCCTCCCTGACGGGACACCACGGGGAATAGTGCTTCTGACTTTCGGCGGCTGGCCCCTCGGCTTCGTCAAGAATCTCGGCAACCGGTCAAACAACCTTTATCCCAAGGAGTGGCGAATCCGCAACAATATCTGAATCTGACAACCGCCCCATTATCCACAAAACACTCTAACAGACACTGTTATGTCATACCTGAACGATTGTGCAAAAATATTCCGGCTTGGCCTCCCCGTGCTTGTATCCCAGATAGGGATGATCGTGGTCGGATTCGCCGACAATATAATGGTAGGCCATTACAGCACCGACGCGCTGGCCTCCGCCTCGTTTGTCAACAACCTCTTCAACCTCCCGATTTTCGCCGCGTTGGGCTTCTCTTACGGCCTGACACCGCTTGTCGGCGCACTGTTCACCAACGGCCGGCCTGACAAGATAGGACAGGTATTGCGGGCCGGCGTCCTGGTCAACATCGTGGTCAGCCTGCTGCTGATTGCGGTGATGGGTGGTGTCTACCTGAACCTGCCGCGGCTGGGACAGCCCGACCATCTTCTCCCCATCATCCGTCCCTACTTCCTGATATACATGTGCGGGATGCTCCCGATTTGTATTTTCAACGCGTTCGCCCAATGGAGCTACGGCATCCGCAACACAGCCATGCCGATGTGGATAATGCTCGGGGCCAACCTCCTCAACATCCTCGGGAACTACATTCTCATCTACGGAAATTTCGGTGCGCCCGAACTCGGGCTAACCGGCGCAGGGCTGTCCACATTCACAGCCCGAGTGCTGACGGCTGTCATCATCTGCGGAGTATTCTTCCGTTCCCCACGCTACAAGGGATATGCCGACGGCTACCGCAAGCTCAGACCCGAGAAAGGGACCTACGGCAATGTGATAAGGATGTCATGGCCCGTCAGCCTGCAGATGTCATTCGAGACAGCGGCATTCTCGGGATGCGCCGTCATGTGTGGATGGCTGGGGGCAATCGAGATGGCCGCGTTCCAGATTGTTGTCGTGGTCGGCACCCTCGGATTCTGTATCTACTACGCCATGGCCACCGCCGTCACCGTGCTCGTGGCCAATGAGGCGGGACGCAACGACGCGCGTGGAATGCGCCGGAAAGCCTTGGCGGGGTATGGAGTGATACTTGCCGCATGCATAATGTCGAGCCTATTTTTCGGACTCGGCTCAAGCCACGTCATGAAAATCTTCACCGATGACGCAGCCGTGCTGGCCGCAGCCGTCGGGGTCATCATCCCCCTGGTGTTGTATCAGGTGGGTGACGCCACCCAGATAAACTTCGCGAGTGCACTGCGAGGCACCGGCAATGTGCGCCCGATGATGTGGATTGCCTTCATCAGCTATATCCTGGTAGGACTGCCGGCTTCCTATCTGCTGGCCTTCACCTTCGGAATGGGGCTTTATGGCATCGTCCTGAGCTTCTCTTGCTCCCTCTTCCTGGCGGCCGCCCTCTTCCTTTACTACTTCCTCCGCACCGTCAACCGGGCAGCGCGCGTGTCACAGCTTTGACGGCCCGGCTGCTCCATCTTACGACCGGTTCTTCCAGGAAACTCGAACGCACCAGTTCAATCAGGGCGCAGATGATGAATATAGACACCACGCAAGCCGGCGCGTAAAGCCACAGCCAGGGATCGGAGAAATGTCCCGCGCAGTCAACCACCTCGTTCCAGAGCCACTGGCGCATGGCGTTGGAATTGGCGTGAATCAACAATACCCCGAAGGTGGCTCCTCCAAGGAGGTTGATTGTCTTACTGTAGCCTATTTTAAGTTCTTTGAACCACATAAAGGCACAGAAGGCTGTCGTCATGGCGAAAATCTTGTTTGAGTCGGCAACCCAATAGAATGCGCTGAAAGGCGCATCACTTCCCATACGGGAGAAACGCCATAACATCACCAGCACCGAGGCCGCGCCTAAACCCAAAGAGAGCAACGTAGCCCATCCCCACTGGCGATGACTGATGCCGACCGGGAATCCGTAAAACCTCACATACGAGGCGATGACAAACAGGTTGCTGAAATGTATCACATAATTGACACTGACGCTTATCCCTGTGAATGAAGGCATCGAGCCGCCGACGGTGAAAGTCAACAGTATCAGCCCCACCAATATCAGATGCTGGCGTTGCGTGAGATTCTTTACAAGGATGGTAAGGAAGGGTATTAAGAGGTAAAACATAATGAACCCGCTGGTGAAACCGTCATTCATGTTTTTCACCAACAGAAATTTGTTAATCAACGCCTTTACTCCAAACTCCTCGATTCCTGCCATGATGAAAACAGCGTATATCACCAGATTGTAAAACAAAATCTGCGTCACCAGCTTCAGGAATTTATGCAGGGATATACTCGCCTTGCACATGAAATAACCGGTAATCAACATAAAACAGTTTATCCCGGTCTTTCCCCACGCACCGAAAACAGTCAGGAACATCGAGGCATCCGCGGCAGGATTCTCTTTTATCATCCCCATCACATTGGAATTCACCACATAGTGATGGGATATGATGAGCAACATGGTCACAATCCTGAACAATTCCAGGTTGGAATCTCTTTTTTTCTTTACATATCCCTGATTATCAGTAACTTGAATTGGGGGGGGTAATTTGGAACCATTGTCAGATAAAGATTTATTTATTTCGCCTGCAAAGTTACGAAATTCCGGCGAAACCTACCAATCCCCATCCCTTAATCACCCCATTAATATCCCCGTTTATATCCCCTTGAAAAACAAACCGATGCCGGATGTCAAAATTAATTTTATGTAAGGTTGGACGTTTTGGGTGATGGGTTGGTTGTAATCCATCCCCACCAATCCCAGCCTGCCAATTCTCTTGCCCCTCCAACTTTTCCAGAATCCCAAGAACAGCATAACGTCATAATAATATCATAAAATCATAATCAATATAATGTCATCGTATAATGTCAGAGTTCCCTCAGACGATTCCGAAGGAATCCTTTATCTGAATAGCCGGGGGTTGGCGCGAGGTGAGGCCGACAGGCCGAACCAATGCGGTAACCCCCGGTAACGGCATCACGCGGGCGATTCCGTAGGAATCTTTCTTAATATTACCCATGTTTGTCGTATATCAAAAAAGATTCCTCCGGAATCCATTTGAGGACGCAACACAACCGTGGGTTACCGCTCGGGGTCGCCCTCAAGGGGCTTCCCACTCGCGCCAACCCACGGCTATTCAGATAAAGGATTCCTTCGGAATCATCGGGTAACATCGTCGGTAATTAGGATGTCACAGAACTCCTGAAATTAGAATCCGGTAAGCCGCCAAAATTTTGGCGGCTTGTATGGATTATCGCGTATGGATTATGATGGCTTAAAAAATCACACGGAGGGGGGTGGAGAGAGTGGGAGCGGAGATGACATACGCGCCGGGGGCGAGGGGAAGGATGTAGCCGTTGGTGACTTCGGGGAGGGTCAGCACGAGACGTCCCTGGAGGTCATACACCTGCACGGCGGTGACCGTTGAGCCATCGGGCATCGTGAGCATCAGGCCGTCGCCGGTGACGCGCCAACCCATCGGCACCCTGCTGTCTTCACCGACACCGTCGATTCCGGCAAGCAGGTCGACATAGACCTCATTGGATGGTGCGGAATAGTAGCCCAGACGGCAGGAACGGACATTGTAGCTCTCTCGGCTGCCGGGTTGGCAGTCCTCAAAGGTGAAATGCGCCTCCTCGGCCACCTGTTCCTCCCAATAGGTCTCGGCGTTGGCGGGATATACCGTGCGGGTGACCACATAATAGTCGATGACATCATCCTCGGGGACAGCCCAGAGGGCAGTGTAGGAGGTGGCGGTCACTCCGGCGGCAGGGAGGGCGTGGATGTCGTGAAGCACAGGCTTCTCCACCGCCTGTCCCAACAGGGCGATACCACGGGATTTCGCTCCGTCGTAGCTCGACACAATCAGTCGGGCGGAATGCTCCCCGATGGCGGTTGGTTTGTAAGTGACTCTCACCCATGTTCCTTCCGGTTTGTTGACATCGGCGGCTGTCACGCTGTTGACCTCCAGCGAGAACATCCCCCGGTCTATGCCGGAGAGTGTCAGCTCGGGATTGGTCTTTATATTCTCGCCGCGCACCTGGAGGGAAACCGTGTTCGCGTCATTGACAACGGTCTCGCCGAATTCCAGAGCCATATCCTGGACAGGGGTAATCAGCACGGGATCACCTATAGTTTCACCGCCGGGGACGAATGCTTCGCCGCGCTTGTCACCCCAGAGGTATTCAGCCAGCTCGGGGTAGTCAATGAATGGGTTGCGGTTGGCCTGCACCTTGTATACCTCATCATTGCGGTCAAGTTCCTTCTGGCTGACCGGGTCTTCGCGGTGCCACTTGAGCAGCAGGTTGACGGCCCAGGTGTTGAGGGTAGGATAGAGGTTATTGCTGACCATCCATGTGTATTTCCAGGTGAGGTTCTGATAACAGGTCA
Organism: uncultured Porphyromonadaceae bacterium; assembly: GCA_900548705.1. Taxonomy (GTDB): domain Bacteria; phylum Bacteroidota; class Bacteroidia; order Bacteroidales; family Muribaculaceae; genus UBA7173. The sequence goes on along the minus strand of URLF01000007.1, from coordinate 21,719 downwards.
CCATGTAGAAGTATGTGCGGGCGAAGTCACCCTTATACTCGTCGGCAGGCTCGAACACCATACGCGCTCCGCCACCCTGCCCTGAGACAGGAGAGCCGACGGTGGTGATGCCGTTCTCAAACGAAGGCTTGCCTGTGACTTCCCCGAGGGGATAGTTTGACTTGGCCATGTTGGCGGCCGCCTCCGAAGGATAAAGATGGTTCAGGTCGATATAAGCCGGGGTGGTGGTTGAGCCTCCCCACCAGCTTTTCGGGAAAGAATGCTCGCGGTTCAATCCACGGAACGAGTTGGAATACAGCGGTATGTCGGAATACATATCCCACCACTGGCCGTAACGTTCATTACCGGGAGGATAGACATCGGTCTTGCGGAAATAATTCGGGAGGTTGTTGTATGAGGATATCAGCGTATGATTGTAGAGCAGGTTATGGAGGGCGGTTTTAAGCTCCCCGTCGCGTTTGCCGCTGACCGACGAATAATAACCGGCCGGAATTTCCGCCGATATGGTGAGAATCCCTGCGAATATGCCCAAAAGGCACAACAGTCTCTTATAGTTGAAACGAGTCTTTTCCATGATACAAATTCAACAAACAAAGTTGAATAAAAGTTAAGGCGTCACAGATGTTTTTCGACGCGGGCGATAATCGACTGCGGAGCTATACCGCGCAGGCACAGGTAATCGCCACGGTAGCAGGGCTTGTTGCCGAACACCGAGCAAGGGCGGCAGGTCATCGGCAACTGTATGATGTCCTCCTCTTTCTGTCGCCAGCCCTTGAAGCCGCAGTAGGGATGGGTGGCTCCCCAGACACTCACCACAGGGGTGGAGACAAGCGAAGCCAGGTGCATGTTGGCAGAGTCCATCGAGACCATCACGTCGAGCCAGCTCGCCAAGGCGAGTTCCACCGGGAAGCCGAGCCGTTTAGCGGCGAGGGAGATGACTCCGGGATAGCGTTCCGCCCATGAGTCGAGTATCTTCCGCTCCTCCTCACCTCCGCCGAAGAGGAAAATACAGGTGTCAGGGCGTGAAGAAAGCGCGGCCACGACCTGCTCCATCATCTCTGGAGGATATATCTTGCCTTCATGCTTGGCGAAAGGGGCTATCCCTATCCATTTCTCGCCGGGCAGCTTGGGAGCGGCCACTTTGGCGAAATCGGCGGGGTCTGCCTTCCGGTCAGGAAGCCCGGCGAACAGCCCTTCAAAACGTTGGTCGACAGGCAGACCAATCTGATGGAAAGCCTGGCGATAGCGGGCGCGGGAGGAAATCAGGGGGAGCAGCACCTTGTTGTTGGCGCGGGTCAGCGCCCGTTTCCCTTTGCGTCCCTTGTTGATGACGGAGACAGGGATACGCGCCATGCGACACTGCAAGGCGAGGATTTTGGTGCGCAACACATCGTGCAGGTCGATGAAACCGTCGAAACCGATGTCGCGCCGCAACTGTCGGAACAGCCTGCGCAATCCCGCGAGACCTTCATACTCCTCAAGATTGACTCCCATCACCTTCAGGTTGGCCGGAGGATTGAGGAACACCGAAGTCATCGACTTGCGGGTCAGCATCGTGAACTCCACATCGGGGTAACACAGGCAGGCACTGTAAAGCACCGGCACAGTCATGGCCACATCCCCCAGAGCGGAGAACCGGGCCACAAGCACCCGCCTCAGACGGCGGGGATTATTGACAGCTATGTCGAGGCTGCGACTCATTTCTTGGCGTACAGGACCGGATTGGTGTCAACGTCGTTGTACATCTTCATCTGGCGGTAGACCTTCATGTATTTGCGGCCCGACGCGATATCCTCCAGGAGGGTGTCGATGGCCGAGGAGAGGTCGGCACGTTGCTCCAGCAGCACGGCCAGCTTGCCGCGACATTTGGCGAGATGTTCCTCCGAAGCGTCTGTACGCTCGGTCTCGGCCTTCATATGGAAAATCTTGACGGCAAGAATCGACAGACGGTCGAGCGCCCAGGCGGGGCTTTCGGTGTTGATTTGCGCGTCGGCGTGGGGAGTGACCCCCTTGTATAGCTCTCGAAAATAAGTGTCGAGATCCTCCACGCGGTCAGTGCGGTCCTGATTCGACGCGTCGATGCGGTGTTTTAGCTTCATACCCTCCGCCGGGTCAATCTGCGGGTCGCGTATGAGGTCTTCCATATGCCACTGCGCCACATCGATCCAGTTCTTAGCGTAAAGCAACGCCTCGATGCTCCCGGCGGGGAAGGGCGCGGGAGCGGCAGCGTCAATCGAGTCGGTGATATGATAGTCGGCGGTAGCGCGGTCGAAGACCACATTACAGCGCCCTGCGAATCCCTTGGCAGCCTCGGGAGCCGCCAGATTCTCTTTATCCTGATCCATCTGTTCCTTGTTTTGAAGTCAAATTGGGTATCGGCCACAAACCGCCGGGACACACATCCCGCGCCGGTTCCTAACCGATTGCAAATATATGAATATTTATCCACACAGCCAAAATCCCGCCAATCCAACCCCTCTCCCATCCCGATAATCCCCGAAAAATTACTACCATTGCGTAGTTAAGCCAGCATATGAAACGTATTGACAAGGTGACCCAGCGGAAATTGTATTGGCTGTTCATACCGATGGCCATGGTGGTGGTGTGGGAAATGGCATATCTCTGGTTCGGGATGAATCTGCTTGAAACGTGGTTCGGAGTGGAGGTGGATGTCCTGGCCTGGTGTCAGCCTGCGTTGCTCGGGGCATTGCTTATCGTCTTCGTCGGTTATGCCGTCGCGGCAATCAGACAAAAATGCTGGGGAGAACTGGCCATAGCCCTCATTATCGTCACAGTCACCCTCCTGAATATAAGCAATTTCTTCGTCGAGCTACTACTTCAATAATTTGTCGAGCTACTCCATCCATAAAAAACGTACATTATTCCCTGCCATTTACCGTCGGCGTTCCCCGCGACATCCACTCTCTGAAAAACACAGACCGACTTAGACACAGACTTAAATTATCTGAAATATTTGGGGGGATGGAGGGGTTTTGCTAATTTTGCAAGTTGTTAGCGGGTTATGCCCGTGATGCCCCGGGGCCGGGAGCCTCGGACGACGCAATCGATTCATCGAGAAAATGAAGAAATACAGACTTTACAATGATGTGCTTGGCTGGCTCTGCTTCGTGGTGGCGGCCTTCACTTACCTGATGACCGTAGAGCCTACGGCAAGTTTCTGGGACTGCCCGGAGTTCATTTCGCAGGGTGTCAAGCTCGAAGTTGGCCACCCGCCGGGCAACCCTATCTTCATGCTCGCGGCCCGCTTTTTCGTGAACTTCGCCGGTGGCGATATGACAAAGGCGGCGCTGATGGTCAACTCCATGTCGGCATTGCTGTCGGCAGGCACCATACTGTTGCTCTTCTGGACTATAACCCACCTGGTCAAACGTCTGATTGTCAAGGATGACGCGACAGAGATAAGCCTTACCAAGATGCTTGTCATCTTCGGTTCGGGTCTGTGTGGCGCGTTGGTCTATACCTGGAGCGACACCTTCTGGTTCTCAGCCGTCGAGGGTGAGGTCTACGCCTTCTCGTCGTTCTGCACGGCATTGGTTTTCTGGCTGATTCTCAAATGGGAGAACCGTGCCGACCAGCCCCACAGCGACCGTTACCTGATTCTGATAGCCTATATCATCGGTGTGTCAATCGCCGTCCACCTGCTCAACCTGCTCTGTATCCCGGCTATCGTGCTGGTGATATATTACCGCAAGTTCAAGGAGACCACCGCCACCGGCTCACTCATCGCACTGGCGATAGCCGGGGCAATCGTGGCCCTGATACTCTTCGGCCTTGTGCCGGGCTTCATAGAGGTGGCCCAGTATTTCGAGCTGTTCTTCGTCAACACCCTCGGAATGAGCTACAACATCGGTGTGCTTGTCTACACGATACTCTTCATCGCCGTGATGATATGGTCGGTCAGCGCCCTTTACAAGCAGAAATCAGCCAACGCCATCCGCTGGTCGTTCCTGGCCGCCATCCTCCTGTCGGGCATCCCCTTCATCGGCAGCTCCCTGTGGATTCCGGTGGTGCTGCTGGGAGCGCTTGCCGCATGGCTCTGGGGGGCGAAGAAGCTTCCGGTGAGAATCCTGACCATCGCGTCGCTCAGTGTGCTGGTGATTTTCGTCGGCTATTCGAGCTACGCGCTGCTGCTCATCCGTTCCCACGCCAATCCCCCGATGAACCAGAACGCCCCCGACAATGTGTTCTCCCTCGGTTCATACCTCAGCCGCGAGCAATACGGCGAGACCCCGCTGCTCTACGGCCACACCTTCAAGTCATCGGTGATGTACCAGCTGCAGCCCGACGGCTACAACTATGACATCCTGCGCCGCCCCGGCAAGACCGTCTACAAGAAGGGGGTGAAGACCTCCCCCGACCAGGCCGACAGCTATGTGGCCAAGCAGGAGGAATTCAAATACGAGATGACCCCCAAGATGCTCTTCCCGCGCATGTATTCCACCGCCGGCGCCCATCCACAGGCATACCTGGAATGGATCAACGCCACCGAGGATGACCTCCCGTCGGTGGAGACCCCGGTGGTTGTCGACGCTGACGGCAACACCGTGCAGTCCATGGCGATGAAGCGTCCGTCATACCTCCAGAACCTGCGTTATTTCTTCAACTACCAGGTCAACTACATGTACTGGCGTTACTTCATGTGGAACTTCGCGGGCCGTCAGAACGACCTGGCCGGAGAGGGACAGGCCAACCGTGGCAACTGGATTTCAGGCATACCTGTCATCGACAACTACCGTCTGGGTGACCAGAGCCTCCTGCCCGACGAGTACGGCAAGGGGAACAAGGGCCACAATGTCTTCTACATGCTCCCGCTGCTGATGGGTATCATCGGCCTCTGCTGGCAGGCGTTCCGCTCCAAGAGGGGAATCGAACAGTTCTGGGTGATTTTCTTCTTCTTCTTCATGACCGGACTTGCCATCGTGCTTTACCTCAACCAGCCCCCGTTGCAGCCGCGTGAGCGCGACTACGCCTTCGCCGGGTCATTCTATGCCTTCGCCATCTGGGTCGGCATGGGTGTGGCCGGACTCTGGACACTTGTAAACTGGCTGATGGGCAATCCCGAGGCTGTCCGCGACGGGGAAAGCCTTCCCAAAAAAGGCAAGGCTGACCCTGCCAAGAGCCATAAGACAGCACTGGCCATGGCCTGTGTCACACTGGCTGTGGGGCTGCTTGTCCCCTTCCAGATGGTGTCGCAGACATGGGACGACCATGACCGCTCGGGCCGTTACACCACACGTGACTTCGGTATGAACTACCTTTCGAGCATCGCTCCCAACGGCATAATCTTCACCAACGGCGACAACGACACCTTCCCCCTCTGGTACGCCCAGGAGGTGGAGGGCTACCGCACCGATGTCCGCGTGGTCAACCTCTCATACCTGACCACCGACTGGTATGCCAACCAGATGAAGGTGGCCACCGACGGAGCGGCCGGACTCAAGTTCTCGGCTCAGCCGGCCGATTACGCCTACGACCGCCTGCAGTTCAGCTACTACGATCCGGAGAACATGGTGACCGACACGGTGAATGTCTTCACCTCACTCGACGACCTATACCACAACCCCGATGCCACCTGGAAAGGGGCGCGTGTAATGAGGATGCCTTATATGTATATCCCTTCCAACGCGGAGGCAGCCGTCAAGGCGGGTGTGATTTCCGAGCGTGAGCTTCCCGCCGCCGAGGAAACCATCGACATCGCCCTCTACCGCGACCCGAAGAACCCTGTCGGTGGCGCGACACTCAGCCAGGCCCTCTCAATCGACATGATCGCCACCCAGGCCAAGGAGGGGTGGAACCGTCCGGCATACTTCGCGATGACCGTTCCCGACGAGTATTACCTGTCGCTCTCACCCTACATGCGCAACACCGGTCTCGCCTACCAGGTTTCACCGCTGCTCAACCCCGACGGAAGCAACGAGACCTGGATTGACACCGACAAGATGTATGCCAACGTCACCGAGAAATTCCGCTGGGGAGGTCTCGACAAGTTAGGCAAGGATGGCGACATCTACCTTGACGAGACAGTGCGCCGCATGGTGACCACCCACCGCACAGCGATGGCCGACCTCGCAATGGCCCTCTACACCGAGGGTATAGAGGCGCTTGACTCGGTAGGTGGCCGCAAGCCCGACGCCGTATATGCCGCCGACCGCTTCACCAAGGCAGCCCGCATCCTAGACATGATCGAGGAGAAGCTCCCCGTCAGCGCGTCACCCTACTCCATCCAGACCGGCTACCAGATTGCCGATGTCTACCTGCGTCTTGCCGCCGAGACCGGCGACCAGAAACTGTATGACAAGGGTATGAAGATTGTCCTTGGGGAAATCGAGCGATACGCCGCTTATCTCCCCTACTTCAACGAGCTTCGCCGCACCCTCCCGGGCAGCGGGTTCTCAGGGCTTTCCCCCGCCGACCGGTATGTGCCGACCTACCTCTACCTCCTCCTCCAGCTCTACGCCGAGGAGGGTGGCGACCTGAAGGTGGTCAGCGACTCTCTGGCCAAGAAGGGGGTCAACCTCGACGACCTGGAGGCCTACCTCCCCAACCGTTGAGCCATCCCCGGCAGTCCCCAATCCCTAAATACCACGTAGCGTTATGCTTATAGAGCGTCCGCCGCTGTTCTACCGCCTCCTCTTCCCCGAGGCGATATGGCGAATAAAGAAAAACCGCCAGAAGGTTGTTTTCCTGACCTTTGACGACGGTCCGATACCGGAGGTGACGCCGTGGGTGCTCGACACCCTCGACCGCTACGGCATCAAGGCCACATTCTTCATGGTGGGCGACAATGTCGCCCGCCATCCCGAGTTGTATGAGGAAGTGAAACGGCGCGGCCACAGTGTCGGCAACCACACGATGCACCATCTCCAGGGGATGAAAGTGACCTCATACCGCTACATGCACGACATCACCGAGGCCAACGACCTGATTGACAGCCCCCTGTTCCGTCCCCCCCACGGGTTGCTGCGATGGAAACAGGCCCGCGCCATCAAAGACCGCTACAACATAGTCATGTATGACCTGGTGACCCGCGACTATTCCAAGAAGCTCACCCCCGAGAAGGTTTTCCAGAATGTCAGGCGGTTTGCCCGCAACGGCTCAATCATCGTCTTCCATGACTCCCTCAAGGCGGAGAAAAACATGAAAGCCGTGTTGCCGCAGGCCATCGAGTGGTTGCGCTCACGAGGCTACACCTTCGAGCGGATTCCGATGTGATGCCCTCATCTGCCGACATACTGAAAGGGAAACTGCGCCAGGCCGGAGCCTTCACCGTCGGTTTCGCCCCCTTGCGGGAGGTTCCGCCGGAAGTGATGGATGCCTACACCGCCTGGATTGCCGCCGGACATCACGGCGGTATGGATTACCTCGCCAACCATATCGGCATGCGCCGCAATCCCGCGTTGCTGCTCGACGGAGGTGAAGACCCGCGTCCCGGCGGAACGGTAATCTCCATGGCGTTTCCCTACTGTTCCGGCGACCCATACCACCCCGGGCGGCTCAGGATTGCCCGCTACGCGCTTGGCGACGACTACCATGAAGTGCTTCGCCAGCGGCTCCGCCCCATAGCCGCCTGGATTAACGGCGAGACCGGGAAAGAAGCCCGCATATGTGTCGACACAGCCCCCATTCTCGAACGCCACTGGGCACGAGAGGCCGGCCTGGGTTTCATCGGGCGCAACCGCCAGCTCATCATCCCCGGCCACGGGCTATGTTTCTTTCTCGCCGAGATTGTCACCCGCGCGGTATTCCCTCCTGACGCGCCCTGCACCCTTACCTGCGGCGACTGCGACGCCTGTGTCAGAAGCTGTCCCGGCCACGCCCTCGGTGCTGACAACTTCGACGGACGCCGCTGCCATTCCTACCTCACCATCGAGCATCATGGAGAATTCCCCCCTGGATTCATCCCCCGCAAGGACAGCCTCTACGGATGCGACATCTGCATAGAAGTCTGCCCCCATTATCGCCACGCCGACTCTCCCACACCTCTGCCGGAATTCCTCCCCCGCGAATCATTGCTCGACCTCACCGTGAAGGATGTCGCGTCCCTCACCCCCGTCACCTTCTCCACCCTCCTCCGCCACTCCCCCATCAAACGTGCCAAACTCGCCGGACTGCTGCGCAACGCCAGTCATCTCTCATCGGCCTATCCCCATACTGACAGGAAAGACTAATCCAGGCTTTTCACTCCAAATTTGCATTTTTTAAAACTATTCCCTACCTTTGCGAATACCTCAGCCAAAACACCATACAGGTTTTACATATATTTAATCAAATTTTATACCCCCATAAACCAATCATTTTATGAAGAAAGCATTCATTGCACTTTGCATCGCAGCCGCCGGCATCTCGGCAGCCAACGCGCAGGAAGGCCAGATGGCCGCAGGCATCAACCTCGGAGTGGCACCCTGTCTCGAAGGTGACGGCGCTCCCACCAACTTCGGTCTCGGAGCCAAATTCCAGTACAACATCACCGACCCCATCCGCGTGGAAGCCGACCTCGAATACTGGTTCAAGGCCAAGAGCATCAGCGTCTTCGACATCTCGGCCAACATCCATTACCTCTTCGACATCACCGACAAGCTCAAAATCTATCCCCTGGCCGGTATCGGCTACGCCAACCTCCACGCCTCCGCTCCCAAAGTGGAAATCATCGTCCCCAATATCCCCGGAATGCCTGACATGAGCGAATACCTTGAAGCACTCGAAGACGCTTCCGATTCCTCCAACGCCAGCCGCTTCCTCTTCAACATCGGCGTCGGCGCGGACTACGACATCACCGACAACCTGACCGCCAACTTCGAAATCAAATACCAATACCTCAAGGACTTCAACCGCATGCCCATCTCCATCGGCATCGCCTACAAATTCTGACGCGGTCGCTCCGCTCCCGGGGACCTCACGCAGATTCCGCAGATACGCAGATTACTCGCGGATATATTTAAGATTCAGCGAGGAGGCTCGCGGATATTATAATTCGCGGATATTATAAAAGGAAAGTCTCGCAGATTACACAGATTACGCAGAAACCATCCGGATGGAAATCCAATAACCTTTCGTCCCGATGGCCTCTGCGTAATCTGTGTAATCTGCGAGACTTTATAATACCGGGGTGATTGCGGACGCGCCACGGCGCGTCCCTACAAGCGGATAGACGTCATCCGGGAGGAATGGAAACCATCCAGGGGGATTTCCCTCCGGATGGTTTCTGTGGAATCTGTGTAATCTGTGAGACCCCTCTTATAATCTGCGGGAAATCTGCGTATCTGCGGAATCTGCGTGAGACCTTTGGGAGAGGTGGGAATTATGGGAGGAGGGGGAGGGAGGGGATATCTGCGGAATCCTGAAGGCGGAATCCTAAACGGGGAAGCTTCAAAAAAATTTTCGGTGGAAATAAATTCAGACAATCTGTTGTTTATCAAGTTTTTTCTGTATATTTGCAGGACTATTCCTTACTTAGATATATTTCAAACAACTCCAAGAAATGAAAAAACTGGTTTATCCACTGGTGGCGGCGCTATGCGCGTTGTCCTGCCAGGCGAGAGAGATTGTGTTGCTCCAAGGGCCGTTTGAGGCTGACTGGAGCGACAAGCATTGTGTCGACCCGATGCAGATGGTCGGGGTTGCCCCGGGGGATGTGATTCACGTCCACACCAGCAATGTCAAGGACTACGCCGTTGCTTACATCCGCACCAAAAGCAACGGCTGGGCGGCCATCAGCAGCGACTACGACAATTTCAGAATAACGGGTGATTTCGAATGCCCTCTTGACGAGTCGCTGATTGAAGTGATCGACAACGAGACACTGATGTTCGGCGGGAGCGGCTACACCATCGAGAAGGTGACCTTGCTGACCGACCGCCCCGAAGACACCCGCGTTGGGTATGACGACCTTTCCAACCCCGATGCCTCTGAACGGACAAAGCTGATTTACAACCTCCTGCGCGACTGCTACGGCAAGAAGAGCATTTCATGCTCGATGGCCGAGGTCAACTGGAACTACAAGGAAGCGGGATATGTCAAGGGATGGACTGGGAAATACCCGGCCATGAACGGCTACGACTATATCCACCTCACCTATGACTGGGAACCATACACCGACATCTCCCCGGTAAAGGAATGGTGGGACATGGGCGGACTTGTCACCATATGCTGGCACTGGCGTGCCCCTGACAGCGAGGCTGTATGGGAGGCGTATAAGCAGGACAACAACGACAACACCGTATTCGAGGGGTTCTATGCCCCCGGCGGTGGCTCCCCCAGCACCACCTTCAGCGCGGCCAACGCCGTCAGGGAGGGGACATGGGAGAATGAGTTTGTCAAGTCAGACATCGCGAAAGTGGCGGAACGCCTGAAACTCCTCCAGGATGAGGGAATCGTGGTTATCTGGCGACCCTTCCACGAAGCCGCCGGCAATTCCACCATATACAGCGACGGCAAAGCCTGGTTCTGGTGGGGCGCAGACGGGGCAGGCCCCTGCGTGACCCTCTGGAAGATGATGTATGACTATTTCCGCGAGGAGGGAATCAACAACCTGATATGGGTTTGGACCTCCCAGACCAAGGACGCGGCGTGGTATCCCGGCGACGACTATGTGGACATGATCGGGCGCGACCTCTACAACTACAAGACCGAGGATGCGGCCTACAACTTCAATTACCTGACCGCATATTATCCCCACAAGATGATAGCCTTGTCGGAATGCGGGTATTCCGGCGGCACCAGCCCCTATGTCAGTGAACAGTGGGACGCAGGAGCGAAATGGAGCTTCGCGATGCCCTGGTATCACTACCAGTACACCCCCGGGGGCAACCACCAGTATGCCAACAGCGACTGGTGGCAGGACTGGTTCGCCCAGGATTACGCCATCACAATGGATGAGATGAAGCAGCTAAAGGAGGAATACCTTTCAAGCTCCTCTGTGGCCCCTATCGTCATCCCCACCCCTGCAAAAGAAAGCGAATGGTATAACCTCCAAGGCATCAGAATCGCCGAACCCACCAGCCCCGGCATATATATCAGGGATGGCAAGAAGGTGGCAATCCGGCCTTGATATCCCCGTTTCCAAAACGCGCCTAAAATCGCTTCTGGAATTCCTCCGGAATCGTTGGGGATAACTTCTTGAGGCATTATCAAGAAGCATCTATACGCAATGAAGATGTTATTATCAAATCATAAATACCCTTTGGAGAAGACATGAAAAAGTCGGTGTGTCAACTAAATGAATGTTGACACACCGACAAATTGTAATCAATATACCGGGTTGGAGAGAAAGCAGGGTTCACTATTTTATATCATCGGGTCAGCGGGCGATTTCGGCCTGCTCGGAATTGAGCGAACGGTCGCCCTGGGCGGAATCCTTGATGCAGAGATACCAGTTGCCGAGGTAACGCACAGGCTTGAAATACCAGTTGGTTGTGAACTTTCCGTCGACAGTCACCTTGCATCTTACCTCATTTGAGTCAGCCGTGTTGAAAACGTATTCGACAATCTCATAGTCTGTGACAGGCATGGAAAGCATCGCGTCCAGGTCGGCAATCTGCTCATCCGACAGAGGATACGGCTCTTTGTCCATATCATCCAAATCAACAGTGTAAAGCATCGAAGCAGCCGACTTTGTGTCACGTTCGACAAGACGCGACATGAAGTCATTGACAAGTCCGAGGGTGGTTGTGGTATCCTGTGCGGAGAGAGACATTCTATTCTCAACGGGAGCCGCAGCATCGGTTTTCTCTTTTGAGCCGCATGCCGACAGAGAGGCCAAAGCAATCAGGCCTGCTGCCAATGTAATTGAAAATAAAGATTTCATAACTGGATAAAGTAAGGACAGGGACGTATCAGATACGCCCCTGCCCCATTGATTTATTGAATTAACAAGGGGATGTCATTCATTAGTGCTGACCGATGGTGGGATCGATCGTTACAGTGAGGAAGCATTCAACATAGCCCCACTTGTACTTAACCACGAAGGGAACCTGAATCTTGAACGCATAACCAAGGACGTTACCTGCATTGTAGTAGGTAAGAGTACCGATGTTGGTCAGCGAAATCGGGTTAGCCTTATTGTAAGTCAGGCGGATGTCGGGGAGAATGCTGCTGAGCTTGGTAACACCGAGTGTTCCACCGTTGAGGTTGGTGGTAACGTATTCAGTGATGTCAGTTGCGGTAGCTTCAACAACAGTACCGTTGATAGGATCGAGTTCACCGACTACGACACCTTCTACACCGTAGTAGAGAAGGTACTTGTTGGCATCGGTAAAAGCGATGTTACGCCAGTCAATGAAGCTGAGGTAGTTTGCAACCTGCATAGATGAACCATTGTCAACACCATCTTTGAGTACGGGGTTACCCTTCATCTCTACAGTAACAGGACGGAGGAAACGTACGTTGTAGGTATTGTTGGTAAGGTCCTTGATGGGCTTGTCGCAGCTGTTAAGAGCAGAAATACCGATAGTAGCAGTCAAGGTCATGTTCTTATCAAGACCGTTAACTTCCTTGCCATCCATAATGTATGTCTGGTTGGCAGCCTTGTAGTTAAGAAGGTCCTTTGCATATCCGTTTTTCTCGGGATCAGCATTAAATGCTATTTCCCAAGTAGAAGGATTGATAGTGGCAACGGTCTGAGTTCTTCCGTTAAGAGTTGCAGTGAGAGTCTTGCCTTCATCTGAATAACCCAGGGTGTATTTAGCACCTGACATACCAGTAGCAACCTTGGAAGCCTGCTCGATATCAACGAAAGCGAAAGTAGCTTTGGGGTTGACATATGCAGGATAGGTAGTCTCATCGAGACCGGTGATACCAACCTTGTTACCTACGAACGGATAGAGCAGCTTGTTAACAAAGGTACACTTGGAATCATCAGTGAATGTTCCGACGGGAACAGCGACGTTGAGGTGAGTTTCCTGCTTCAGACCACCATCAGCTGCAGATGTGGGTGAGTTGTAGGTGAACCACAGCTCGGCAATCTTGCTGTTGTCATCAATAGCAGCTTTGGGATCAACATTCAGAGGTGAGGGAGTCCACTTCAGTGTGATAGCTACATGGTTCTTGGCATAAGCAGTGCCGGGCTTACCATCGTAAACAATCACTACGCTGATGTCTTTAGGCTTGGTTGTACCGGTGAAATACTCGTAAACGAAGTTTGCAGGAAGAGACCAAGCGATAACCTCGGTACCCTGGGGCAGGGTGGGATCCGGCTTCTTGGTTACGACACCATATTCCTGACCCTGAGGAACTTCATTGATAGCCTTGTTATCCGAAATAACAACCTGCTGAGCATCGTATGTGTCAGAAGTCTTGGTATCCATACGAAGTTCGTAGTTCTTCTCGAATGTAGCCTTGGACATATTGAGAGCAGCAAGAACCTTGGCCTCAATCTGGGCCCATGTAAGGGTGAATACCTCGGGAGACTCAGAGCAGCTTACGGTATAAGCCTTACCGAAGTCGAAGTTGACGGGAGTGATGGCATCCTCAGGAGCCACAGCACCGGGTTCAACAATCTGAAGTTTCACATAAGCGACAGCAGCAACGGGACGGCTGGCGGTAACGGTGTCAACGAGGCAGACACGAACCAGCGGCATACGACCGAGGCTGGCCTTGTTCTGAGCAGCACCCCAAGGCTGAGCCTTACCCTGCTCGGTCGGCATCTGAGCGCGAACGATAGCGTTGTTGGCGGGGTTGAGGGCAGCGTGGGCAGACTGGGAAGTGTTGTTGTTACCGTCTACATAACCAACGAGAGCATACTCATACTTGAAACCATAATCATTGACAGGCTTAGCCCAAGCGATGTGGTTGCCCTTGGAGTTGGTGTAGTCAGCCTGGATGTACTTGGAGATATCAAGACCCTGGTCGTTGTTCCATGCAATCTGGAGAGCGGCGGGAGCATTGATAGCCTCCTCGGCGGTTGTCCACCAGTGGTTGGGCTTGGCGGGGTTGTCAAGAGTAACACCAACGGCGGTGGTTGGGACAGCCAGGTCGATATCAGTGTAGTAAGAAGCCTTGACAGCGGCGAAGTCAGAGGTGATTACGGTGTCAGCGGCAGCAGCTTTCTCGTTGAGACGAGCCTGGAGAGCCAGAACAGTAACCATTTCATCCTCGGCGATAGCCTTGATGTCACCCTGGAGGTTGGCCTTGACGGTCAGGATGCCATTCTCAGCCTTGCGGTCAAAGATTTTGGCAGTAACAGAAGAGCTACGTACATATTCGAGATCCTCGGTGATGAAGCTGAGGTCGAAGATGTTGTCGATGTTAGCGCTAGAGGGGTTGAGGTAGTAGTTGGCAACCAGGGCGGGGGTCATGCTTACCTCATTTCCCACGGTGGGCTTGTCGCCGGCGAAGTTACCGTCAGCATTGACAGCCTTAACCGAGAGGGCGTCGAACTTGAAGGTAGCCGCGTCCATGGCCTCGATACCCTGATAGTAGAAGTCAGGCTTGAAGACGAGGCTGCGGAGAGCGCCGGTCTTGGCGAGGACAATCACGCCCTCAGAGCCCTCGATACCATAGAGGAACACGTCGTTTGCGGTCTCAACAGCGGTGACGTGGTCGTTGGCGGTAGCGTAGGAGATGGCGTTCTTCTGCTTGAGGATGTATTCACCCTTGGCAGCATCCCAGGTATAGAGGTCGAAGTAACCTTCGGCGTTGGGCTTGTAGTAGTCGCCGGGGTTGCCGGTAGCACCGGGTTTGCCGTCTTCGCCGGGCTTGCCCTGCTCGCCCTTCTCGCCTACAGCCTTGTAGTTGGTGCGGACACCGTTCTCACACCAGTAGCCATCAGCGTCGATGGTCCAGATGGTAGCGTCCTTACCGTTCTCGCCGTTCTTGATAGTATAGTTTTCGGTCTTGCCGTTAACCTCCACGGTGATGACAATGCCTTTGCCATCGGCAGTAGGAGCGACAGACTTAATCACACCACCCTGAGAAACCTGCTGCGAAATGTTGTCAATCGCAGACTTGTTCTCTGCAACTTCTTTATTGAGGCGGTCGATATCGTCGTCGTAGTCCTTACAGGAAGTGAACGCGACAGGTATCGAGCCACACACAACGGAAAGAAGTGCGATTTTCAATAAACCTTTGTTCATAAAACTTTTTATAAAATTATTAATGTGGATTGATGTTTTTTTGTGACGTTTCCGGCCTGATACAGACCGGCGAATTTATATCAGGACAAAGTTACGGCAAATGTTTTTCACCCAAGCGGCTGATATGTAGCATTGTTGACACGCTACTGTTGCGAACTTTGCTTCTTGTGCATATTGTCTGACAGCATCAGGAAAAAATCTTTGTTAAGCACCAGGGAAATGCGCGTGAGCAACGAAGTGTCAATACTGTTTTTCTGGAAAAGGCGATAGACATTCGAACGGTCGATACACAGTTTGCGGGCAAACCATGATACTGAACGTTCCTGGGCTGTGAGTTCCTCCTTGATGAGCTGTCCGATAGGTTCCATTAAATGATGGTTTATAGGTTTTGAATAAGAAGAAATTTGATTATTTGAATTAAGAATACGTGTGTAAGGATGTTGTCGGTTTGGCGTTGCAAAGTTACAACATAATCATTTGATTTAAAGCACCTAACCGATGCGACAAGCGCACCTAAACCGTTGCATATGATACACACCGGCTATGGCCGGGCGTGAAAACCGACAAAAATACAGGCGGATTACGGGTTTTAGGGAGCTTTTTAATGGGAAAGAGAACTTTTGGATTGAGGGAAGAGGGAAGCCCGGAATCGGGGCTACTTCAGGCCCCAGGAAGCGCGGTCGAGGTTGCGGTAGGAGACAGCTTCGCGCATATGAAGGGCGGTTATCGAGGGGGAAGTGTCAAGATCGGCGATGGTGCGCGCCACCTTTAATATGCGGTCATAGGCGCGTGCCGACATGTCGAAGCGGGTCATGGTATGTTCGAGGATTCTCATCGCTTCAGGATCGGGAACGGCCCAGCGGGAAATCAAGCGCGAATCCATCTGGGCGTTGCAGTGGATGGCGGGGAAATCCTTGTATCGCTCCTGCTGGATGGCGCGGGCGGCGATTACCCTTCGGCGTATGTCGGCTGAGCTTTCCCCCTGTGACGCGCTTTGCAGCTCATTGAACGGTACGGGCTGTATCTCTACCTGCAGGTCTATGCGGTCGAGCAACGGGCCTGAGATGCGGCCGAGATAGCGCTGCACCTGGGAGGGGGTGCAGGTGCATTCCTTGGTGGGATGTGTGTAATAACCGCAAGGACAGGGGTTCATCGAGGCCACCAGCATGAAGCTCGCGGGATACTGGAGGGTGTATTTCGCGCGGGAGACGGTGATGCTGCGGTCTTCAAGAGGCTGACGCATCACCTCAAGGGCGGTGCGGCTGAATTCAGGAAATTCGTCGAGGAAAAGGATGCCGTTATGGGCAAGGGAGATTTCTCCCGGCATTGGGTTCGCACCTCCCCCGACAAGGGCGACATTGGAGATTGTGTGGTGTGGGGCGCGGAAGGGGCGATGGCTCATCAGACGGGAACCACCTTTGAGATTTCCGGCCACGGAATGGATTTTGGTTGTCTCCAGAGCCTCGTGCAGGGTGAGGGGAGGAAGTATGGAGGGAAGCCGTTTGGCCATCATTGACTTGCCGGAACCGGGAGGGCCCACCAGGAGGATGTTGTGGCCTCCGGCACAGGCCACCTCGAAGGCACGTTTCACACTCTCCTGCCCCTTGACGTCGGAGAAGTCAAAGGGGAATTCCTCGACAGCCTTGCCGAACTCCCCACGGGTGTCTACCTCGGTGGGAGGAATGGGGGATTGGCCGGTCAGATGATCCATCACCTCGCGCAGGGTGTTGGCGCCGTAGACCCGCAGGTTGTTGACAACCGCCGCCTCGGTGGCATTCGGAGCCGGGAGGATGAATCCCTTCAGCCCCATCTTGCGGGCGAGGATGGCCATCGGCAACACACCCTTTATGGGGAGCAGTGAACCGTCAAGCGACAGTTCACCCATTATCATATACCCGTCGAGGATTGCCGCCGGGAGCTTCCGGTCGGCGGCGAGGATGCCGACAGCCAGCGGCAGGTCATATGCCGCCCCCTCCTTTCTGACCTCAGCGGGAGCCATGTTGACCAGTATCTTGCGGCGAGGGAAGTCGAGTCCGCTATGGCTGATGGCAGACTCCACCCTCTGTATGCTCTCCTTGACAGCTTTGTCGGGCATACCTACGAGAGTAATCGAGAAGCCCGGCTCCACCAGGGCCTCGATTGATATTTTGATGGCGTCAATCCCTTGCAGGGCCGCGCCGCAGACTTTCGCGAGCATTGTGTGTAACGGTGATTTGTGAGGGTAATGGGGGAATCAGAGCCTTCAGGAGGCGGGGAGGGTCTTGCGCAACCGGCCATAGGCGGCGCGGGTCGCCGACACCGACGGGCTGCGGTAGAGCAGGCGGCCTGTGGAGTCGGTCAGTATGAAGTATGGGATGGTGGTCGGCGCGGTCTGGGAAATCCCCTCGGTGGCCATCCCGGCGTTGAGCCACAGGCGGGTGATTCCGGCGGGATAGTCGTCGGGCAGAGAGCGCAGGGTGGCTTTCCATTGCATCGTGTCGCGGTCACACCCGAAATCGACAATCCGCAGGGTCTCCTCGCGGGGCGAACCGGCACGGAGGGCCGAGAGCATTGTCTTTATCGAGTCGGCCGCACGGGTGTCGTTGTCGGTAATCATTATCAGGTTGACGCGCGCCCCGGCGGGGGTGAACACCATCGCGCTGTCACCAGTCGAGAAACCTCTCACCTCCCCCAAAGAGAGGGTATCGGAGGAGAGGGAGGCGTTGAGCAGCTGTTCGAACCCCTCTGTGAACCTGTCGCGGCGGTATTTGTCAGGAATCAGTCGGGTAAGTTCCAGGGCGGTGTTCTCATATCCCTCGACGGTGAAATATCGGGTGAGCAGGACTGTCGCCACAAACCGCTCCGGGTCTTTCCTGACAAACTCCTCGATGGCGCGGTTAAGGCCGTCGATGTCGTTACCCTCCACCAGCGGACGGTTCTCTTTGAGGAAATCGGCGAGCTGTTCGGCATCCTTGTTGCCCTTTATCGATATGTTCTCGGGGTTAATGGCCGAGAAACGGGCCTCGATATGGTCGCCCCCCTCGACGATGAACTCCCCGAGCAACGAGCCGCCTGAGGTGTAGACCTCGACGAATGTGGGGGCCGAGACATTGGCGGTGAGGGAGAACTGCCCGTCGATTGCGGGGACGCTCTCAACGCGGTATGCACCGTCGGTGTAGTAAATCAGGGTGACGTTCTGTGTGCCGATGTCGTCGGAAGCCGCGTCAAGGCGGAACTCCTTCGAGCCGGAACATCCCACGGCGAGAATCGCCGGGAGCAGGATTGCCAACATGTTTCTGAGGATGGTTTTCATCTTGTGTCGGGGATGATGAATCGTAGGGGGGTAATACAAAAAAAGAAGGAGCAATGCAGCCCCAAAGGGCAGACACTACTCCTTCTCCTCTCTCTCCAGCGGTGCGGACGAGACTCGAACTCGCGACCCCCTGCGTGACAGGCAGGTATTCTAACCAGCTGAACTACCGCACCAAATTTGAGGTAATAGACCTTTGAGAGAATTTCAGGGAACTATTTTCTTGCAAGTCTCAAGGTTGTTGTTCCTTGTCGTTTGCGAGTGCAAAGTTACGACGAGTTTTTGAATCCACCAAATTTTTTGACAAAAAAATTCGATTTTTTTCAAATTTTCCGGAATTTTCCGGAATTTTCCGGTCATAGCCCCTCGGAAGGGGTCTCAAGCAGGAGAAGGATGCTCCTCAAACCGCCCCGGAAAATATCAACACGGCGGTGGAGCATCGCCAGGAAACGCTGTGCCGACAAATCCCCCCTTACCCTCGCGAAGTCCTGGAGGATTTCCTCGCGGCGGTCTCCGGCATCTATCCCGAAACCGAGTGAAGCTCTCTCCGGATCATATTCCTTGGCTGCATCCTTTATGAAAAGATCCTCCAGTTGCCCGGCGGCCTCATCACCCCATGACAATATACGGCGAAGGTCGTCGACAGTGAGGGCCGAGAAATCAGCTTCGGCCACACCCTGCATGTTATGCCAGGTCCAGTTCCAGGAATATGAGGAGTAGCGGTCATGGATTTCCGCAAGTCTGGCGTTGGCCTCACCTATGGTCATCTCCGTATCCGAAATCATATCCCCGGCGAGATCGTCGATGGCCTCGCGGGGAGCGAGAAGGCCGGAAAGGTCAACCCACAGACCCGCTCCCTCGGTGGAGGGGGCTTCCCGCAGCCGGTCAATCAACGCCGCCGGTGTGATTTCAGGATTCGTGGCCGCCACCGCGAGGATTTTCCTGCGGAACACCCCGGCGAGGAACAATCTTAAAAGCATCGTGTAGCGGTCAATACCCTTCGCGATGCCACGGCGGGGAATCACCACACCATCCAATTCAATCAGGGGAGTTTCTCCACACTCTCCCAGTTCCCGCAGTTTGGCGACACCTGCGAGGAGATTCCCTACGGTGTATGGCGACAGCCAATTGAAGTTCACAGGGTCATTCTCGGCGGCTTCTCCGATTCTCGACGGCCATTTCTCCACATCCCGCGCGAGACCCACCGAACCGACAGCCGCACCGGGAATCAGCACCGACGCGCTTCCGGCTTTCACCGAGGGGTCGTTGATAAGGTATGAGAATGGGAAGATACGGGTGTCGGGGTGGGAATAATGCCGTCCGGTGACGGTGGTGAACGCTCCGACAGCCGCCGGCCACATCATGTAGCTGTCGCTCCCGGTCTTGCATCCCCGGGCGAGAATCCCCTGATGCATCGGTCCGAGCTTGTAGAGATGGTTGCTCTGGTTGGTGCCTGACCCGGCGTTGAAGAATGAGAACAGGCCGCCTATGAGGAGGGTGGACTTGTGCATGGTCGTGGTGAAGGGGCCGCAGAAGGCCGCGGCCGATTCCCCGTTTTCCAGGCGGCTGTTGGTGAATACCAAGGTGTCGTGGGCGGTGAAACCTGATGACACCTCGGCGCAATGCCCTACCAGGCATCCCTGGAGACGTGCGCCTGTGTCTGCCGTTCCCCCGTCTTGGATGATGAAATCGCGGGCGATGACCCCGGTGCCGACAAACGCCCGGCCTACCGAACCGTTGGTCAGCGAGGCGGCTCCCCGGATGACAGCCCCCTCCCCTATCCTGACATCGGTGATTTCGCCGCAGTTGACAATCCGTGCGTCGCGACCGATATGGCCACGGGGGGAACGGGCGGCGGCAGCATGTCTTACCGCCATCGCGTCAATGGCTTTCGACAAGGAGGCGCTGTGGCGGTAAAACGCCATCATGTAAGCCAGCGGAGCCGACAGCTCGGATGAAATGGTCACTTCGCGTCCTCCGGTCTCGCTCAGCACATTGACGCGGACATCATTGCCGAAGCAGCTCTTGCCGGTGGAGATTATGGAATATACCGAGTCGACAACCGCACCATCCTCGATGTCGAGGTTGAGCAGTACCCCCCTGACATTGTTGATGAACACACCCCTTCCGACATTGCAACCTACGACAACAGCGTCATATATGCCGCATCGGCGTGGAATCCCCCCGACACCTTCTGCGGTCATTCCTCCGGCGCATCCCAATGTGATGTCGCCTGAGAATTCCACCTCGCGGTAGCATCCGCAGTCAAACGGCTCTTCCACCCTCACCCTGCTCCAGTCGGAGCAACGGCAACCTTGGCTCTCAAGCCGGGAAATCTCCTCCGGGGAGAGATTGCGGAAAACAGTGGGGGTCTTCTCCTGCATGTCGGGAATGGTATGGCTCATAATGCAATTGTTTTTGCAAAATTACGACAAAACAGGGAAAGATTCGCGAAACACAAACAAAAAGTCGATTTGGCTGATGTTTACCGGGGCATGGCCGTCGTCCCTGCGAGTCCGGAAGTCACGTCCCCCCTGGCGATGCCGGGGATTAGATATCCCCGACAATCCAGCGGTTATTCCCCCAACGGCGGTTACATCCCCCCTTGGGACATAATAAATGAATGATAAAAAGAGACTGCCCAAACTTGTTAGGCAGTCTCAGGAATGATTGGCAAATGCCTGACGCGTGGAGGGCAGACACCGCCGGATTCATCGGCGTGGTTTACTTTTTCTTCTTCAGGCGCAGATAGTAGCCTCGGAAGTCACCCTTCTTACCTTTGAACTGTGTGTAGCCATAGCTTAGCGCGGCCTTGTCAGCCTCAGAAGCCTTCGGGTCGCTGTTGATTTCCTCCTCAGCTCCGTAGGCGTTGTTCCAGATGGTTCCGGGGACAGCCTTGACGGTGCCGACAGATTTGTATGTGCGTTTCCCTTTCTCATCTTCCTGTGCTTCGAGAATCTCATACTCATCTTTCTCGGTGAGCCCCTCCTTTGTGCCGATGGCGGCGTAGAGGTTCTCGCCGTCACCACCGATGATTGGGAGAACGGTACGGAACTCCTCGTGACTGTTCTGAAGCTTGATGATGGCCTCGTCGATGGCGCGGGCGGTGGCGCGTTTCACCAGCGAGCTCATAGGTGCGCTTGACAGAAGGCTCTGACGTATGTTGCTGGAGGCCTTTTCAGTACCCACGAATTCAAGTTCGCAGATACCGGCGTTGATGAGGTCCTCGACAGTGGCGTTTTTGCCGAAAATGTCGACGGCGAACTGCTGATTGATGTCATCGTTCCATTTCAGACGGTAGAGATGACTGACAGCCTGGACTGTATAGCCGTCACCGGCAG
>URLF01000006.1 GCA_900548705.1 uncultured Porphyromonadaceae bacterium | reverse complement strand
GGGTGAAGCCGCAGGCGCGAATGATGAATCTTACCGTCCTTCGGAAATACCTCTGGCGTTCTTCCGCCCTATGCTGACCACTGCCGAAGACGGCTCACTGGAAATCAGCTACACTGTGCCGGATGCCAATACCACATGGATTCTCAGGGCCATGGCCTATAACAAGGAGCTGCTTACCGCATCGACTTCGGCTGAGATTGTATCCTCCAAGCCGGTCATGGTGTCGCAGAACGCTCCCCGTTTCCTCCGCACGGCCGACTCGGTGGTGCTGGCCTCTTCGGTGATGAACAATACCGATTCGTTGCGGCGAATCAATGTCGTCTCCGAGGTTGTCTCCGCATCGTCCGGGAAGGTGCTTCTCCGCGAGGAGAAGGCTGTCGAACTTGACGGTAAGGCATCGGCTGTCGCTTCGGTGGAGGTTGTCGCCCCGACAGGTGAGACCGGACTGATTTACCGCGTCCGCGCCGTCTCGGGGGATTATGCCGACGGCGAACAGACGTTGCTTCCTGTCCTCCCCTCCGAACAGGATGTGGTGGAGTCGGAGATGTTCTATATCGCTCCGGACGACGCTTCTTTCTCAATCAATCTTCCTGCCATGTCGGGCGATGATCGTGCGTATCTCAACTTCACCGAGAATCCCTCCTGGCAGGTGGTGTCTGCTCTTCCTGGATTGCGCGAAGGGAAAATCAACTCATCTGTGGAAGCGGGCGCCGCACTGTTCTCGGCTGCGGTAGCTGATGGCATACTCCACGACAATCCTGAACTGGCGCGTGTGCTCCGCCGATGGGCTGAGACTGGCGATTCTGCCCTGGTTTCCAACCTGGAGAAGAACCAGGAACTCAAAACGATGCTTCTCAATGCCACCCCCTGGGTGTCAGAGGCGTTGAGCGACACCGAAAGGATGCAGCGGCTCTCCCTGCTGTTTGACAAACGACAGACCCGCAAGGTGATTTCCGACGCTATCGACCGTCTTGCCCAGATGAGGGCTGACGGCGGCTGGAGCTGGTCAGACCGATATCCCGCAGTGTCACGCTGGGCGACGGAGGTGATTCTCGACGAGCTGGGTGATCTCAACCGTATGGGATGGCTCCCCGCTGACCAGCGTCTGTCAAAAATGATTAAGGAGTCGCTGGCATATCTTGACCGGGAGACTGCCGCTGACTTCAAGAAATACCCCAAGGGGGATTACTGGCTGTATGTTGCAATCCGCGACAAGTTCCCGCAGGTCAAACCCTCGACAGCCGCCTCCCGCGTGATAGAGTCGGAGGTGCAGAAGGCTGTCGCCGGATGGAAGGATGCCGGTGTGCCGATGAAGGGTGTGTATGCCCTGATTCTCAATAATCACGGTTACAACGCCACGGCGCGTCAGGTGCTGCAGTCATTGCGAGAATACGCCACATCTACTCCCGAGAAGGGTATGTGGTGGCAGCAGCTTGACCGATATGTGACCCTCTGGAGCTTCGACCGGGTTGGCATCACCTCGCTTCTGCTTGATGCTTTCAATGCTGTCGAGCCGGGATGCGATGATGTGGAGAAAATCCGCCAGTGGCTGATTCTCAACAAGACAAACAATGACTGGGGAAATGCGGTGATGACCACCCAGGCTGTCGCCTCGATTCTCTCAAGCGGCAAACCGCTGAAAATCAACACGCGTGGAACCGCCATACATATCGGTGACACTCTGCTGCAGCCGCAGTCTGCGGAGTATGCCACCGGGGCTTTCACCGAGCAGATTACCTCGATGCTCCCGGTGCCTGCCACCATGACAATCGACCGTCAGGCGGATTATCCGTCGGTCGGTGGTGTGGTGATGATGCGCCGTCTTCCGATGGATTCCATCAAGGCTGTCGGATGTCAGGAAATCTCGGTTGAGAAGTCGCTGATGATTGCCCGGGGTGACGAATGGATTCCGGCTACCGCTTTCAAGGTCGGCGACCGCGTGAGGGTCGAGCTTACCCTCCGGGTAGAGGATGACCTCTCGTATGTCGTGATTGAGGATTTGCGTGCCGCCGGACTGGAACCTGTCGAGCAGCTTCCCGCGCCGATTTTCTCGGAGGGGCTTTGTTTCTACCGTGAAAACCGCGACTCGCAGACAAACATATTCATTGATTTCCTCCCCCGAGGCACCTACCGGTTGGCCTACGAGCTGTTCGCCTCTCAGGCCGGAAGCTTCGCCAGCGGTGTGGCCCAGGTTCAGAGTCAGTATAATCCCATCGTTTCGGCTCACTCGGCAGGGGCGACACTTAAAATCAGCGGCGAGAGATGAGAAAGACCGGTCTGATTTTAGGGATTGTTCTCCTCCTCTCCTGTATCTCGCGTGGATTCGCCGCCCCCAAATATGAGATGAGGGGACTGTGGGTGGCCACGGTGTATGGCATAGACTGGCCATCGGTTTCCGGCTCCACGCCTGCGGCCGCCGAGGCGCAGAAAAAGGAATTGACGGCGTTGCTCGACATGGCGGCCTCCTCGGGATTCAACTCGGTGCTGCTTCAGGTCAGGCCTATGGCTGGCGCGCTCTACAAGTCATCGCTTGAGCCGTGGAGCGCGTATCTGACCGGAGGGCGTGGCACAGCTCCCGCCAAGGGGTGGGACCCGCTGGAATTTGCCGTCAGGGAGTGCCATGCCCGTGGACTTGAGCTTCACGCGTGGGTTAATCCTTTCAGGTTCTCATCCTCGGCGAACCTCCCCTCGACTCCGGCCGACCGCCGGGCCATCGAGAAGGAATGGGTACTGTCACAACTCAAAACTGTCACTGTCCCTGCCGCGAAGTCTCGTGTCAAGGGGAAGAAGGGTAAAAGCCGTCCGGCTCAGAAGAAGACCACCGTCAAGGGAGTGTCTATCCTTGACCCCGGGAATCCCGATGCGAGAAAGCATATCGTTGAGGTCTGCCGGGAGATTGTGCGCAATTATGATGTCGACGGACTTGTGTTCGACGATTATTTCTATCCCGAGAAATTTCCTGTACCGGAGGGTATGGATCCGGTTGAGGAGAGTGACCGCCGCCGTCAGAATGTGGCCACGGCCATCTCGGAGGTCTACAGTATGATTCAGGAGGAAAAGCCTTGGGTGAGATTCGGGGTGGCTCCCGCTGGTGTGGCCGGAGGGAATGGAAAGGCATGCGCCGAGCATGGGCTCGAACCGCCGTCGGTAGGTCGCGACTGGATGTATGACGACATATATTGCGATCCGTTGCGCTGGCTCGCTGACGGCACTGTGGATTATGTCTCCCCGCAGGTTTACTGGCCGATGGAGCATGCTACAAACCCTTTCCAGCCGTTGGTAGAATGGTGGGCGGATGTGGCGCGGCATTTCGGACGTCATCTGTTCGTGAGCCAGAATGTCCCGAGCCTGCCTGCCGGTGAAGCTGCCTGGAAAGAGCAGCGCAAGGAGGTGGGGGTGACCAGGCTTGCATCGCGCAAGGCGGGGATTCCGTCTGGCCAGGTGTTCTATTCCGCCGCCCATCTCACCGGGAAGAAGGCCCGCGGACTTGACCGCGAGCTGGCGATGAACGAATATGCCACTCAGGCCCTGATGCCTCCTATGACCTGGAAAAAGGCACCGGCTATGGAGAAAGTGAAAAATCTGAGCCGCAAGGACAAGTCTCTGAGCTGGTTTGACAGGGGGAGCGGGCGGTATGTCTGCTATGCTATTCCGATGGATGTCGGGCCAATCGACGCGCTGGCCGGTGACGGCCCGAATTTCGACGGCAAATATATAATCGGTGTCACATATGGCAATACTTTCGAGCTTCCTGCCAGGGTATTGAAAGGATACTGGTATGCTGTCGCCCCCTATGACCGTTACGGCAACGAGGGGGAGGCGGTGACATTGAATGCTCCCGCATTGTGACAATAAACGGATAATCATGGAAATCAACGAGACATATATGCGCCGTGCGTTGCAGCTGGCGGCGAACGGACGGGGATTCACAGCCCCCAATCCTATGGTCGGGGCGGTGATTGTCGCCCCCGACGGCAGGGTGATAGGGGAGGGGTGGCATCGTCGTTGTGGCGAAGGCCACGCCGAGGTCAATGCCGTCGCTTCGGTCAGGGATGCTGACAGACATCTGCTTACAGAATCCACCATATATGTCACGTTGGAACCATGCTCGCATTACGGTAAGACCCCGCCATGCGCCAAACTCATCGTTGACACCGGCATTCCCCGCGTCGTGGTAGGTGCCGGAGACCCCAATCCAAAGGTGAACGGACGGGGAATCGCGATGATTCGCGAGGCTGGCGGGGAGGTTGTTACCGGAGTCCTGGCCGAGGAGTCCATCTCTCTGAATAAGGTGTTTTTCACAGCACAGACCCTCCGTCGGCCATATATCACCCTGAAGTGGGCGCAATCGGCTGACGGATATATGGATGTCAAGCGAAGCCCGGATCAACCGGCATATCCCTTTTCCACACCTCAGACAAGAATGGCGACAATGAAACTCCGCAGCGAGAATGAAGCCATACTGACCACCGCCGCCACAGTCAATGCCGATAACCCGAGACTGACGTTGCGCGACTGGGCGGGACATCAGCCCCGCCCCTTCATCCTTGACCGTTCGGGAAGGGTGTGTCCGGATGCAAACCTATTGAAATCAGCCGTAGTTCTGACAGGAAATGACCCGTTCGAGACCCTTTATTCCGAATACGGTATTACTTCTGTCCTCGTGGAGGCCGGCCCGCGTTATCTTTCCCACCTCTTGGAGTCCGGAATGTGGGATTCACTCCGGGTGGAGATTTCCCCCGTGGTGCTCGGTGAACGTGGCGGCCATCCCGCGCCCTCCCTCCCGTTCGCTTGCGGCATACTGGAGAAAGAGGAGCAGTCCGGCGACAACCGTTTCCTCTATTTCCGCCGCAACGGTTCCATTGTTTGAAAGTCCGCGTTGCTTGTGGGGCTATTCACTGCGCTCCAGGCTTAGCAATGTCGAGATTAAGGCTTTCTCTGATTTCTCCATCTCGGCCGCGAATTGCTTGAATGTGGAGCATCCTTGGGGTATCGACATACCGATGAGGTGCATTGAGCCGCCGTGTCCATTCAGGAGGTATTCGTGATGGTGAGTCAAGTTCTCATTTTTATGCGGGAACAGCAATATCCCCCGTTTGCGGGCCATCACATACATATATGTGATTAGTTGATGGCAGTCGTCACGAATATCTTTTGACTTGTTGTCAAGGGGCTTGTATTTCGCGTCCAATACGGTGGTGGAGGTGTGGAAGTCGGGGTAACGGGGGAAGCATCCATGGGTGGAGAAGTTCCCGTTGTTATGATTCATGAATTTGTCAGAAAGGTATATGGCTCCGGAATGTCTGCGGTTGCAGGGATGTCGCAAATCATATGAGGCGAATTCCAGGTTGCTTGCCATCACTTTGGCCAGATATTCTTCCCATAGCCATGCGCCGTCAAAGAGAATGCCGTGGGTGTCAGTCTTGCCATTACCATAGTGCATCTTCTTGTTATGCAGAATCATAAGGCATAATTTCTGCAACGGGGAATATGCGGTGAAATAGGGGTGACGGGCCGGTTTGAGGTTTTGCTTTATGGTTTTCTCCCGGTCTTCGCGGGAATAGGAGGGGGTGGCTGAGATTATGAGCCGCACAGCTTTTTCGGTTTCCGGCTCATTGGAAAGTATGGGGCGGCCGTAAGGGATAGTCCGGATGGCCTCGATAGTGTGACGTATCAATTGCGTCATGCAGTTGTCGGTCATCCGCTGGCGGGAGGAATATGCGATGTTTCCCCTGAAAGGGATATTCTGTCTCAGGTGACGTTTCAGATCGAGAGGCCCTTTGATGTCTGGGCCGTTGTGGCTGACGTTGACATAAGTCTTGAAAAGACCTTGGGCGACCGCTTTCCTCAGAAAATATGGGAAGAGATAAATCAGAAAGTTCAGAGAGGGGTCATAATCACACGGATGGTCAAGATCGAAGAGGCGCAATGACATTACCTTTCCCAACATATAATGAAGGAAAAAGTCGTTACCTTTTTCAGCGAAACGTGATGTTATGGATAGTGTGGTTTCCCCTTTCCCGATAAATCCCATCAGGTTTGTTGTGGAGAAAGTGCCGTCGGTGTTTAGGTGTAACAACTCTCCATCCTCCTTTGTGTCGGCCAATGAGCCTTGGGGAAACACTGTTACCCCGTGGTGGCGAGACAGTTCGGGAAATGTGACATCCGACAGCTCCCGGAGCAGGGCCATCTCGGGAGAATCAGGCGCGAAGTCAGAATACTCCTGGCAGAGGGTGTTGTCAGTGGTCTGTATGGTCGGCCTTCGGGTGGTCGTATTCATCCTTGAACTTGTTTAGGGTTTCCTTCCAGGCCTCCGAACCACGCAAGTATTCATACAGCAGCCCGCGCAGATGATATTCCCACAATTTGCCGAATGGATCGGGGTCGTCGATGTAGTTTGTGAGATTAAGAAAGTACGCTCCTCCGACATGATATGCGTCTCCAAGCGATTCAACCTCTGATATTGCGTTGTTCAGACTTGTCATCCGCAGTTTGGCCTCATCGATGACAGACTGACTTACTCCCGATTCTGTCATGGAGTCAAGCATCTGGAGACGGTCTGAGGCCTTTACCTCTATCCACGCGAAGCGACGACGTATGGCGAAATCCATGGCTTCCACTCCTCGGTCGATGTCGTTCATTGTGCCGATGATATAGACATTTTCCGGCACGAAAAATCCATCCTCGAAGATGTCACCGTCCGTTATGAGGTTGTGGTACTGGGTTTTTACCTTCCCTTTTTCTCCTCGGTATGACGGCTCGATTGAGAAAAACAGTTCCCCGAAGATTTTTGAGATTTCCCCACGGTTGATTTCATCGATATGGAAGAGGTACTTGGGGCTTTCTTCCGGGTTGTTGTCCAGAGAGTCGAGCGCTTTCTGGCAGAACAGTTTGAACGAGCCGGGCATTAACTTGAAACCAATATCCTTGCCTTCATTTTTCTCGGGGCGTAAACCCTCCACGAAGTCGGTGTAGTCATAAGAGGGATGGAACTGAATGCGCTCATATTGTGCGTTCATGGCCTTGGCTATCTGCGCCGCGAGATATGTTTTGCCTGTGCCGGGTGCACCTGTCAGGATGAGGTTGCGGTTCTTTTCAAGCAGCCTGACAAGCTTCTCAACATACGGGTCTGCCGGGGTCGGTTCGATGCCCCCTTTTATATCGGAATATGAGGTCCTGTCAGGTGTCGGGTTTTTCCATTCATTGTCAAGGTAGTAGATGCAACGTGTGAAATATGTGGTCTTGTTGTCGGGATTTTTGCCATTCCAGTATTTTCCAAGGGCTTCTTCCATGTCCTGATTGAAAGTTGCCCGGTTATATTGCTTGCCTGTCAACCATAAGAGAATCTGCTGGCGGTGATTTTCCGAGACAATTGGCCAGTTGTCACATGGTGATTCGAGATAAGCAATCATATTTTGTGTCCCCTTGCTGGTCAATGGGGCACCAAGTTTGAATAGGAGGAGCTGCTTTACCCATACATTCTGATATATGCCCGCGCGGGCGATTGTCCTTTTGTCGGGGTATTCGTTGAGGAATTGCTTGTTGTTTGCTTTTGTGTCGCAATATGCGACGAGGGAGAACAACGCGTGACGCACACGGGATATGTCAGGATTCGTGCTGTCGCGGAACTCCTCATATTTCAAGGCGAGCATCCGTTGGAGTTCGGATTTGGAAATGACGAGGTTCTTCCAGTTTTGCCATGCCGTCAGGGCTTTCGAAAATTGGAATTCTTCGGAAGTCTCGATTTCTGAAAACCAAGGTTGGATTTCATTGGGCTGGCCTTTCAACAGGGATTGCAGTGATGAGGGAATCATTGTCAGGAGGTTGAAACTATATGACAAAAGTAGTGATTGGTACTAATATTCCATTCAATTTCTGTGGAAAGATGGTGTGAACACAGGGTTAAATGATGTTAATTCGGTGGATGGCGGTTCTCGAAGGGATGGCGGTTTTTTTGGAAAATTTGGGAGGGGGATAATTTTGTGGGAGTTTTTTAACAATTGATTACCAAAAAATTCCTATCTTTGTAGCCGTAAATCCGCTCCCGTGGGTCGCGGTTTTGCTTTTCTGATTACAGATTGTTGATAACCAGAGGTTAAGACTATGTCTTTTTGACAGGTAACGGTTATGCCCGGGAATCAGCTCTCGGTGTTATCGATCATCTAACCCTAAACGGTTGTCCCGGTAGTTCCCGCTGTCCGAGACGGCCACAATAGACCAGGAATCACAACAAAATAGTTCATGATATCTTTAGGAATTTTTGGCATCGACGCCGTAGTGTTCGCCATCGTGGCGCTGCTCACCGGAGCAGGGCTGGTTTGGCTGGCCATGTGGCTCGCCGGCCTTATTTCTCCCCGCTCCTTCAACCCGCAGAAAGGAGAGGCATATGAGTGTGGTATCCCGACACGCGGCGAATCAATGGCCCGTTTTCATGTGGGTTATTATCTGTTCGCCATCCTCTTCCTGATGTTCGACGTGGAAACTGTCTTCCTGTTCCCCTGGGCCGTCAAGATGCGCGCCCTCGGAGGTGAAGGAGTTCTCTGCGTCGCTGTTTTTTTCGCAATTTTAGTGCTGGGCCTCGTTTACGCCTGGCGGAAAGGAGCGCTTGAATGGAAATGAAGCATGTGACCGCCCAGGGGCTCCCTTACGAGGCCTGGAAGGACAACGAATACATCGAGAAGCTTGTCACAGAGCTTCAGGAGTCGGGAACCAACGTGCTTGTCGGTTCTCTCGACAAACTTATCAACTGGGGGCGTTCAAACTCGCTCTGGCCGCTCACCTTCGCCACCAGTTGCTGCGGCATCGAATTCGTGTCGCTTGGAGCCGCCCGTTTTGATATGGCGCGATTCGGCTGGGAAGTAGCCCGTGCCTCGCCCCGTCAGGCCGACTTTATGATGGTGGCCGGTACCATCGTCCACCGCATGGTGCCTGTCTTCCGCCGTCTTTATGACCAGCTGGCCGAGCCCAAATATGTCATCGCCTGCGGTTCATGCGCCATCTCCGGCGGCCCGTTCCGCAAAAGCTACCATGTGGCGAAGGGCATCGAGGACATCGTCCCAGTCGACGTGTTCTGCCCCGGATGTCCTCCCCGTCCCGAGGCTATGATATACTCGATCATGCAGCTGTCGCGCAAAATCAAGGTGGAACGCTTCTTCGGAGGCAAGAACCGCCAAGAGAACCAGAAGGAATTTCTTGCCGCCCACCCCATCGAGGATGTCGCAGCGGCCAACATTGACTGATAAACCATCATACGACATACATGGCTAACTTGCAGGAAAAAATCTCGCGTCAGTTCCCTGAAGCTACCTTCGAGGAGGGTGAGATTTTGCTGGTGAACATCCCCGACGCAAAGCTTCACGACCTGGTGAAGTCGCTCCGCGACGACTGCGGTTTCGATTACCTCGTGACCATCGTCGGAATGGACTGGGTGTCCTCCCTGGGATGTATCTATTATCTGACTTCCTCTTCGACCAAGGAGTTTGTCTCGGTGAAGGTGCAGACCACCGACCGCGACAACCCTATGATACATTCGATTGCCGACCTTTACCGCATCGCAGGTATCTACGAGCGTGAAGTCTATGATTTCTACGGGATTATCTTCATAAACAATCCCGATATGCGCCGTCTTTTCCTTAACATCGACTGGGTGGGTTACCCCCTGCGCAAGGATTACGACGCCAATCCCGACATCAACCCCGTATCTATCAAGAACGAGCGTCAGACCGACCACACCGACACTTGGGTGGAGCAGCCCGACGGCTCGATCAAGCATGAACGTCCGAGGGTGTTCAACGAGAATGACTTCGTGGTGAACATCGGCCCGCAGCATCCCGCCACACACGGTGTGTTGCGCTTCCGCACGGCTGTCGACGGCGAGACAATCCAGAAAATCGATGTCTACATGGGCTATATCCATCGCGGCGTCGAGAAACTCTGTGAGGATCTCGGTTACATGCAGACCCTCCACTTCATGGACCGTCTGGACTATTTCTCGGCTCACAACTACCACCACGGTCTCTGCCTGGCTATCGAGAAGGCTGCCGGAATCGAGGTTCCGCGCCGTGCCCAGGTTATCCGCGTGATGATGGATGAGCTGTCGCGTATCGCCTCCCACTGTCTCTTCATCGGCACATTCTGTATGGACCTCGGCGCGACAACGATGCTCTTCTACACGCTCCGTGTCCGCGAGCAGGTGCTTGACATCATGGAGAAGACCTGCGGTGCGCGTATGACATTCAACTACGACTGCATCGGCGGTGTGATGGCTGACCTCGACCCCGATTTCATCAAGGATGTCAAGGCGTTGCTCGAAGTGCTTCCCAAGAATGTGGCCGAATACAACAAGCTCTTCACCGGAAACGTCATCGCTCACAACCGTCTCAAGAATGTCGGAGTCCTCACCAACGAGGATGCCCGTTCATGGGCCATCACCGGTCCCTCGGGCCGTGCGTCCGGCTGGGCATGCGATGTCCGCAAGACCCATCCCTACAGCGTTTATCCCGAGCTCAAGTTCGAGCAGGTTATCCGCACCGAAGGTGACTCCCTGGCCCGTTTCCAGAACCGAGTCGACGAGATTCTCCAGTCGAAGGGTATCCTTGAGCAGCTTATCGAGATGCTTCCCGAAGGGGAGTATTGCGCCAAAGTGCCCAAGGTCATCAAGCTTCCTGTCGGACATTGGTTCCAGGTTGTCGAGGGATGTCGCGGCCTCTTCGGAGTCTACATCGAGAGCGACGGCTCCACAAAGCCTTACCGTCTGAAACTTATCACCCCCGGTTTGCCCGCGGCCGCTGTCGTAGACCATATCACCCGGGGACAGAAGATTGCCGACCTTATCACCATCGGTGGCTCGATGGACTACATCGTCCCCGACATGGACCGTTGACGGCCGGCAGGGAACCAATTAGAAACGAAACATTCCTGATATCCAATCACGTTACTTGTCATGAGTAATTACACAATAGATAATTTCAGCAGCTTCGCGACCTGGTTTGACACGATGCTCAACAACTTTATGCCCTCCTGGCTCGCAACGACCCTGGAGTGTGTGCTGGTCGGCGTCGGTCTGCTGCTGGTCTACTCTGTGCTGGCGCTCTTCTATATTCTCTACGAGCGTAAGATTTGTGCTTACTTCCAGTGTCGTCTCGGCCCGAACCGCGTCGGCCCCTGGGGTCTGCTCCAGAGTATCGCCGACATGTTCAAGATTCTCATCAAGGAGCTTATCTCCCTCAACCATGTCGACAAGTTCCTCTTCGCCCTGGCTCCTTACCTGGTGATTATCGCGTCAGTGCTTTGCTTCGCGGTTCTCCCCTGGGGCAACGGTCTGCAGATTATCGATTTCAACATCGGTATCTTCTTCCTGCTGGCCTGCTCCTCGATAGGTGTTCTGGGTATCCTGCTCGCGGGATGGTCTTCCAACAACAAGTTCACCCTCATCGGTGCCCTCCGTTCGGGTGCCCAGATGGTCAGCTATGAACTTTCTGTCGGTTTATCCATTCTTACTATGGTGGTGTTCGCCGGCACGATGGATGTCGCTAAGATTGTGGAGGCCCAGGCCGACCATTGGTTCATCTTCTCGGCGCATATCCCCGCGATCATTGCTTTTGTGATTTACATGATTGCCGGAACAGCCGAGACAAACCGTGGCCCGTTTGACCTTCCTGAGGCCGAGAGCGAGCTTACCGCCGGTTACCATACAGAGTATTCCGGTATCCACTTCGGTTTCTTCTACCTGGCTGAATACCTCAACCTCTTCATTGTCTCCGGAGTCGCCACTCTGCTCTTCTTCGGCGGCTGGATGCCCTTCCGCGTTGCCGGATGGGACGGATTCAATGAGCTCATGGGTTACATCCCCTCGGTTGTATGGTTCCTCGGCAAGGCTTTCGTGATTTCCTTTATCATCATCTGGTTCAAGTGGACCTACCCCCGTCTGCGTATCGACCAGCTGCTGACACTGGAATGGAAATATCTCCTCCCCATCAACCTGGTCAACCTTGCGCTGATGGTGTGGATTGTGGTTGAAGGCTTCTATTTCGGCCAGTTTCCCCAGTAACCCTTAATTCCCCCTGACAAAACAAACGCATTAACTCGCAATAAGATGAGCGACAATTACGGAAAAATAGCCCAGGTAATCGGCCCTGTGGTCGATGTTATCTTCGAGGGCGACCAGAACATCCTGCCGCCGATTTTCACGGCTTTGAAGGTTGACCGTCCCGACGGTTCGCAGCTGATTCTCGAAGTCGAGCAGCACATCGGTGAAGACACCGTCCGCTGTGTGGCTATGGAGAGTACCGACGGTCTGCAGCGCGGTCTGCGCGTTGACTCCCTCGGCCATCCCATCGCCGTCCCCACCGGTGACCAGGTCAAGGGACGTCTGCTGAATGTTCTTGGCGACGCCATCGACAACCTTCCGCAACTCAACCGCGAGAACCTGCGCCCCATCCATCAGCCAGCTCCCGAGTTCGAGGACTTGACCATCGGTACGGAGATTCTCCACACCGGTATCAAGGTTGTCGACCTGCTTGAGCCTTACAGCAAGGGTGGCAAGATTGGTCTCTTCGGTGGTGCAGGTGTGGGCAAGACCGTGCTTATCATGGAGCTCATCAACAACATCGCCAAGGGCCACAACGGTTTCTCGGTGTTCACCGGTGTCGGGGAGCGTACCCGCGAGGGTAACGACCTCCTCCACGAGATGATCGAGAGCGGTGTCATCAAATACGGCAAGAAATTCGAGGAGAGCATGCTCAAAGGGGGATGGCCCCTTGAGGATGTCGATATGAACGAGGTCAAGGAATCTCAGGCCGCCCTGGTGTTCGGCCAGATGAACGAGCCTCCCGGCGCACGTCTGCGTGTGGCGCTGACCGGTCTTACAGTGGCCGAGCAGTTCCGCGACCAGGATGGCGGCGGTAAGGATATCCTCCTGTTCATCGACAACATCTTCCGTTTCACCCAGGCAGGTTCCGAGGTGTCGGCGCTTCTGGGCCGTATGCCCTCCGCCGTGGGTTACCAGCCTACACTTGCCTCTGAGATGGGTGCCCTCCAGGAACGAATCACCTCCACAAAGAACGGATCAATCACCTCCGTGCAGGCCATCTATGTGCCTGCCGACGACTTGACCGACCCGGCTCCCGCCACCACCTTCAGCTTCCTCGACGCCACTACCGTGCTTTCGCGTAAAATCGCCGAGCTTGGTATCTATCCTGCCGTGGATCCCCTGGAATCGACATCCCGTATCCTCGACCCGAACATCATCGGCGAGGATCACTACAATACCGCGCAGGCTGTCAAGCAGCTCCTCCAGAAGTACAACGAGCTTCAGGATATCATCGCCATCCTCGGTGTCGATGAGCTTTCAGACGAGGACAAGCTGGTTGTGGCCCGTGCACGTCGCGCACAGCGTTTCCTCTCCCAGCCCTTCAATGTGGCCGAGCAGTTCACCGGTCTTCCCGGTGTGATGGTTCCGCTGAGCGAGACAATCCGTGGCTTCAAGATGATTCTCTCCGGCGAGATGGATGAATATCCCGAGCAGGCCTTCCTCAATGTCGGCACCATCGACGATGCCATCGAGAAGGGCAAGAAGCTCCTCGCCGAGGTTAAATAATCAGCAGCAACCGCCGGCCGCGTTTCGCGGGGCCGGATTCCCAAAATCGAATCGACAACTCAATTATGGTTCTCAAGATAATTTCAGCAGAAAAAGTGCTTTTCGAGGGAGAGGCATCTTCGGTCACCCTTCCAGGCGAGATGGGGCAGTTCACTGTCCTGCCGCGCCATGCATCGTTGGTGTCAACCCTTGTGAAGGGTAAAATCAAGTATGCCGAAGCAAACGGGCACTATGAGATAGAAGTCGAAGGCGGTATCGTCGATGTCGACAATGATGTCGTTTCCGTATGCATTTACTGACCGTTCAACAAGACAATCACCAGGCTTCCAAAATGAAGAAGTTGCTTTTTATACTGGTTCTGATGACAAGCTGGGCCTTCTCCGCGATGGCTCAGGATGTTGTCGCGCAGGACACCGCTTCGACGGCTTCCGCCTCCCAGTCTTCTCCCGGCGTGGAGAACAAGATAGAGGAGGCTCTTGACGAGGTCGCCGAGGAGACCGACGAGCATAAGTTCGACATAAAGGAAACCATCTTCGAGCATCTCGGGGACGGTTACGGTTGGGAGGTGCCTTTCAACCATCACAAGCGCATTCCTCTTCCCGTTATAGTCTGGGGCAAGGATGGTCTGCACATCTTCTCCTCCTCGCGTGTGACCCACGGTGAGGAGTATGTCGATGGGGACGCCACCTTCAAGATTGCCACCGAAGGTGACTACAAGGGTAAGCTTGTCGAGATTGTCGACGGCAAGGAATACAAGCCTTGGGATTTCTCGATAACAAAGAATGTCTGCGCGATATTCATCGCCTGCATAATCGTGGCTCTTCTCCTGCTCCAGCTCGCCCGCTGGCACAAGAAGAATCCCTTCAAGGCTCCCCGCAAGATGACAGGAGCAATCGAGGCTCTGGTGGAGTTTATCTACGCCGGTGTCATCAAGCCCACACTCAAGGAGAAGTCGGCCAAGTTCGCCCCCTACCTCCTGACGGTGTTCTTCTTCATCTTCTTTATGAACCTGCTGGGACTTATCGTGGTGTTCCCCGGTGGTGCGAATGTGACCGGCAACATTGCCGTAACTATGGTGCTGGCCATTATGACTTTCGTGATGACCAACTTCTTCGGCACCAAGGTCTACTGGAAGGAGATATTCTGGCCCGATGTGCCTATCTGGCTCAAGTGTCCCCTCCCCATTATGCAGATTATCGAGGTGTTCGGTATCTTCACAAAGCCGGCGGCCCTCACCGTCCGTCTGTTCGCCAACATGATGGGTGGCCATATGATCGTGTTGATTCTGACATTGCTTATATTCATCTTCGCCAGCATGGGTGTGGCCGTTGCCTCAGGTACAGCCGCCATCTCTATCGCCTTCTCGGTGTTCATGCTGTTGATTGATGTGCTTGTCAGCTTCATCCAGGCATATGTCTTCACGATGCTTTCGACCATCTTCATCTCCCTGGCCCAGGCCAAGCATGAGGAGCACGAGGCCCATGAAGGGAAGCATGCTGAGAAAGCCGCTCCGGCAGCCGCCCCCGCGACAACAAAGTGAAAAATAAAAAAGTAAAAGTTATAAACCCCCAAAACAAAAACTCTTCGCTATGTTAGCAATGATTTTAGCAGCAGTCGAGGCTCTTCTTGGCCTTGGTGCATCCGTAGGCGCCGGTATCGCCGCAATCGCTGCCGGTATCGGTATCGGTAAGATTGGTGCTTCCGCCATGGAGGCCATCGCCCGCCAGCCCGAAGCTGCCGGCGACATCCGCTCCAACATGATTGTGATCGCCGCCCTTATCGAAGGTGTGGCCCTGTTTGCGGTTATCGTCTGCATCCTCGCCCTGTTCGTATAAACCTTGCTCAGCGGGGAGACATCCCGGATGTCTCCCCGGCCAAGGCTTGATTACTGTCGGGAGCCGGCCGGCTTCCGCTGCAAAACAAATGCTTAACCCTTAACAATGAGGTTGTTTTAACTATGGAACTTTTCAAAGTTGATTTTGGCTTGACCATCTGGATGTTTGTGGCTTTCGCCATACTGTTTTTCATCCTGTGGAAATTCGCCTGGCCTGCCATTATGAAAGGCATTGACGGGCGTGCCGACCTTATAGACAAGGGTGTTGAGTATGCTCAGAACGCCAAGGAACAGCTTGACAATGCCCAGCTTGAGGCTGACCGCCAGATTCAGGAGGCCCGCCGCAAGGAGGCTGACATCATCGCCGAAGCCAACCGTATGAAATCGAGAATCATCGAGGACGCCCGTGAGGAAGCAAAGAAGGAGGCCCAGAAAGAGAAAGAGGCCGCCAAGCTCTCGATCGAGCAGAGCCGCCGTGAGGCCGAGCAGAACCTCCGCGACGAGGTGAGCCGTGTGGCTCTCCAGATTGCCGGTAAGGTGACACGCGGACAGCTTTCAGACGATGCGGCCCAGAAGAAGCTCGTCAACAGCTACCTTGATGAAATTGAAAGTCAGAACTGACAACTGAGGACCCCCATTGTAATCCAATATCGCAATGAACGAAGGTTTGATTCCCAAACGCTACGCAAAGGCTCTCTACAAGTTTGCTTGTGAGAAGGGGGCCGACCTGGGACTTTACCGTCTCATGGGCAACCTCGGTAGGAGTTTTGCCGACAATCCTGCCCTGGATTCAACTGTCGCCAATCCCTTTGTGGGAGACGATGAGAAAATCGGCCTGCTGAAGACCGCCGCCGCTGTTTCTGACGCGTCAGCGTCAAGCGAAGACGTGAAGGTCGCCGAGGTGTATGCCGATTTCCTCAAGCTTCTGCGGGACAACAAGCGTCTGCCGATGGCAGCCGCCATCGCCCGCGCCTATTGCGACATCTACCGCAAGGAGAACAGAATCTACAGGGTGACGGTTGTCTCGGCCAAGCCGCTCGACGCTCCCGAGCAGAAACGGTTGTTGAAGCTCATCGAGAACCATCTCGATGGCGGGAAGATGGAATACACCTTCTCGACAGATCCAGAGCTGATCGGCGGATTCACGGTCGACATTGACAACGAGCGTCTCGACGCCTCGGTAAAGAACGAACTTAAACAATTGCGATTGAAGCTTTTGAAGCAGGCTTGACGCCCATGAAAGCTTAGAATGGCTCATAACAACTTTTGGACAAATGATTAATCCAAGCGAGATATCTGAAGTTTTGAAGCAGCAGCTTGAGAATGTCAACAAGTCAGTTGCTTTCGAGGAGGTAGGAACCGTTCTGGAAGTCGGCGACGGGGTCGCCCACGTCTACGGCCTTGACAACGTTTGCGCCAACGAACTCGTGGAGTTCGAGAATGGTGTCAAAGGTGTGGCCCTCAACCTTGAGGAGAGCAATGTCGGGGTCATCCTGCTCAATGACGTTAACAAAGTGACAGAGAATATGACCGTGCGCCGCACAGGCGAGATTGCCTCCATTCCGGTAGGGGAGGGGCTTTTCGGTCGTGTAATCAATATCCTGGGTGAGCCTATCGACGGACGCGGTCCGATCGAGGGCAAACTCTACCGCATGCCTCTGGAGCGCAAGGCCCCCGGCGTTATCTTCCGCCAGTCGGTGAAGCAGCCCCTCCAGACCGGCATCAAGGCTGTCGACTCGATGGTGCCCATCGGCCGCGGCCAGCGAGAGCTGATTATCGGTGACCGCCAGATCGGCAAGACCGCTATCGCTATCGACACCATCATCAACCAGAGAAAGAATTACGAGGACGGCAAGCCTGTGTATTGCATCTATGTGGCAATCGGACAGAAGGCATCTTCGGTGGCTGCCATCGTTGAGACCCTCCGTCAGCACGGCGCCCTCGATTACACCTGCGTGGTGGCAGCTACCGCAGCCGACTCCGCCGCCATGCGTTACTACTCCCCGTTTGCCGGTGTGGCAATCGGAGAATTCATCCGCGATACCGGGCGCGATGCCCTTATCATATATGACGACCTGTCGAAGCAGGCTGTTGCATACCGCGAGATTTCGCTGGTGCTGAAGCGTCCCTCGGGCCGCGAGGCTTACCCCGGTGATATCTTCTACCTCCATTCACGTCTTCTTGAGCGTGCCGCCAAGATTATCGACAACCAGCAGGTGGCCGAGAAGATGAACGACCTCCCCGAGGTGCTCAAGCCGATGGTCAAGGGTGGCGGCTCACTGACTGCCCTCCCCATCATCGAGACCCAGGCAGGCGACGTGTCGGCTTACATCCCGACAAACGTGATTTCAATCACCGACGGTCAGATTTACCTTGAGACCGCGCTGTTCAACCGTGGTATCCGCCCGGCCATCAACGTGGGTATCTCCGTGTCGCGTGTCGGCGGTAACGCCCAGATCAAGTCGATGAAGAAGGTGGCAGGTACACTGAAAATCGACCAGGCCCAGTTCCGTGAGCTGGAGTCGTTCACCAAGTTCGGTGGCGACATCGACCCCGTGACCGCACGCGTCATCGACCGTGGCCGCAAGAACGAACGTCTGCTCATCCAGCCCCAGTACAAACCCTGGGCAGTGGAGGAGGAGGTAGCCGTCATCTACTGCGGCGTGAACGGTCTCCTGTCTGATGTGCCTGTCGAGAAGGTGGCCGAGTTCCAGCAGGGACTCCTCCAGCTGCTCCACGCCAAATACCAGGCCGAAGTGCTTGATGTCATCAAGTCAGGTCAGCTGACCGACGACTGCACCGCCAAGCTCACCGAGGCCGCCACAGAGGTGGCCCAGCGTTACGCCTGACCAAGGCACGCGCAGGCTTGCAAACCCCAACCAACAACAATTAACCCGACTCCCGCAAACAACCGTTAATGGCAACATTAAGAGAACTCAAAGGCAGAATCGGCTCGGTGGCCTCCTCAGAGAAAATCACCGGCGCGATGAAGATGATTTCGTCGGCGAAAATGCATAAGGCCGAGGGCGCGCTCCGTCAGCTGCGCCCCTACCGCGACCAGGTGGAGACAATCATCGGCAACCTGCTCGCTTCCGACGCGGCTTTCGATTCGCCGCTTATGACTCCACGTCCGGTTGTCGACCGCGTGGCGGTGGTTGTCTGGGGTTCCGATGACGGACTCTGCGGAGCCTACAACATAAACATCTTCAAGCAGCTGCTGGCCAAAATCGGCGAGTTCCGTTCGGCGTTCGGCGACGAGGTGAAAGTCACCGTCATCCCTGTCGGTGCCAAAATGGCCAAGGCCGTGTCGAAGATAAAGATTGCCGGTGTGGATGTGCGCCTTCCCCAGGATGT
The DNA here is from genome assembly GCA_900548705.1 of uncultured Porphyromonadaceae bacterium. Lineage (GTDB taxonomy): Bacteria > Bacteroidota > Bacteroidia > Bacteroidales > Muribaculaceae > UBA7173. Next base: position 31,346 of record URLF01000006.1, on the reverse strand, counting down.
CGATTCCAAGACGACCGAGGTGCGCGATTTCACCTGGAGTCTGCGTGACAGCTTCCTGTCGGGAGAATTCGACCGCGTGGAGGTGCTTTATATGTCATACAAGTCGGTGAGCCGTCAGCGCATAGAGTCGGCCGGACTTCTCCCCGTGACCTCCGAGGCGTTTGCCGGGGTGAAAGGGGAGGTGGCTGTCAAGCCCTATATCTTCGAGCCGTCGGCCGACGCGATTTTCGCGAAAGTGCTGCCGATGTATCTGCTGGCTGTAATCCAGGACATCTTCACAGAGAACCGCGCCAGCGAACAGGCTGCCCGCGTGATGGCCATGCAGAGCGCCAACGACAACGCCAAGAAGCTCCACGACCAGTTGCAGCTTGAGTTCAACAAACTTCGCCAGCAGGCCATCACCACCGAGTTGCTCGACATTCTCGGCGGCCAGGTGAAGTGACCTTCCATGAATAATAACTGACATTATCATATCGCTTAAAAACAATATGGGTAGTATTAAAGATTATTTTTCAGGTCTGGGAAAAGGAGTGACCAGCCTTGTCAAAGGTCTGCAAGTGACCGGCAAGGAGTTCGTCACCCCGAAGATTACTGAGAAATATCCCGACAACCGCGAGGATATGCACGTCGCCCAGCGCTTCCGCGCCACCCTCCAGTTCATCTATGACAAAGAGGGCAACCACAAGTGCATCGCCTGCGGGACATGCGAGAGAAACTGTCCCAACGGAACAATCTCCATCGAGACAAAGATGGTTGACACCTGGGACGGCAAAAAGAAGAAAAAGCTCGACCGTTATATCTATGATCTCGGCAGCTGTACATTCTGCCAGCTCTGTGTTCAGACCTGTCCGACCAACGCAATCGAGTTCAGCAACGATTTCGAGCAGGCTGTCTTCACCCGTTCAAAGCTCGTGAAGCAGCTCAACTACCTCCCCGAGAAGCCCGAACCCAAGCCTACCCCCGAGCAGATTGCCAAGCTGGAGGCTGAGAAGAAGGCCAAAATCGAAGCCGCAAAGGCCGCAGCCGCCGCCAAGAAAGCCGCCGCTACGGAGGCTCCCGCGACTGTCGAGCTTGATGAGAAGGCCAAGAAGGCTCTTGCAGCCGCCGAGGCCACCGGAGACCCCGAGAAAATCGCCAAAGTGAAAGCTGCCCTCGAAAAGGCCGCCAAACTCAAGGCCGAGAAAGGCAACGCCTGATTCCCGGGCCTCACAAACCAATCAGAAAAAAGTAAAAAAGTAATATGGAATCAGTAGGAAGTATCATCGTTTATGTGGTAATCGCTCTGACGATTGTCATCTGCTCGGTGCTTGCTGTCACCACGCGCAAGATTCTGCGCGCCGCGACCTACCTGCTCTTCACCCTCTTCGCTACCGCGGCTCTCTATTTCAAGCTCGACTATGAGTTCCTGGGCGCGGTTCAGATTGCGGTGTATGCGGGCGGTATCGTGGTCCTGTTCGTCTTCTCAATACTCCTGACGAGCCACCCCGGCGACAACAGTGCCAAACTTGCCTCCCGGAAACGCGCCCTCGGCCTTGTCGGCTCGTTGTTGCTCCTGATTGCCGCCGGCTACTCACTGGTTAGCCGCTGCGAACTCTGGACAGCGCTCCCCCAGGGAGAGAATCCTTCAATGAATCAAATCGGCGAGACCCTCATGGGGACGGCCCACGGCCAGTATCTGCTCCCCTTCGAGGCGATCAGCGTGCTGTTGCTCGCCTGTATAATCGGCGGTGTTGTCGTAGCCCGCAAAAATAAAAACTAAACCCCGCGAATAATGGAACTTACAATCCTCTGGTATCTGATTCCGAGCCTGTTGATGTTCTGCTGCGGCGTTTATGGCTTCATCACCCGCAAGAATATGATCGCGATGCTCATCTCCCTGGAGCTGATGCTCAACGCGGTCGACATCAACTTCGTTGTCTTCAACCGCTTCCTCTTCCCCGGTGAGCTTGAAGGCATGTTCTTCACCCTGTTCGCCATCGCCCTGGCCGCTGCCGAGACCGCGTTGGCAATCGCCATCATCATCAATGTCTTCCGCGTCTCTGAGAAGATTGATGTCGACGATGTAACTAAAATGAAATTCTAAGCACCGATATGGAACCCGTAATACCTATCATTATCCTGGCTTTGCCCCTGACGATGTTCCTGGTGCTGGGACTTTTCGGCCACAAGATGGCCCACCGCACCGCAGGCATCCTCGGCACTCTCGGCATGGGAGTGACAATGGTGCTGGCCTACATCACCGCTTTCACTTATTTCTTCTCAGGCTCCTCCGAGTTCATCAGCCAGGAGGGTGTCCGCCTGCAGAGTGTCATCTTCAACTGGGACTGGCTGGCCTTCACTGAATCCCTCGTGATTCGCCTTGGCTTCCTGCTTGACCCGATTTCCGCACTGTTGCTGGTTGTAATCACGACCATCTCATTTATGGTCCACCTTTACAGCAACGGTTACATGCGCGATCATCACGGCGTGTGGGAGACAGGTTTCCAGCGTTTCTACGCCTTCCTGTCGCTCTTCAGCTTCTCTATGTTAGGACTGGTTGTGGCTACCAACATCTTCCAGATGTATATCTTCTGGGAGCTTGTGGGTGCTTCATCCTACCTGCTGATTGGATTCTATTACACCAAGCCCTCGGCTGTGTCAGCATCCAAGAAGGCATTCATCGTCACCCGTTTCGCCGACCTGGGCTTCCTGATCGGTATCCTGGTGCTGAGCTTCTACACCGGAACATTCGACTTCACCAACTTCACCTCTGTCGGTGTCGATGGTATGACCAATGTATATCAGGTCGACCTGACCACCGCCGAAGGTGTGCGCAACTGGATTGCGACTTCCCCCGCTCCCGTGTTCATGGGTGGTTCGGTGCTGACCTGGGCCCTCGTCCTCATCTTTATGGGCGGTATGGGTAAGTCGGCTATGATGCCGCTCCATATCTGGCTCCCCGACGCGATGGAAGGCCCGACCCCTGTGTCGGCCCTCATCCACGCCGCGACCATGGTTGTGGCCGGTGTGTTCCTCGTGGCCCGTCTCTTCCCCCTCTACCTGATGGAGGAGGTTGCCCTGAACATCATCACAGTGGTCGGTGCGCTGACAGCTTTCTATGCTGCGATGGTTGCCTGCACCCAGGTCGACATCAAGCGAGTGCTGGCCTTCTCGACCATTTCGCAGATTGCGTTCATGATGGTTTCGCTGGGTGTTGCCCGTCCCGAGTTCCACCACGGTCTGGGTTATATGGCGGCTATGTTCCACCTCTTCACCCACGCGATGTTCAAGGCCCTGCTCTTCCTTTGCGCCGGTGCGCTCATCCACGCTATCGGGTCGAACGACTACACCGCAATGCACGGCCTGCGCAAGCATATGCCGATTACCCATATCACATTCCTGATCGGCTGTCTGGCCATCGCCGGTATCATTCCTTTCGCCGGATTCTTCTCCAAGGATGAAATCCTGACAGCAGTCTTCGGCCAGTCGATTTTCTGGTATATCTGGATGTCGGCAGTGGCCGGTCTGACAGCCTTCTACATGTTCCGTCTCTACTATCTGATTTTCTGGTGGAAGGAACACAAGGTGCCCGAAGGCCACCACGCTCCCCACGACCAGCCCTGGACAATGACCCTCCCGCTGGTAATCCTCGCGGTTATTTCCTGCGTGGCCGGATTCGTGCCTTTCGGCAACCTCGTCACCTGGAACGGTCATCCGATGTTCGAGTCGGTCAACTTCTTCACCAACCTTGGCGCTCTCGACTGGAGTGTGGCATCGATAAGCCTCGCGGTTGCCATCGTGGCAATACTGCTGGCCACCGTGATGTACAAGAAGGAGAACTCGCTCCCCGCCAAGATGAAGAATGCCCTGCCCATGCTCTGGGACTGGTGCTACCACCGCTTCTACTGGGACGAGCTTTATATGTTCATCACCCACAAGATTATCTTCGGATGTATCTCCAAGCCCATCGCATGGTTTGACCGCCACGTCATAGACGGCTCGATGGATGGTCTGGCTTGGGTTACACAGCGCATCTCGTTTGCCATCCGTGGCCTCCAGTCAGGCAATATCCAGTTCTATGTCTGGGTCTACCTGGTGGGTGTCATACTCCTTGGCGCGATAACCGCCGTCTGCCTCATCTGACCGGCAGTCTCCCGAATCCTTACAGTGAAAATATAGTATCATAGAAATACAGAAACAGAGATGTTTTCAAACCTTCTGATTTACTTCGTGGTGATTCCCCTGCTGATGCTGGCCGGTTTCGCCATATGCAAAAACATCAGGCAGGTCCGCACGGTAGCCGTCGCGGGTTCAATCCTGCTGATGGGCCTGAGCGTGTGGGTCCTCTGCGACTACATCGCCCTCCGCGCTGCAGGCAATATGGAGGAGATGCTCTTCCGGGGAGACTGGACATGGTTCGCTCCGCTGAACATCAAGCTTTCCGTCGGTGTGGACGGAATCTCCATCGCGATGCTTATCCTTTCGTCGATTATCGTTTTCGCCGGCTCATTCGCCTCCTGGAAGATTGACGATGCCCGCCACTTCTTCATGTGGCTCATCCTCCTTTCGACCGGAGTCTACGGCTTCTTCATCTCAATCGACCTCTTCACGATGTTCATGTTCTACGAGGTCGCCCTTATCCCGATGTACCTTCTTATCGGAGTCTGGGGCACCGGCCGCAAGGAATACTCGGCAATGAAGCTTACCCTGATGCTGATGGGCGGTTCAGCCTTCCTGATGCTCAGCCTTATCGGTATCTACTTCCATTCCGCGCCCGAAGGCCAGCAGCTCACATGGAACATCCTTGAGATTTCACAGAACGCCAGCATTTCCAAGGGATGGCAGTATTTCCTCTTCCCGATGTGCTTCGTCGGTTTCGGTGTGCTGGGCGCCATGTTCCCCTTCCACACCTGGAGTCCTGACGGTCACGCCTGCGCTCCGACCGCCGTGTCGATGCTCCACGCCGGTGTGCTTATGAAGCTCGGAGGTTACGGATGCTTCCGTGTGGCCATGTACCTGATGCCTCAGGCCGCCAACGACCTCGCCTGGATATTCCTCATCCTGACCGGTATCTCGGTTGTCTACGGAGCCTTCTCGGCTTGCGTGCAGACAGACCTCAAGTATATCAACGCATACTCTTCGGTAAGCCACTGCGGTATGGTGTTGTTCGCTATCCTGATGATCAACACCACAGCCCTCACCGGTGCCATCATGCAGATGCTTTCCCACGGTCTGATGACAGCCCTGTTCTTTGCCCTGATCGGTATGATTTACGGACGTACCCATACCCGCGACATCCGTCTGATGGGTGGTCTGATGAAAATACTCCCCTTCCTCGGTGTGGGATATGTCATCGCCGGTATGGCCTCGCTGGGTCTCCCCGGTCTGTCGGGCTTCGTCGCCGAGATGACAATCTTCGTCGGCTCGTTCGAGCATACTGATATGTTCCACCGAGTGTTCACCATCGTGGCCTGCTGCTCGATTGTGATTACAGCGGTCTACATCCTCCGCACAGTCGGCAAGCTCCTCTTCGGCCCGGTTCTCGACCCCCATCACGCCGAGCTTACCGACGCCACCTGGTGGGAACGCCTTTCGACCATCACGCTCATCGTCAGCGTGGCCGCCATCGGTTGTTTCCCCAACTTCTTCGAGAGCCTTATTCGTTTCACCTTCAGCCCCGAAATATTCCGCGCCATCGGCCTCAACTGATGTTGACAAACCTTTGAAACGGAAGAAACCAATTCTGTCACATGGATTACTCTCAATTTTTGGCAATGAAACAGGAAATCGCCCTGCTTGTGGTGTTCCTGTTGGTATTCCTCTATGATACGTTCATGCCCCGCAAGGCCCTGGGCGCGACCTCAGCGGTCACCTCAGTGCTGTTCCTCCTCTTCACAGCGTGGAGCTTCATCTGGGGCGGCACGGCAGACACCGTCGAGGCGTTCGCCGGAATGTATGTAACGTCACCCGTCTGCGCGATGATAAAGAACATCCTGAATGTCGGTGTGCTGATCGTGCTTGTCCAGGCTACCTCCTGGGTCAACTCCGATTTCCAGGCTGTGCGCCGTGGAGAATATTACGAACTCCTGCTGGTGACACTCTTCGGAATGTACCTGATGATTTCGGCCCGTCATTTCCTCCTCTTCCTCATCGGTCTCGAATCAGCGTCGCTGCCTCTGGCTGCGATGGTGGCTTTCGACAAGCACCGTTATGAGAGCCACGAGGCCGCTGTCAAATATCTCATGACCGCCGTGTTCTCATCTGCTATTTTCATGATGGGTCTGTCGTTTGTCTACGGTCTTGCCGGTTCGCTCTACTTCGAGGACATCGCCATGCAGCTCGGCTCGCAGAGCAACACGATGCTGATTATGGCCTTGGCATTCGTTGTCTCGGGTCTCGGCTTCAAGCTTTCGCTTGTCCCCTTCCACCTCTGGACAGCCGATGTATATCAGGGTGCTCCTACCCCCGTCACCTCTTATCTGTCGGTTATTTCCAAGGGTGCTGCCGCTTTCGCCTTCCTGGTGATTCTGGTGCAGGCCTTCGGCCAGTTCTACAGCCAGGTTTGGGAGTGGATGCTTTATGCACTGATTATCGCCACCATCACTGTCGGTAACCTCTTCGCCATTCGTCAGCGCAATATGAAGCGCTTCCTGGCATTCTCCTCCATTTCCCAGGCCGGATATATCATGCTCGGTATCGTGGGATGCAATGAGATGGGCCTGACAGCGATGATGTATTACATCCTTGTCTACATCTTCTCCAACCTTGCCGCCTTCGGTGTTATCGGCGCAATCGAGAACAAGACCGGAATGGTGGAGATGACCGATTACAACGGCCTCTCCAAGACCAATCCCTGGCTCTCCTTCTCGATGACCCTCGCGATGTTCTCGCTGGCCGGTATCCCTCCCTTTGCCGGATTTTTCAGCAAGTTCTTCATCTTCACCTCGGCCATCAACCAGGGTTCGATTGCCATCTATATCCTCGTGCTGATTGCCCTTATCAACACTATCATATCCCTCTATTACTACCTGCTGGTGGTGAAGGCGATGTATATCTCACCTGAAGAACCCCGCATCGCGACATTCCGTTCCACTTGCAGCGAGCGCGTCAGCCTGTGGGCAACCGTGCTGGGTATAATCCTGCTGGGTATCGTAAGCTTCTTCTACGACTCGATATTCAACTCCGTTGCGGTGTCAGACCTCTTCGGATTCATATATTGATGCAATAACCGGGTTTCATCCCCGTTTAAGATATGATGGCCAGAGTAAAGAATGGCCGCCTATCCTCATTTACCGGGACATCGCTTCGCTGAGTTGGACTTGGCCCTCCAAGACAACATCGCGGAGCGATGTCCCTGTAAAATGAATTCCGGCATACGCGCCAAGCCCTCTGCCCAATTGTAACACATAACCGGAAATATTGGCAATCCCGATGGCAAAAGAACGAAATCTGGTATATGACGCTATTAAACTGTTCGCCATATTAATGGTGCTGTGGGGTCACGCGGTAGCGTATCTTCAGACATCAGATCCTACGGAGAATCCGGTGTTTATCGCCATCTATTCTTTCCATATGCCGTTGTTTATGACCGTGGTCGGATTCTTCTCAGGGTCAGTGACGGAAAAACGATTCAGGGACTTCATCACCATAAAAGCCCGGCAGTTGTTGCTCCCTCCATTGTTGGTCGGCGGTTTCCTTGCGGTAGGAGTATGGCTGAAATCGGGGCCGTCAATAGCTATGAACAGTATAATTTCATCTTATTGGTTTCTCAAATCAGCCTTCCTTTGTTTTCTGATTTATTATGTGGGGATAAAAGTGGTGTCCTGGCGTTGGCTTGGAATCATGCTTTCGCTTGTCGTCAGTTTTTGCATCACGGATTTCGGAGTGGACCGTCTGTATCCCTACTTCCTTCTCGGTATTTTATTGAGAACCTATCAGAGTTACTTGAAAGCCAAGGCCGGAATGATAGCCTTATGCTCCGGGGCGGTCTTTATTTTGATGTTACCTCATTTCAACAGTGAGATTCTCGTGGCAAGATGTCTTGCGGCATTCAAGACGGCAATCAATGAGCATGAATATGCCGGGCTGTATTGCTACCTTTTCCGGTTTGTCATAGGATTGGCCGGTTCTCTTTTCTTCATATCGCTGTTTGAATATTTGTCAATGAAGATAACTGCTGGCAAGTATGGCCGGATGATTGCCGCGTGGGGAGCGGAAACTCTTGGGGTTTATCTTTTCCAGACAATATTGCTGGAATTGCCTCCGAAATATATCGGGCATATTGATGGAATGAATCCTAAGGTCTATAATCTTATTGTCACACCGGCGGTCTCTCTCGGTGTTTTGGGCATAAGTCTTTTGTTGATTAACATTATCAAAAGGAACCGGTGGCTGTCGTTCTTTGTCCTTGGCAAAAGACTTGACATTGGGGATAAGAAAAAGCAAAAGAGTCATTATTTTGACACAGAGTCGAGTCAGGTGTAAATATAATTTGGAAATGAGAAGGTAATATGCTATCTTTGCCGGAAAAGATGGCAAATGGCAAAATGAACATTCTTATAATCATTGAGCTTGCAAATTGTTGGTGTGAGTGAGGCATGATTATGCAATGGATGCCAGGGATGGCCATTTGCTGTTAACAGATGCGGAGATTACTTTTTTATTCCACTAATCATAGTTCTATTTTAACATTATCATTGCATTATGAGAAAAAGTCTATCGCTTTTGCTTTCAGGCGCAATGGCCTTCGGGCTCATGGTGCCGGCAAATGCTGCGCCTTTGGCTCAGATGAGGAATGCTTCTGACAACCTGAAGAGGTGTCCGGAAGCAACCCGTACCCAGTCTTCAGGGGAAAATCGTGCGTTGAATCTGACGGGCGGAGTGCGGAAGATTTCCAATTCCGGTTCCGGGCTGTTCCGTGTTCCTGAATCGCTGGTCAAAGTCAAGAACGCCAAGGCGCTCCGTTCGGCAACGACCGCCCAGCGCGTGTCGGCGTCGCTCAACTTGTACGGAACGGTGATTTACAATTCCACCTGGACCAATTACGACAAGTTGGGTGTCTACAAGCTGCCGGTATCTACCGGAGGTGACTTCACAATGATGTTCAAGACCCAGTCGCCCGTATACAGTTTCTATGACGGTGACGGCAAGGTCTACACGATGTATGAGGTGGCCTATGGCTCATATGTGATGGGCTATGACCTGTATGTATATGATGCCGAAACCGGCGACTTGATTCAGGTCTACGAGTGGGATGACCTGCCACTGAAGGCTACCGATGTCGCGTATGACACGACCTCAGGCCGTGTCTACGGCTGTTTCTCCGGCGACTATTACGGGGAAGTTTACCGTCATTGGGGTTATCTCGACCTCCAGTCAAAGAAGGTGATGAAAATCGCCGACATAGATGTCTCGCTGCGCGGCGTGGCCATCGACAAGTTCGGCCAGGCTTATGGTATCGACCTCAGCGGTAACCTTTACAAAATCAACAAGACCACAGGTGAACTTACCCTTGTAGGCGCTACCGGCTGTCCCGACCTGTTCTATATGAGCTCGGCCGCTTACAATGACAAGGACAACACGATTATCCTTGCATATTGCAACGACGCAGCGTCAGGTCTTACCGAAATCAATCCCCAGACCGCCCAGTCTACGGTAATCGCCGAGTTTGCCAACGGCGATGAGGTTGTCGGCATGTATATCCCCTTCCAGGCTCCTGACAAGGCTCCCGCCGTTCCCGGCTTCGAGGTGAGCTGTTCGGATGGCTCGATGGATGCCAACTTCACAATCACGCTTCCCACTGAGCTGTATGACGGCACTGATGTCTCAGACACCGAAATGGGCTACAAGATTTATGCCGACGGTGAGGAGATTCTTGCCGGCACCGGAGTCGCAGGCGAGACCATCGAGGTTGTCAAGACGATGGAGAACAGCGGTATGATTCAGTTTGCCGCCGTGGCCACAAATACCGACGGGGAGTCAAACCAAGCCAAATATTCCTGCTATATCGGCAAGGGTACTCCTGCTGCTCCCGGCAATGTGAAGCTCGCCTATGCCGACGGTAGTTTCACCCTTACCTGGGATGCCGTGACCGCATCTTCCGATGGCGGATTCTTCAATCCCGAAGAGGTGAAGTATGATATCGTGGATGCCGAGGGCACTACGGTAGCAGCTGACATCACAGGTGAGTCCTGGACCAAGACCCAGGCTACTCCTGATGACTTCACCGGGTTCAGCTTCGGCGTTATGGCCAAGTATGACGCCAAGACCTCAAAGTCAGTGATGTCAAACATCGTTTATCTCGGACATTACAATGCTCCGCTGGAGATGAACATGAAGGATCAGGCCACATTCAGCCAGCATGCGGTCATTGATGCCAATGATGACGGCAAGACCTGGAAATTCACCTCGAATAAGGGTACAATCTACTCTTACAGCAACAGCAACGACGGTGATGACTGGCTGATTTCGCCCGCAATCCATCTCGAGGCCGGAAAGGCATATGATTTCGCGGCTGTGGCCCACGCTTACAGCGACAGGTATCCCGAAATGCTTGAAATCAAGATGGGCACCTCTTCTGATGCCGAGGCTATGACTATTATGCTGGTAGAACCCACAACACTGGGCGGGGACGACTATACCATGACCGCTTCACTCGTACCTGCCGCAACCGGAGACTATTTCATCGGTTTCCATGCTGTCAGCGAGGCCGGACAGTGGGATCTTACCCTTTGCAGCTACTCCATCTCGGCTCCTTACGGAGCTACCGCTCCCGACGCGGTGACTGACCTCAAGGTGGTTCCTGACATCAAGGGTGACCTTAAAGCCGCCATTGAGTTCAAGACGCCGGCTAAGACCGTCACAGGTGCTGACTTCACAGGCAATATGCTCGTGCGCGTGCTGCGTGACAATGAACTGGTTGAGGAGAAGACTGTCGGCGCTAACACTCTGGTAAGCATCCAGGATGAGGTAGCCGAAGCCGGCCGTTACACATATACCGTCGAGGCTTGCACCACCTCCGGAGACAAGGGACGTGTGGTTTCCGCTTCGTCGTATGTCGGCCCCAATGTGCCTAATCCTCCCGCCGTAGTGAAGGCTGTCGAGAATCCCGACAAGAATGGTGAACTTACCCTCACATGGGAACATGCCACCGAGGATGTCGACGGCAACCCCCTCTATACCGACAATCTTGCCTACAACGTATATCTCTTTGACAACGAGGCCCAGAAATGGAATAAGATGAACCAGCAGCCTGTCACCGAGCTTAGCTACACCTTCCAGGCGCAGCCCGAGAATGCTCCGCAGGCATTCCAGCAGGTAGGTGTGCTGACCATCAACCGTGGTGTCGAGGGTGAGTACCTCCAGGGTGCAGGACTGGTGCCTGTCGGCCCCGCCTATGAACTCCCCGTGGCTATGAGCTGCCTTGACGACGTCCATGACTATATCGTGGGCATCGATCCTTGGGATGGCTGTGAATTCGGTATGAAGGCCGACGGCGATATGAATTCCGTGACATCCCAGGATGGCGACGGCCAGTTCTTCTATGGCGAACGTACCGGCTCAAGCTCCACTCTCGGTATGGGCAAGGGTCGCGGAGACTTCATCCTCGGCAAGGTTGACCTGGCCGGAGCCGCCCATCCCGTATTCTCGCTCTACACTTGGAAAATCACCGATACCGACAAGACCAAGCTCGACATCATCGTGGTATGCGAGGGTGAGCAGAGCGTGGTGACCACTATCGATTACACTAACGACACTGACAATATCTGGACCAAGAAGGTGGTTGACCTTGAGGCTTACGCCGGCAAGGTAATCCAGCTCATCATCCGCTACCATTCAGACGGTCTGGTATATTGCTTCTTCGACAACATGAAGTTCGTCGACATGCCTGACTATGACCTCGGCGCTGTCTCGGTGACCGCTCCCAAAAAGGCTGTGGCCGGTGAAACCTTCGAAGTTGAGGCAGTTGTGGAGAATGTGGGCCGTCTTGCAGCCGGCGCATTCACCGTCGAACTGCTTGGTAACGGCGAAGTCGTCGCTTCCCAGTCTGTGGATGGCCTTGCTGCCGGTGAGCAGACCGCTCTCACATTCGAGCAGGCTCTCTCGATGGCCGGAGACAAGGTTGTCGCTTACACCGCCCGCGTTGTCTATGACGCCGATCTCGACCTCAGCAACAACCTGACATCACAGGCTGCCACCGTGACCCGTGAGGAAAGCCTGCTCCCCTCTGTGCAGAATCTCGCTGGTGTGTCCGGTGAGGAGGGCAATGTGCTTACATGGGATGCGATCCTCCATGACGAGCTCCCCTATGATCCCTACCTGGAGTCATTCGAGGATGCCGAGCCCTTCTCCAACGAGGCTGAGGGCTGGACATTCATCGACCGTGACGACCGTCCTTCCGGCAACCTTGGAAACATCGAGGTTCCCAACCATGAGGGAGGTGTCGACCATCAGTCATTCATCGTAATCGACGGAACCCACGAGAACTTTTCCACCTCAAGCTACGCCAAGGAATATGTGGCTGCCAGCGGTAACCAGTATATCGGCTCGATTTACTCTATCGGCGACGGCCCCACCGACATTGTTCCCTCCGATGACTGGGCCATCTCGCCCGAACTGAAGGGTATCGCCCAGACCGTCACCTTCAAGGGTAAGAACTGCTCCATCAACTACAGCGAGTTGATACAGGTATGGTACTGCACCGAGAACTCAGTCAATCCCGACGACTTCGTGCAGCTTGACTCGTTCAACAATCCCGGTATGAGCTGCCGTGTGGTTCGCACCGACGGCTGGGGTGACTTCTCCTTCGATCTTCCCGAGGGCGCGCTCCGTTTCGCAATCCGTGTGGTATCCAACGACGGTATGATGTTCATGCTCGACGATGTTGAATTTATCGCCGCCAACGCTACCATTGGCCTTGAGCTGACCGGCTACAACGTATATTGCGACGGTGTCAAGCTCAACACTGAGCCTGTGACCACCAACACCTTCACCCATGCCGACGCTGACATGTCAGCCGACCATGTATACCATGTGACCGCAGTCTACAACCGTGGTGAATCAGAAGCAGCCTCCGTGACTGTCAAGAAGTCAGGTCTCGCCGACATCGTTGCCGCCGGAGTCAAGGTTTCTGTCGAAGGCAAGCGCATCATCGTTACCGGTGCTGAGGGCATGGCAGTGGCAATCGTGGCCACCGATGGCAAGACCCTCTATTCAGCCGAAGGCAATGCCAGTGTGGATGTGCTTTCAGGTATCTACCTTGTCCGCGTGAACCGCACCACCACCAAGGTTGTCGTTCGCTGATAATCCCTCTATGGAAGTTCCCCGGGAGCGATTCCCGGGGGCTTCCTTCCCCCATAAAACAATCGCTTCGCGATGTCTGGCCGGCTTCTTTCGGCTCAAACATCGCGAAGCGATTGTTTTATGGGGGATGCTAATCAGACCACTGAATTTACCGTTTGGCAGGCAGTCGTAAACTGTAATGAACAATTCAAATGTTCTGCCTATTTGCTATAGGCACTACCGCCATCCAAGGAAGTCAATTTCCCGGTTTTTGACGAGTAATGAAAACTGTCGCTAGCACCACCGGATAAAATCACAAAATTACCGTCAATTTCGTAAGACCCGGATGTTGTCTCAGAATATCCTCCCTCCTGATAGACTTTTGTGTATGAACCTGACGGATGGAAAGTAAAACTAATAGATGAATATTCATCATTCACACTCCATGTCCCGACAAGCATTGCGACTGTAAGTTGACCAGTATGTTTTGCATATTCCGCCACTGGCACACTGAGTATCTGCGTCTTACCGAGTGATACCCCATCGACAGTCGCTGAAATCCACAACGGCAACTTATTCCAGTCTATGTCAGCGAATGTCGATTCATTGCCAATCTGTAACGAAACAACGCCGAAATCGTTGGTTGTGGCTGACTGTGTGGTCTTCGTAATCTCTGTTCCGGCGTTATCAGAGATTGTGACTGTCACACTGACAGAGGTGTTGACCTTAGGTTCGCCGGTGGTCTGTTCGACCACAGCGACCTGATAGCCAATCTGCGCGTCAGCCCCCAAAATGCTGGAAAGCGCGGCGATAACTGCCAGAATATGTTGTCTCATAATAACTTATTTTTTAGATTGATTTGACATTTTAAAAGGCAAGAAATTACCTACATGTACAGATATTCCATTATCAGCTCCCGACCCGATAAATGGTGTCCCCATAGTAAAACGTCTCCCCTTTGACTCAAGAGTGGCAGAGACCGGGAATATTTCGTTTATACTCCGCGGATATTTCGGCGCGGCGAGAATTGTCTCGCCCGACGGTAGCGTTACGGTAGGATAAACTGCGGCATCGTCTGTAGGGTTGTAATCGGTCGTGATTTCGGCTGTCGCGGTGCATTTTGTGGGCCAGATGATGCCTGACAAAGAACGGCGCTTGATACCTGACGCATTTTCTACGGCCACACCCAGCCGCGACGAGGCGAATTTCATAGGGGATCCGTCAACTGCATAACTTATAGTATGCGTTGCGGCATCGTAGCCTGAAATTTGCAGCCGTGGGACCACAAAAAAGCTGATTGAGTCTGGATTGTTAAGTTTCGCTATGTTTTTTATGGAATGAAATGAGTATTTCGCCGTACCGACAATGCTTTCAATAGGTTTGGCTACAATCCCTTTTCTGGTCAGTCGGGTGTATAACTCGTCATTATCGTATGCTTCAGGAATATGTGATTTAAGGTATAGCGCCCGTCCTTTGAGCGAAGAGCCGTATACAAATGTATGGGTTATCGACTTGAGTGAGTCGCCCGACTGCGTCATCGTCAGCGAAAGAGAACCGTTTAGCGACAACTCGCCTTCCAAGGACGCGTTGAGCGAATGAGTCAGCGCATCTTTCTTTATGTGAGTGAATTCAGACTCCATCGCCATCTCCCACGCGTCATTGTAAATTACTTTCGACACGGCGGATGAACGATATGCTCCTGAGAAATCATAATCGATGCCAAGAGTGCCGTTAACCGTCATCGTGGCCTTGTATGAAAGAGCCGCTTTCTGGCCATAACCCATCGGGAGAGTAAGCGAGACTTTCTCATCGAATCCCACTGTGCTTTTCTTTTTGGCAATTGCACGACCTTTGGCGGAAGCCTCGACGCGTGCAAGCACCTCGGTGCGCATCCTTCGCATATTCATCGACTCGCCATTTGGACGCTTCACGATATATGTACCCATCGAGCATTTTACAGTTGGATGGAGAGCTACACGCCCGGTGATTTTAGCCTGCTCAGGGCCGGCGGGAATGTCGCGTAGCTCGTCAGTCATGATATAAGCCCCCTCAATGAGGTCGGGATAAGTCAGGTTGCCTGTGAGCCAAGGAGTTGTGATTCTTCTGGCCTTATTTTTTGCCGGCTCGGCAGCTTCCGCAAAGTTTTCCCCGACCCAAGCGAGACTTGTGAAGATTTCATACAGTTCTACCGGTTCACATTCCAGAATTATAGCATTGGTGCTCGATTTTATCGCTTTCACTCTTCCGGCAAAGCCAGATGGAAGCGCGTCGGTTGGTTCTTCAAGATATACACATTCTCCCGTTTTGGGAAGCAGCGATGCCGACGTTGACGGTAGAAGTGACAGTGACAAGCCGTCGTCGGTATTTTCTCCGATGACATAATCTGCAAGCGTCAATAGATTCACGGCATCGGGACGTGCCACAGTTGCAGGTGACTGGAACGTTATACTGTCTATTTCGGCCACGCGGTAGCGATAAGTGCTGTCGGGTGTCCATATCTCATGGACAATGGGCGAAAATGTCGTGATGCTGTCTATGTCAATCGGCGAGTAGCGCATACTGTCGATTTCTGAGAAGAAGAACGGTTCAATCTGTCCGTGATGGTGCACAAACATTGTCTTGTTTTCAGCGCATATCGCCAAAGCTGCTGCCCCTGCCATTATCAATGCCGGGAAGATTTTTCTACTCATCTTTGCGCTATCTTATTATTTTAAACGAAGTATTGTTAACATTCACGACATATATCCCGGGAGGCAGCTGCGATAAGCTGAAAACGCTCTCTTCGCCGGTGTGAACCTCTTTGCTGAATACGATGATACCCTCCATGTCGCACACGCGTATAGTCAAGTCACGGCTTTCTGCTCTGAATATCAGCCGGTCGCCCTGTCGCGTCACACCTGATTCTGGGGCTATCGTACTGACAGAAGCACTGCCGTTGACATACTTGAAGTCTGCCACCTTCTGCAGGTCAAACCCAAGAGTAGTGGTCTTGCTTTTGATTTCAAGCCGGCCACCGGTCATCGTGATTGTAGGATAATCGTTTAGCTCTATATGCTGTTTTTGTCCGTCAATGGTTGTGACAGCAAGCCTATAAGAGGCAGACTGTGCAGAAGACGATAACCCGGCTAAAAATATTAAAATAGTAATTACTTTAATTCTCATTGCTTCCGCGGTTTTGAGACAAAAATAATAAAAAACTCAGAGGTTGTCAATAAATTAACGTTAATATTGAATTGTTTATTTGAAG
Source organism: uncultured Porphyromonadaceae bacterium (assembly GCA_900548705.1). Taxonomy (GTDB): domain Bacteria; phylum Bacteroidota; class Bacteroidia; order Bacteroidales; family Muribaculaceae; genus UBA7173. The sequence continues at coordinate 14,839 of URLF01000006.1, read as the reverse complement.
AATACCCATAGCATATATGCCTGACCATATGAGAGATGCTTTTTCAATTCTAAAACTATCATATTGTCAATATGTTAGTATTTATGGTATAAATGCTGAAAATTTAAAGTCGTAAGAATGATATTGGTTGCTTTTGTCTTGCCTGTCCCGAAAGAATGGTTGAAGCCCAGTGGGTAAGTTCGCGGGCATCTTCGGCAACCTCACGCATAATCTGTGCCATACGTTCGTCGCCCGGTTCCTCCATCGACGTGAGTCGATAACTGTTCATCTCGGCTTCCGACATATTCTATAATCTTTACTTATTCAACGCCAAATTTACAAAAACTTTATCATATCAGCGACTTGCAGGAAGAAGTCCGTTGACCATAAATCGAGTTCTTTCGGATTGCGGATAAATGGCAGAACATCGCTCTTCACTTGGCTTAAGTCGGCAGTGACAAGCCGTTCTTTCAGCCTTATCATAAATGATTCCCGGTCTATTTCCTCGTCGTTGAACTCGCGTACGCGTTCTGCAAGATGGTTGAAATCAAGGGGAATATTATTGCTGACATACCAGACGAAGTCATACCAGTCGCGCCCTTTTACCCGATTTTTCCATGCCCGGTAAACAAGAGCATGCATCTTGCCTGCATATAAGTCAGGCAATGTGAAACACCTTGTCATAAACGCCTGAGGCTGGAGGAGGAGTTTCTGTTCGGTCTGGAACTTCATCGGTGGGCGGGTGTCCATTTCAATTTTTATTTTGATTGACTTGTCTGTCTGAAACGACACATCAAAAACATCAGTATTATCTTTGAGGAAAGCCGATTCCACTCTTCCGAAAGTCTTCTTGTCTTTTTTTTTGATATCGACGCTTCGGCCGACAAGGGCAAAAGCGTCAATTATAGGCTGGAAATATTTTAGGAAGTCAAAATTTTCATCAGCGTTGAGCAAGGAAAAATCCAAATCCTCTGAAAAACGCTGCAGACCATGGAAAATGCGGAGACATGTGCCGCCATAAAATGCCGCCTTGTCGAAAAATCCACCGTTGTAGAGACCGGCGAGGATAATCTGTTGGTTGACCTCGAAGATTGCATTGCGACGCTTGGTCGTGTCGGTCAAATCGTAACCGGCTAACATTCTATCATAAATCTCGTTATCCATGTTCAGTAAGCAGAGTTAAAATGGTGTTGACTGATGTCGCTTTCTTTCCGCATATGGCGATATATCGCTTGAATATTTCCGGATTGAGTCTGTAAAAGGCATCCATGTCAAAGCGGATATCTTCTTCAAGATAAGCAAGAGCTTCCTTACGATAGCGCAAAAAGAGTGACGGAGTCTGGGCAATCAAATCGCAAAGGGCCTTTTCCGGTGATGCAATCAGGAAAGAATATCCGTTCTCTTCAACATTGCGTATGCCAATGTTGAAAGCCTCCTTTTTTATGTGGGTAAAAAGAAATCTTCCGATGGGAGTTTCATACTCTCGCGGCTCTTTAGTAGTCATGGATTGTGTGACGTAAACTGCTTCGGGAATAAATCCGTAATATCGGAGGGCCGTTGACATAGACACATACGACGGAGTCATCAGTCTGTTGGCGACCAGTTCAAGAGAAATGGTTTTCCCACTGACTTTTTTCGAACAAACATACAGTCCCCGCTTGAGACGTATAATGTCACCATTCCGCTCAAGCAACCCAAGCTTCTGCGCCGGTTTCCTTATCTCAGGAAATTCCAGCGCTAAAGCGGTAGCGCTCACAGGAAAATTGCCATATTTAGCCAATACAGAATTCATACCGCAAAAGTAGTAAATTTTTCGGAGCTTAATCCTGTTTGATAGGATTTTATTACGGAATTTTTACTGTATGAGTTGGGTTTTATGTGAATAAACGCGCAAATAAGAAAAGGGTGTGGCTCGGCGAGCTACACCCTTTTCTGTTATCGTTGGTCGGGGAGGATTACTTCACTTCCTCGAAGTCGACGTCGGTGACGTGGTCATCGGGACCGGCGGCGGGACCCTGCTGGGCACCGGGGTTGGCTCCAGCGCCGGGGTTGGCGTTGGCCTGGGCCTGCGCCTGGGCGTTGAGGATGTCCTGCTGGGCTGCGCCGAAGGTGGTTTCGATTTCCTTGATGGCGGCTTCACAGGCTGCTACATCCTGTGCCTTATGGGCGTCTTTCAGTTTGTTGACGGCTGCCTCGATGGCTGCTTTCTTGTCGGCGGGAATCTTGTCGCCGAGTTCTGAGAGCTGCTTCTCGGTCTGGAAGACGATCGCGTCGGCCTTGTTGAGGGTGTCGATGCGCTCCTTCTCCTTGGCGTCGGCTGCGGCGTTGGCTTCTGCCTCAGCCTTCATACGCTTGATTTCCTCGTCGGTAAGGCCGGATGATGCCTCGATACGGATGCTCTGTTCCTTGCCGGTGGCTTTATCCTTGGCTGACACGTTGAGGATACCGTTCGCGTCGATTTCGAAGGTGACCTCAATCTGAGGAATGCCACGGGGAGCGGGTGCGATGCCGTCGAGGTGGAACTTGCCGAGGGTCTTGTCATCCTTGGCAAGGGGACGCTCGCCCTGGAGGACGTGGATTTCAACCGAAGGCTGGTTGTCGGCCGCGGTGGAGAATGTCTCGCTCTTGCGGGTCGGGATGGTGGTGTTGGCTTCGATGAGCTTTGTCATCACGCCGCCGAGGGTCTCGATGCCGACCGACAGGGGCACTACGTCGAGCAGGAGGACATCCTTGACATCGCCGGAGAGGACACCGCCCTGGATGGCTGCGCCTACGGCAACAACTTCGTCGGGGTTGACACCCTTGGAGGGAGCTTTGCCGAAGAATTTCTCCACAATCTGCTGGATTGCGGGAATACGGGTCGAACCACCGACGAGGATTACCTCGTCAATGTCGGAGGCCTTGAGGCCTGCGTCTTTCAGCGCCTGCTCGCAGGGAGCGATTGTGGCGTTGATGAGCTTATCGGCGAGCTGCTCGAATTTCGCGCGTGTCAGGGTCTTCACAAGGTGCTTTGGAATACCGTTGACAGGCATGATGTAGGGGAGGTTGATTTCGGTCGAAGTGGTCGAGGAAAGCTCGATTTTGGCTTTCTCGGCAGCCTCTTTCAGACGCTGGAGGGCCATAGGGTCCTGACGGAGGTCTACACCCTCATCCTTGATGAACTCGTCGGCGAGCCAGTCGATGATTACATGGTCGAAGTCGTCGCCACCGAGGTGGGTGTCTCCGTTGGTCGATTTAACCTCGAACACCCCGTCACCGAGTTCCAGGATGGAGATATCGAATGTACCGCCACCGAGGTCGAAGACGGCGATTTTCTGGTCTTTGTCGCTCTTGTCGAGACCATAGGCGAGGGCGGCTGCGGTAGGCTCGTTGACGATACGTTTTACGGTAAGGCCTGCGATCTCACCGGCCTCCTTGGTGGCCTGACGCTGGGAGTCGTTGAAGTAGGCGGGGACTGTGATGACAGCCTCGGTCACTTCCTGTCCGAGGTAATCCTCGGCGGTCTTCTTCATCTTCTGAAGAATCATCGCGGAGATTTCCTGGGGGGTATATTCACGGCCGTCGATTTCGACGCGGGGAGTGCCGTTTGAGCCTTTCACGACCTTGTAAGGCACACGTTCGATTTCTTTCTGTACCTGGTCGTAGGTCTCGCCCATGAATCGTTTGATGGAGTAGATAGTACGTCCGGGGTTGGTGATGGCCTGACGTTTGGCGGGGTCACCGACCTTGCGTTCGCCGCCGTCAACGAAAGCTACCACGGAGGGGGTGGTGTTGCGGCCTTCAGAGTTGGGTATTACGACGGGGTCTTTGCCTTCAAGCACGGCCACACATGAGTTGGTCGTTCCTAAGTCGATGCCTATGATTTTTCCCATAGTTGTAGAGTTTTTATGTTTTTGTTTCTTGTTTCGGTAGAGTTGAACGTGGGAGCATCAGGCATACCCCCGGAGGGGCTTTTCCTGCTCCGATTCATAAATGAAACAAACATTGTGCCAAAAAGGTTGCCGCCGGGTTTAAAAATAGGGCGCTGTCATGGCCGCGTGTCAGTCGGTCTGTGTAATGCTTGGGTGATTAAGCAGTTACGGCTGACATACCGGAGGGGGTATGTCAGCCGTGACTGTCAGTGTCGTATGTGGCTCGGGGCCGGGGCGACTGTCATGTCACGTCGCCGTGGCGGGTCACAAGGTGCGTCCCGGATATGCCTCAAGGGCATGGCGCAGGGTGTCGATGGCCTTGCGCAGCTCCTCCTTTTCGAGGACATAGGCGATGCGTACCTCATCCTTGCCCATTCCGGGAGTTGTGTAGAAGCCTGACGCGGGAGCCATGAAGACGGTCTGCCCCTCATATTCGAATTCCTCCAGACACCAGGCGCAGAAGCGGTCGGCGTCATCCACCGGGAGCCTTGCCACGGTGTAGAACGCCCCCATGGGAATCGGGGAGTAGCACCCGGGAATCTTGTTCAGCTCGTCGATGAGGAACTTGCGCCGCTCGACATATTCGTTGTATGTCGCCAGCATGTATTCCTGCGGGGTGTCAATCGAGGCCTCCGCCACAATCTGGCCCAGCAACGGGGGGCTGAGACGGGCCTGGCAGAATTTCATGACATTCTTTTTCAGTTCCTTGTGCTTGGTAATCAGTGCGCCCACACGGATTCCGCACTCATTGTAGCGCTTCGACACCGAGTCGATAAGCACCACCTGCTCCTCGATACCGGGCAGGTGGAACGCCGAGATGTATGGTGCGCCCGTGTAGCAGAACTCGCGGTAAACCTCGTCGGAGAAGAGGAAAAGGTCATGTTTCTTCACGATGTCGCGTAGCTGGACCATCTCCTTCATCGTGTAGAGGTATCCCGTCGGGTTGTTGGGGTTGCAGATGAGGATGCCCTTGGTGCGGGGGGTGATAAGCTCCTCGAACTTCTCCATCGGGGGGAGGGCGAAACCTTCGTCGATGGAGGAGGGAAGGGTCACGATTTTCGCCCCCGCCGATATGGCGAACGCCATGTAGTTGGCATAGGCAGGCTCGGGGACGATAATCTCGTCGCCGGGATCGAGACAGGCCATGAATGCGAAAAGCACGGCTTCGGAGCCGCCGGTGGTCACGATGATGTCGTCAGTCTCGACATCGATGTTGTAACGTTTGTAATACTCGCGCAGCTTCTCGCGCAACGACAGCAACCCTTCAGACGGACTGTATTCCAAGACCTTGCGGTCGATATGCTTGAGGGCTTCCAGCCCTTCGGGGGGAGTCGGGATGTCGGGCTGGCCGATATTCAGACGATAGACCTTCACGCCCCGAGCTATGGCCTTGTTGGCCAGTGGGACGAGACGGCGTATGGGGGAGGCGGGCATGATTGTGCCGCGCTGTGATACTTCTGGCATTTCAGTCGGTTTTATTTGGTTGTGGGGCGGAAAACGGGTCGGGAGGGAGTCCTGCGGCCCGGTGTTCTGCTCCCGGATGAAATACAAAGTTACGAAAAATCCCCCTAATGACAAACAAAAAGTCGGGGTGGCGACATTCAAATGTCGCCCCCCCGACTTTTTCAGTCTATGCGATCAGGAGCGGGATTACTCTCCGTAATATACCTTTACAACGTCGCCGCTGTTCGTGGTCATTGTCAGTCCGGAGACAATGTTGCCTTTCTCGTCTGTCACACCGTCGGAGTAGGTGTAAGTTAATCTTGCAGGAGCAAGGCCATTTCTTGTGTCAACGACAGCATCCGGCAGGTTCAGGGAGCGGACGCCCATGAGGTTCATAGCCGGGGCAACATCATGGAGGAAGCCGGGGTCAGTCAGGTTCAAGAACCAAACCAGGTCTATGTTGGCGTTGTTAAGCTCGTTGCCATAGGTGGCAGTCTGGTTGCAATTTACCGGGGCCGACTGACTTGCTATATCAGTATTGAAGGAGGTGAGATTGCCGTTTGTCCAGCCCAGGTTGAGAGAGGTATCTGTGCTTGTCACATTGGTCAGATTGCCTGACGCGTTGTAGCCGTAAGTGTAGGGTATGCAAGTGTTCCCGAGGGCGGCATTGGTACCCATATATGCGACCGCGATTTTTCCGTTGACTACTCCATATGTGGCATTCTGCATCTGGTTACTCGTTACAACTACCTTGTTCACAGCTATTCCGGCAGGAGTCACACGTGCGTCAGAGGTAATTGTCGTTTTGAGAATGTCTTCCTTGTCGTCGTCGAGGGTGAAGACATCCTCGATGCCATCCAGAATGTTTCCAGTGGAGTATGTGAAATTCCGGGTATGCGAATCGCCATAGACGATTTTCGTGACAGTTTTGCCCTTGTTGATGAAGGAGGTGTTGGGATTGACGACCCCGGCGATGGCCTGCTGGATAAGAGTGAATGAGACAGATGTGCCCTTGCAGTTTATCTCAATCGTTGCGGCTCGTTCCTCAGTGGAGGGATTCGCGTCGGCGTACACGCCTACAAGCTGACTACCTTCACTGCCCACGTTGGTGAAAAACTTCACCCAGCCGGCGGTCTCCTGGGGATTGAAAAGGTTGTGGGCGGATATGCTCCAGTCTCCTGCGGCGTCAAATGTGATATTGAATGCCGCCGAACCGGTTGAGCCGGGCTCTTTTGTGCCGGATGCACCTACTACTTGCACCGGTTCGAATGTTCCTGTGAGATAGACATCGGCGGGATAATTCTTGTCGTCGTCAGAGCAGGAGGTCATGGCGACAAGTGCTACGGTCGCGATTGACGCGAGGCGCATGAATTTTGAGTTGCACTTCATACCTTTTAATTTAATTGTTTTTGATATTGATATATTTATTCACTATTGGAGGTGATATCGATAATTGTTATCTATCGAATATATTGCCCTAAATGATTGCGGACGCATTTATCGGGTTTGATGAACGCTCCTTCAATCTGTGAGATAAATCTTTATTGTCGCTATCCCTGTCGCAGTAATTCCGTTCACGGTTTCGCCAGACTCTGTTGTCACCCCGGACGTAAAGGAATATCCATGAGTATCAGAACCTCCCCCACCATAATAAGATGATTCCGCAAGGTTTATGGAACGTATCCCTACAAGATTCATCATGGCGAGAACATGGAAGCCGGGATATAGGTATGGCCATGCATTCAGATATCCGATAAGATAATTTATGTCGATGTTGTAGTCGTTTGGCAACGTGGAATATGAGAGGTCGTAGTTGGTTGTTGGGAACGTGTGGCATTGTATCTTGGCAAGATTTCCATCTGCCCATCTAAAAGAATAATTGAAGTCGGCACACTTCAGGCTATACAATGACTGAGGGTTGTAGTCGAATGAAAGAGGTCTGATGTCAGACGGGAACACTACCGAAAGGTAGGGGTAGCCTATGGCAGTCTTGCCATTGACAATCGCGTAGACATCCCCGTCGTTGGTCAAATCACCCCGGGTTTTGAATGTCACTTTGTTTGTGTTGCCCTCTGTCGCTATTTCAATGGTTAATGTCTCTGTTTGTTGCAGGTGGGTGTTGGTGATGGTTACAGCGATGAGCCGCTTGTCTTGATCATAAGTGAAAACCAATGTTCTTACCGGATATTCGAGGTGGCCTAAATGGTCGAAATATTCGACTTTGCTGACAATTTTGCCGGGATTGATATATGCTTCGTTGGGATTCGGGACAGGTGAGGATGATTTCTGCACGACCGTGAAGCTGATTGATTTTCCGTTGCAGGCAATTTCGACTATTGCAGCGCGTTCCTCAGCGAGTTGGTTGGTTGCAAGTTTTATTTCAAGTGTATGACAGCCTTCTTCTCCTGTATTTGATGAAAAGCTTACCCAATTAGCGAGTTGGGCTTGATTGAGAAGGTCTTTGGCGGAAATCTGCCAGTTGGAGGCTGCCTCAAAGGCGATGTCGAAATTTATTGTTCCCGAATTGTCGGAGGCTTCGGCCACAACAACGGGAGATTGCTCTTGGGTGAAACGGACATCTTCCTGATAAGTCTTGTTGTCGTCTGAGCAGGAGGTCGCGGCGACAAAAATGGCTGTCGCGGCCGCTATATGTTTCAGTGAGTTAAGGTGGAATCTTTGTAGCATGATTTCATATGTTTTTGAATGAGGAATCTAATTAGCTTCCTATACACTGAATTTCTGATGGCAAAATTATGAAAAAGTTAGAATAGTAGACAAAATCTCCACTGAAGAAACTGTCTACAGGTGAAATTGTATCTTGCTGGTTTATAGTTGCTTATGAGTTCGGAAAAAGTAAAAAAATTGACAATGGATAACCGATTGGTTTTCAGTGAGTTGGAAATATTCTCTTTTGTGCAGATGTAATGCGTTGATTTATAGTTGGTTATCATAAAGGCCTTGAACCCTGCTTGTTATTAAGCCATTCTGGCATTCTATTTACCTTGCAGGAAGGCCTATGGCACGCATAATAAATGGTGATGTCTCACAAAGATATCATTACCATTCCGCAAATACAAGTAATGTTTACAATTCCATAAATTCCAAAACATATACGCGAGACTTGCATCAATGCCCCTGAGATGCATTGGTTATGGACGTTTTTTATTATGTTTTACGGGAGTGATATTTCGGTATACTGCACGTTGAGATATTGTTCATTAGAGAAATCAGAATAGAAAGGTCCCTTTTCATACCATCCATCTCCATTACCTCCAACGCTCCAATTAATGTGGAACATGTCTCTAGAGTAGGTGTCGGTAATAATATCAACCCAAGGTTTGGAACCTTCCTTGGTAGGATAGTGGTGGCGTGCTGTGAATTTCTTCTGTCCATCTATTATCCAATAGTGAGACATTTCTCCTATATCAGTCGCTTTTAAACCGTTTAACAGTAATATAGACCTGCTGATGGTGGGTAAAGGGTTGTATAAAGATGTGTCATCTCCAAATTCTCGCCAGGGTTGAATATGAAACCCGAGAGCTTGGTAGGTGTCATATACGTTAATAAGGTCACAAACCATTATTGCGAGTTTCTGTGTCCCATAATAGGTGCTAGACGTGAGATTACTGAACTTGCCGCCCTATCGGCAGCAACAATAGCAAAGCCTTTCTCATTCCCGAAATTTACAATATATAAACATGTATCGGTCGCCGAACGAGAATTATATTTTGAGTTGGAGCTAATGATAAAGAGTGATGAATATTCATTATCAATGCGTGATGATGGGTTCTCGCCAAAGAAGGCTCCATATGCTTCTTGGGCAACTTTGATTGCTTCGGCTGCCGATCTTTTAGAAGAGTTTACAATTGTTTCTCGTTGATTGTATAGAGTTGTTATCGGGGGTTCTACGTTTTGGTTGCATACAACAATGAGAGTCACTGTAACATATACAGTGACAATAAAAAAGATGTTCTTTATGGCTTTCATTTATATGATGATTATGAATGGTTGGTCGTGATTTTTAGGAGGCGCATTGTGTAGATGCGCAACGATATATAAATCTTTTGAATTCCACAAATCAGAGACGTAAAATTTGATGAAAATTTTGAGAGAGGAAACCTTTGTATGAATAGCACGCGTACCACTCCCGTAACTGGATGAAACGATGGAGAGTTCTGCAGCACCTTCCCATATTTGGTGAAATACAACCGTGGGTTGCCGCTCCGTGCCAGTCCCTCAAGGGGACTTTGCACTCGCGCCAACCCACGGCTATTCAGATATATGATTCCTTCGGAATCGTTTGGTAAGCAGTTATGGTTCCGTCGGGGAAGGATTTCGACACACCGACGTTCAAGGGGGGATGTTTCTGGGGCTATTCGGCGAGGGGATTCCAGCCTTGGGCCTTGATGGGGATTTCGGCGCCGTCGCGGGTGATGAGGGCGGCTCCCAGGGAGGGCTTTGTGATGTGGCCGATGACCTTTACGCCGGGGATTTTCTTGATTTCCTCGTGGGCGTGGAGGGGGATGGTGAATAGCAGCTCGTAGTCCTCGCCGCCGTTCATCGCGGCGGTGACGAGTTTCATATTCAGCTCCTCGGCCATCAGGGCTGTCTGGTAGTCGATGGGGATGCGGTCTTCGTAGACACGGCATCCGACATCGGAGGCTTTGCAGATATGCAGCAGCTCGGATGAAAGGCCGTCGGAGACATCCATCATGGAGGTGGGGATGATGCCGTGTTTGGCGAGGTTCTCTATCACGTCGCGGCGCGCCTCAGGTTTGAGCTGGCGCTCGATGAGGTACTCTTTTCCGCCGAACTGCGGCACGAAGTCTTTCTGGCCGGCGGAGGCTACTTTCTCCCTTTCGAGGAGCTGGAGGCCCATGTAGGCGGCTCCAAGGTCGCCGGAGACGCAGATGAGGTCGGTGTCCTTGGCTCCGGAACGGTAGACGATGCGGTCGCGGGGAGCGTCGCCGATGGCGGTGATTGAAATCACGAGTCCGGAGCGGGATGAGGTGGTGTCACCCCCCACGAGGTCTACGCCGTAGATGTCGCAGGCGAGTCGGATGCCGGCGTAAAGCTCCTCCATATGTTCCACTGTGAAGCGGCGCGAGATGGCCAGCGAGACTGTGATCTGGCGGGGATGGCCGTTCATGGCGTAGATGTCGGAGAAGTTGACCACGGCGGCTTTGTAGCCGAGGTGTTTGAGCGGCACATATGTGAGGTCGAAGTGGATGCCCTCTACAAGGAGGTCGGTGGATACCAGCACGTCGGTGTCGGGATATTGCATCACGGCGCAGTCGTCGCCGACACCTTTGAGCGAGGAGCTGTTGCGCAGGGGGAAGTCACGGGTGAGGCGGTCGATGAGTCCGAACTCGCCGAGCGAGGATATTTCGGTAGCTTTTTCGTCCATTGTTTTCGGGTTTTGGGATTGGACTGTTGTTGTTTACGAAATCTCACGCAGATTGCGCCCGGACGCGGTAATCTGCGTGAGACTTAAGCCGTGGGATTACGGCGGTATGCCCGGTCTCAGAGACGAGCGATAAGCTCGTGGACGAGCATCTTGGTGACAGGTTCGGCGGTGATGGCTGCCTGCTGCACCTCCTCGTGGGTGGGTACCTGGGTGATGTCCTTGCCTCCGAGGTCGGTGATGACTGAAAGACCGAACACCTCCATACCGCCGTGGTTGGCCACGATGACTTCGGGCACGGTGGACATACCCACGGCGTCGCCGCCGATGATACGGAAATACTCATATTCGGCGGGGGTCTCGAAGGTGGGGCCGGTGGTGCCGACATACACGCCGTGCATCAGGCGTATCTTCTTTTCCTGGGCGATGGCATCGGCGATGGCCACGAGGCGTTTCGAGTAGGCCTCGGTCATGGCGGGGAAGCGTGTGCCAAGCTCGTTGTAATTCTTGCCACGGAGAGGATTCTCGGGGAAGAGGTTGATATGGTCGGTGATCACCATCACGTCGCCTACAAGGAACTCCTTGTTCATTCCGCCTGCGGCGTTGGAGACGATGAGGGTCTCCACACCGAGGGCACGCATCACGCGAACGGGGAAGGTCACGGTCTTCATGTCGTAACCCTCATAGTAGTGGAAGCGTCCCTGCATGGCCATGACCCGTTTCCCGGCGAGGTTGCCGAATATGAAGTTGCCGCTATGGCCTTCGACGGTAGAGACGGGGAAGTTGGGAATCTGGGAATAGGGGATTACGGTCTTCTCTTCGATGAGGTCGGCGATAGGGCCGAGGCCTGTGCCGAGGATGATGGCGATTTTGGGCATGTCGCTCACTTTGGAGCGGAGGAAATCAGCTGTCTGGTTGATTTTTTCTAACATGGGTAGTAAGATTAACCGGTTGTTTTGATGTCTCCCCGGCCCGGTGGGGGAATTTGTGGCCAAGGGATGCTTATGTTGAAACGTCGGGGACCGGAGGTTGGTTCAGTTGTGAGAAGAGAGAGGAGGAGTGGTCCGGTCCGGAGTCGGTCTGTCTGCGGGATTATTTTATGGAGTTGAGCAGCAGTTTCTGCAGCTCGTCGTCGAAGGTGTCGACATTGTGTGGGTCGAATTTCACTTTGACCGGCAGGTAGTAGGCGCAGTCTTTCAGCTCCTGGGGGAAGTAGGGATTGTTGATCAGGCGCACGGCGTCTTTCTCCGTGGTGATGAGGAGCTTGCGCTCCCCCTCCATCTCGTTGAAGCGTCTCAGCAGGCTGTCGAGGTCGCGGCGGGTGAAGTTGTGATGGTCGGGGTATTGCTTTACCTTTACCTTGGCGTGGAAGCCGCGCAGATAACGCACGAATGGTTTGGGGTTGGCGATGCCTGAGAGGGCCAGTATGGAATCAGCCTCGGTAAGCCAGCTGAGGTAGGGGGGCTGCAGGGCTTCGTCGGGGAATAGGGGCTGGAGGGGGGAATACTCTATCGCCGAGAAGAAGAGTCCCTGGTAGGGGAAGAGTTTCAGGCTGTTCTTGAATATGCGGTATTCGATGGCCTTGAGGCGTTCGGGGCATTTGGTGACCACCACCATGTCGGCGCGGTAGATAGCCCCCATCGGTTCGCGCAGCCTTCCGTGAGGGAGGAGGGAGTCGGAGAACACCGGGGCGTTGAAGTCGGTGAGGACAATCGACACGGTTGGTTTGACATACCTGTGCTGGAAGGCGTCATCGAGGACAATCAGGTTGATTTTCGGGTCGATGCGCAGCAACTCCTCGATGCCGGCGCAGCGGTCTTCGCAGACGGCGACAGTTATGTCGCGCCCGAATTTCTGGTAAATCTGATATGGCTCGTCGCCGATGTCGAGGGGGGTGGAGCGGCGGGTGGCCAGGACGAACCCTTTTGTCTTGCGCTTGTAGCCCCGGGAAATCATCCCGATATGGTATTTGAACTTGAGAAGTTCGAGGATATATTCGACATGTGGGGTCTTGCCGGTGCCTCCGACGGCGAGGTTGCCGACCACCACCACCGGCACGTCAAACTCCCGCTGTTTCAGGATGCGCCACTTGAACATAAGGTTGCGAATCCCTACCCCCAGGCCGTAAATTTTCGACGTGGGGAGAAGCAAGAGGTTTGATATGAGTTTGTTTTTTGTCACTGCAGGGTCACAGGCATCATTCGGGCTTGCACCGGCTCAAGGTTCTCAAGTCGCTTAAGCTCCATATAGACTGGATAATAGGTGCCAAGCTCCTCACGCAGGGCGTTGGCTTTGACCTGGGTCGGCATCTCGGCGATGACATCCCAGAAGGATTTCTCGACTTCGGGATAGACAACGACCTGGTATTTGTCGTAGTCCATCTTCTTGGCCAGGGCGTCGATGGTGGCCTGCAGGCCGCCGAGTTCGTCGACAAGGCCGAGTTTCTTGGCGGTGCGTCCATCCCACACGCGTCCCTCTCCGATGGCTTTGATGGAATCCTGGGGGATGTGGCGTCCCTCGGCGCAGCGGGAGGTGAACAGCTCATATCCACGGTTGATTGAACCTTGGAGACGCTGTGCCTGGAACGGGGTGGCAGGCTCGAACAGCGAGGGGAACGCTCCGTTGGCGTTGGTGGAGACAACCCCGAAGTTCACTCCGAGCTTGTCGGTGATTAGCTCTTTGGCGCAGGGAATCATTCCGAAGATGCCGATCGAACCGGTGAGGGTGGAGGGCTCGGCGTAGATTTTCTCAGCTCCGCAGGAGATGTAATAACCTCCGGATGCGGCGTAATCGCCCATGGAGACGTAGAAGGTCTTCCCTTTGGACTTGAACACTTCGAGCGCGTGCCAGATCTGTTCCGAGGCGTAGGCTGAGCCTCCGCCTGAGTTGACGCGCAACACCAGGGCCTGGATGTCGTCGTCCTTGGCGAGGTCGAGGATGTCGGGTACCACGTTGGTGGCGGTGATGCCGCCGTCGCCGTCGTCGGTGATGTCACCGCAGGCGTAGTAGACGGCTATCTTGTTTTTCTCTTTCTTTTCGTGGGGAGCGTCGGTGAGGGTGTTGTAGGCGGCGTAGTCAATAAGGCGGAGGTCTTTACCTTTCTTGACATTGGTCATCCCTTTGAGTTCCTCCTCGACCTCGTCGGCGTATTTCAGGGCGTCGACCACTTTCAGGTCGACAAGCTGCTGGGGGCTGTCGAATGCCACCAGTGAGTCGGCCCACTGGTTTACGGTCGCCACTTTCACCCCTCGGTTCTCGGCGATGCGTGAGGCTATTCCGTTCCAGATGTTGTTGATGAAGAACTGGGTCATCTCGCGGTTGGCGTCGCTCATGTTGTCAAGGATGTATGGCTCGACGGCGCTTTTGTAGGTGCCTACCTTGAAGACTTGCATCTCGACCCCTACTTTGTCGAGCAGCCCTTTGAAGAAGGGGATTGTCGAGGTGATACCTCTTACATCGACCGACCCGGCGGGATTGAGGTAGAGGTAATCAGCGCAGGAGGCCATATAGTAGTCTCCCTGCATATAGCTGTCGGCGTATGCCATTATCCATTTGCCTGATTTCTTGAAATCGACGAGGGCGCGTGTGATTGCCTCGCGGGTGGCGAAGCCTGCGGCTGAGCCGTCGCATTTGAGGTATATGCCTTCGATGCAGTCGTCATCCTTGGCGGCACGGATTGCCCGCAGGATGTTGGGGAGGGTCTGTGAACCGGGCGACTGGTTCAGGACGGCTTCGAAGTTGCGGGGTGTCGGTCTTTCCTCGATGTTGGAGTCGAAGCATATCTCAAGCACGGACTCCTTCTCGATGGAGGTGTTGGTTGACTGTGAGCTGACAAACGCGGAAGCTGCGGATCCGATTACGACGGCGAACCCGACAACGACCATAAGCATCATTGAAATCCAGAACCCGGCAATCGCGCCGAGCATCGATATGAAAAAGTTTTTAAGCATAAATCCTTGCTGATATCATACAAGCGGATGAAGTCATCCGGCGGTGGCGGGATGGCTTGCGTGATGTCTCCTGTTTTGTGGCAGGAAAACTACTGCAAAAATAACTCAAAACTCTGTGATTCCCAAATAATGGTTGAAATTTTCTTAAAATT